>JANYDN010000400.1 GCA_025363585.1 Verrucomicrobiota bacterium | reverse complement strand
GCCCTCGCGCATCAAGCTCGGGATGGTGACTTATAACCTCGGCAAGGACTGGGATATAGAAACCGTCATCAGGAACTGCACGGAGGCCAAGTTCCAGGGCGTGGAACTGCGCACGACCCACAAACACGGCGTCGAGGTCACTCTATCGAAAGACGCGCGCGACGCCGTCCACAAGCGTTTCGCCGACTCGCCCGTCGACCTGTTCAGCCTCGGGAGCGCGTTCGACTACCACACGACGGACGCCGCGAAACTCCGCCAGGACATCGCGGCGACGAAGGAATACATCCAACTCGCGCGCGACGTTGGCGCCACGGGCGTGAAGGTTCGGCCCAACGGCCTTCCCAAGGAAGTTCCGGTCGAGAAGACGCTCGAGCAGATCGGCCGCTCCCTGCGCGAACTGGGCGAGTTCGCCTCCGGCCTTGGCCTGCAGATCCGGCTCGAGGTCCATGGATCCGGCACGTCGCTGCTGCCGCGGATCCGGCGCATCATGGACGTCGCCGACCATGCCGCCGTCGGCGTCTGCTGGAACTCGAACCAGTCCGACCTCGAGGGCGACGGTTTCGACGCGAACTTCGACCTCGTGAAATCCAAGATCATCGAGGTCCACATGCGGGACTTATACCTAACTGAGTATCCGTTCCGCAGGCTGTTGGCGCGATTGAACGAGATCGGTTACACGGGTTATACCTTGGCGGAGATCCCCGAAAGCCCGGAGCCGGTGCGCACCATGCAGTACTTCCGCTCCCTGTGGCTCGCCTACCAAGGCCTCCTGTAACGCGGACGCCACCGTGGCCACCGTCGTGAGACGGTGGATCGGCCGGCCGTAGCGAGATGGCCCGCCCGCGCGAAGCCGGGACCGCTTGGCCGGGAGTGTTTGGGCGCATTGCCTCGGCCCGCGATCTCACGATCGCCGCCACGCGGGACTTCCGCGCTCCGAATTGGGCGCTATTCCCAAACTGTATGGTTGACGCCATACAGTAAATCGGCGTAGTTAGACGTCATCCACCGCGGACAGCAAAGCAGCAGAAACCAAATCCAACCACACCGTCCCGACAGGGAATTCGTGGCACGGGAAATGCCAATCACAACCGTCCTTCCCGAGAGGCAGACAGACGGCACGGCCGACGTCGGTGCGCATCAAAAGTGCGGGGTTTCCCGCCGGGCTTGACCGCACCAGACAACGACCGACCGGGCTTTCGGGGAGGACATCCCAAACCCTCCATGAACCGAATCCATTTCCATCCAGGCTGCCCGTTCACGTGGCTTTTCCTCCTTCTGGCACTGGCCGGCGGGCTCCGCGCCGATCCCGTTGCCCAGGTCCTGCTGACCCCGGAAGACACGCCGATCCTCGGCGTCCCGCTGCTCAACGTCGGCGCCGCGTTCACCAATCCCCGCGTCACGGTGACCACCGCGTCCACCAACGTCCTGCTCATGCCGAACACCGCCGTCGCGATCACCGGCAGCGGCACCGGGACCGTCGCGGCGTTCCATCCGGGCCCCGACCAAAACGGCCTCGCGACCGTCCGCGTCGTGCTGGCCCAAGGCGACTCGATCGTCACCAACGATTTCAGAATCACGGTGACTCCCGTGAACGACGCTCCCCGCATTTCGCCCGTTCCCGACCAACTTATATTCCAGGGCGGCGGCTTTCCGCAGATCGTCGTCACGGTCACCGATCCCGACGGCGACGTCCCGTTCCTTACCCCGCGCCTGGTCCGCGGGACCCGGAGCTTCTTCAGCCTCTTCGCCAATCCGATTGCCCCGGTGGGCGGGCAAGTTCCCGGGGTCCGACAATTCCGGCTGAATTTCGAGCAAGGCGACAGCTTTGCCGGGAGTTATCTTTTCGATCTCGCGGCGAGCGACGGCAGGGCAACCAACCACCTGCCGTTCAACCTCGTCATCCAGCCCAACCAACTGACCGCCCTATCGCAGTCCAGCCTAAGCAACACGGGCGCCACGCTGGATCTCGTGGACGTCAATGCCGACGGTTATCCGGACCTCGTGATGAATCCCAGTCCGGCCCAACCCGGCTCGACCGTCGTTCGCAACTCCGCCGGGCGATTCGCCGGCGTCGGGACGCCCGCGCAGGCGAACGCGGACATACCGGTCTGGGATGATTTCGACGGCGACGGGGTGCCCGATTGCGTCGTGCTCTCGCCCGTCCGCCAATTGCTGGGGTTCTGGAAGTCGGCGACCCCCGGCTCGATATTAAGCCTGTCGTCCTCGGTTCCCGCGGTCGTCATGAACGGCGTGAAGGTCGTGTCCGGCGACTTCGACGGCGACGGCGACAGCGACGTCGTGTTCGCCAACCCGTCCGGATCGACGGCCGACGGCGGCGTGTGGCTCGCGCGCAACCGCGGCGACGGGACGTTCACCCTCGAACGCATCGCGGGCGCGGTGCCATTCGGCGCGATCGCGGCGGCCGACGTGGACGACGACGGCGACCTCGATCTGGTGATGACCTACGCTGGCAACGGCGGCGGCAACACCGTCGCGATCTGGATCAACGACGGCACCGGCCACTTCACGCGCTCCGACGCCTCGTTGCCGCTCGGCAACTTCGCGTCGCTCGGACTCGCCGACTTCGACGGCGACGGGCGGCCCGACCTTTGGCTCGCGGAGTCCAACACCCTTATCAATACCCGTCAGACCACCAACCGGCTCTCGGTCCTTACCTGGTCCCCCGCCGGCTTCCACGAAACCTGGAGCGCGATGTGTCCGACCAACGCGGGCTCACCGACGGCAGTCGTGTCCGATTTCGACGGCGACGGTTATCCCGACATCATCGGCATGGCGCGCGTCGGTTCGCAGACCGGATGGTTCCTGTTTTCCAACGACGGGCAGGCGCGGTTCGAGCCCACCGCGTACCTAGTGGGCAGCCAGTCGTCGCCCAAGCCCGCCGTCGGCGACATCAACGGGGACTCTCGGCCCGATGTCGTTTTCGGGCGCGGTTCGTTGCCGGGGTCCACGGCGACGGTCTTCACGAACAACACGCTCTCGTTCAACCCGCTGCCCAACACGCCGCGCAACCCGCGCTCGCGCATCGACGGCAAGCGCCTGACGCTCGAATGGGACGAGGCGTCCGACCTAATACAACGCGGCGCGCTGACCTATAATGTCCGCGCCGGATTCCGGTCCGGCGGGCACGACCTGGTGCCGGCGCTGGCGCGCGCGGACGGCTACCGGTTGGTCGCGCGCCCGGGCAACGCGGGCTTCCGCCACTCGCTCGAGTTCGATCTCACCGGCCGCGAGGGCGAGGTGGTTTTCTGGACCGTGCAGGCGGTCGATGCCGGCGGACAAGGCGGGCCGTTCGCCGACGAACAACTCGCGCGGGTGCTGCTCAACGGGCAACCGCCGGTGATCTCGCCGATCGCCGACGTCTCGTTCGACGAGGACACCGTGCACACGATTTCATTCACCGCCACCGACGTGGGGACGCCACCGGCGGCCGTCGTGGTGCGGGCCTATGCCGATCTCAACGGCGTCCTCGACACCTTCACGCTCGATGCCCCGCGGGCCGAACGGCACTTCCTCACGCTCCGTCCGCTCCCGAACGCCAACGGCGCCGTGACCTTGCACGTCGTCGCGACGGATCCCGCAGGCTTCTCCACGACCAACCAATTCGTGGTGACTTATATCCCGGTCAACGACCCGCCCGCGATCGAGGGCATTCCCAACCGCGTCGCCTTTGGCGGCGAACCGATCCCGCCGTTCCGCCTCCGGGTCACGGATCCCGAGACGCCGACGGACCAACTCGTGCTCGCCGTCGAAGTCACCACGGCGTCGATGCCCGTCCCGCCGGGAACGTTCCGCGTCGCCAGCGTCGGCGACAATCTGGTGGAAATCAGCGCGCCGGGGGCCGTTCTACCGCCGGGCGGACTGGCACTCCGCGTGACGGCCACCGATCCGCAGGGGTTGTCCGCGCTTCGCATTGTCTCCATCGACCTAAGACCGCGCGTCCTGCCGGACCACGTGGTGTTTGCGGGCCCCAAGCGATTGGGCGCGCTGTCGCTCGGCGACTTCGACTCCGACGGCCGCGCGGACCTGCTCGGCATCGCCGACGGCAAATTATACGTGTGGCACAACGAGGGCACCAACGCGTGGGCCGCGATCGACATCCCGATGCCCGAGGACTTCCTCGTCAACACCGCGCGCTGGTGCGATCTCGACCGCGACGGTCATCTGGAAATCGTGTGCGTCGGGAACGATTCTTCCCCGCTCGATATAAGAGAAAGCCTTCGGGTCGTCACGTTCACGGGCATGTTCGCGTCCGTCGGCGACGTGCAACACCCGTTCCCCGCCGACATCCATTTCGCCGCGCTGGCGGACGTGGACGACGACGGCCAGCTCGACCTCGTGGCCACCGGCAACGCGCCCAACACCGAGCCGGCGATCTTCGTCGGGCAGGGTTATACTTCGGGGTTCCGTCCTCCCTCGCTCGCCATGTTGGGCCTCGGCGACATCCACGTCCTGGACCTGGATCTCGACGGACGCACCGACATCTACGTCAATTGGATGCAGCACGGATTCGGAACCCAGACGCCCACCGGTTGGGTGGAAGCCCCGCTCGGCTGGAAGCTCCCCGGGGCTAGCCTGCTCGCCGACATCGACCACGACGGGCAATGGGACGCGGTCGTCACGGACCCGAACCCGGGCTCCTCCAGCCGCGTGTTCTCGCCGGCCATCACGGCCACGAGCGTGAACTCGACGGTGTCGTTCCCGGTCACCCGCGTCGACGGCCTTCTGGACATCGACGGCGATGGGTTTGCCGACGTTCTTCATACCGACGCGAGCGGGCGTCTGTTGATGCGCGCGGGCCGGACGGGTGGATGGAACGATCCCCAGTTCCTGTATCCGGATCCCGTCTCCGGAGCGACGGCGGGCGACATCGACGGCGACGGCCGCGCGGACGTCGTGATGGCCACCGCTCCGCAAAACTCCGCCGGCGACGTCCCGGTCACGGTCGTCGTCCTCCGCAACACCCTCGCGCCCGAATCGCCCGCGCCGCCGCCGGCACCGGCCGCGATCGACGTCCAACTCGAGGCCGACGCGGCCTATCTCGTGTGGCCGGGACGCCCGGAAAACACGGCCCGCGGCGTGACGTATAATATAAGGGTCGGGTCCTCGCCCGGCGGCGCCGATATCGTCGGGTCATTGTCCACCCCCGACGGGCGTCGACTGGTCGTGGCTCCCGGCAACGCGGGCATCTCGCACCGTCGCCGCGTCTCCGGTCTCGCGCTGGGCAACACCTACTACGCGGCGGTCCAGTGCATCGACGCCGCGGGCATCGGTGGCCCGTTCTCCACGGAGATCGCGTTCGTCACGCGGGCTCACCTCCTCGCGCTGGCGTTGCCGGACTCGGCGTCGAACCCGGCGTCCGACACCCAGCTCGTCGTGGCGGTCGGCGTGACCGGCGCGGACGGCGCGCTCCAGGTCACGACGTCCCTCGCGCCCGCGTCGCTGCTGTTCGAACCGAACCCGGAGATTGTGCCGACCGACAGCGGATTCTCGGTCCGACTGCGGTTCCGCCCCGGAGTGCAGGGTTCCGGAAAACTCACGCTGCGCGTCGTCGATGCGGCACATGCGTCCGCGCACGCGATCGTCGCCATAGCGCACGGCAACGTGCCGGACAACGCGGACGTGACCATCGACCGCGTGCTGACCACGCATGTCGCCCAACCCGTGCCGCTCGGGTTCACCTCGGTCGATCCCACGGCACACTGGACCTCGCAGGAACTAACGTTCCCCGGGCACGGGAGCCTGCTCTCGGATTTCCCGGACGCGTATTATATCCCGCAGGCGGGATTCACGGGCAGCGACCAGTTCACCTGGCTGGGCGCGCTGGAAGACGGCACGCGCGTGCTCGAGCGGTTCGTCATCAACGTTGCGGGGACCGGGGCCAACCGTGTCACGCTTCGGAGCAACGGCCGCCTGGACCTCGCGTTCAACAGCCCGGCCGGCGAGACGGGGGTGCTCCAGCGATCGACCGACCTCATAAACTGGGAATCCCTCGGTGCCTATTCGGTCCCGGAGACCGGGATCTATTTCCAGCAATCGGTGGACGACACTTCCAAGGCGGTCGCCGCATTCTACCGGCTGTTGCCGAACAAGCCCTGAACACGGCTTTGCGCGTGCGCGTGGATGTAGCGCGGGCGTCCTCGCCTGCGGTAGGCGCGGGCGTCCCGCCTGCGCTTGATATCGGCAAATGGCAACCGCGAAGCCAGAAAAACGTGGCCGCCATCGTGAGATGGTGGACCCAGCAAGCTCCGCGGCGCCACGGGTCGGCAACGCGATACGGAATAACCGGGTCCGCGATCTTATGATCGCCGCCACACCGATTTCCTCGAATTGCTCGAGCTAAGCCCAACGCGGGCGAGACGCCCGGGGATACCGAGGGCGGGGACGCCTGCGCTACGTCCACCGCGTCACCGCGGCGGCCACGAAACAAGAGGCTTTTCGCTCGGATATTAAGGCTTCGCGGGCATGGCGCGTGCTACACTTCCGTCCGTGAACCCAGCCGTCTTCCCCATCCGCGCGTGGCTGATCCTGCTTGCCGTGCTCGGAGTATCCGGGATGACGGCCGGCATGGCGGCATCGTTCTACCCCGTTCCCGACCAACTGTGGTACGAGGCCACGTATCCGCCGAGCATCACGGTCATGCCCTATGATCGGGCAACGCCAGAGACCCAAATCACCGCGAGACTCGCCCGTGCCAGCGGCCCGCTTCCCGAGATACGCGTGGAACTCCTTTATCTCGGATCCCCTGCGCGGGGCTATGTTTTCAGTTGCCTCGGCTACCCCCAGGCCGGCAGTTACGAGATCGAGCTCACGGCCACCAATCACCTGGCAACCAACCGACTGACGTTCGGCATCCTCGTCAGGCCTCTCATCTTTTGGCCGGACCGCGATCCCGTGGAAGGATCGGGAGGCGGGCTGGAGCTGATCGGCTTCGGTGGCAACGGCGAGCTCGTGCTCGCCGGGCAGCCCGTGGCTCCCGGCGGCCCGCCCAGGATCATCTACCAACAGACCGGCACGCCCGGCCAGATCCCCGCGTACCGCGCCGGCCTGCTCGATGCCATGGTCTGGGACGATCTGGACGGCGACGGCCTTCCGGATCCCATCACGTTTTCGTTGCCCCAAGCACGATCGTTGTTCTGGAACGTCGCGATCTATCCGGGATATCCGAAAACTTACCCTGGTATCACCACGGTGTTCGAATCCCCCGTTCCCGTGACCCCCGGCGCAACGGCCCTGTCCGGCGATTTCGACGGCGACGGCGATCGCGACATTGTTTTGATCAACCGGCCGGGCGGGAAACCCGGGGCGGGCGTCCATCTCGGACGCAATCGGGGCACCGGGGAACTGGACTACGAACGCGTCGGCGATGCCGTTCCCAACGCCGTGGCAGCGGCGGGAGACCTCGACGGCGACGGCGACCTCGATCTGGTGATGGCGTCGATCGAACCCGACGGCACGCCGACCCTCGCCGTCTGGACGAACGATGGCCGGGGACATTTCGCGCGTTCGCCGATGAAATTGCCGACCGGGAATTTCGTCGGGATCGGGCTTGCGGATTTCGACGGCGACGGACGCCTCGATCTCTGGACCGAGGAACACATTCCCGGCCACGACGCGGCGTCCCAAACGAACCGCCTCGCCGTGCTTCTCTCCACCGCGGACGGCTTCCGCGAAAGCTGGGCCATCGAAACCCCCATCGGGCACACCGCGACCGCCACCGCCGCCGCGTGCGATTTCGACGGCGACGGGTTTGCCGACCTCGTGGGCGTGGGTCCATGGCGCGACGCCCCGGCTCGTTTCGTTTTCCTGAACGACGGTCGGGGCCGATTCCAGAATTCCATCTACCTTGGGGATTACTCGACGGACGGGAAGCCGGCCGTCGGCGACTTCAATGGCGACAGCCGTCCCGACATCGTCTTCGGACCCCATTACCCTTTCTCGAACGGCGTTTTCACCAACCTGAGCTCCTCGTTCAATATCCCGCCGTCCGCACCGCCAAATCCCCGATCGAGCCTCGACGGAGACCGCCTCGTGCTGGAATGGGATGCGGCATCGGATCTGAACCAACCCGGCGCGCTGACGTATAATGTACGGGCGGGATCTGGTCCCGGAATGAACGATCTGGTGCCGTCGCTTGCCCGCGCGGACGGCGTCCGCTTGGTCACGCGTCCCGGCAACGCCGGTTTCCGCACGTCACTGGAATTGGACATTTCCCACCGCGCGGTCCTAACGGTGTATTGGAGCGTCCAGGCGATCGATGCGGCCGGACAAGGCGGGCAATTCTCCGTCGAGGAAACTCGGCGGATCCGCGATGGCGCGACGGCTCCCTTGTTCGTGGGTCTCCACGACTTCTCCATGCCCGAGAACAACACGGGCACGCTGGCCTTCGAGGTGACCGAACCGGGCGTTCCCCATTCCGACATCGTGGTCCGGATCGTCGGGCAGCCACCGGGTATGCCTGGCTTCGCCTGGATATCGACCAACGGATTTTTCTTCTCCGATCCTTACCACCACCTGCTTTGGGCTCGGGCACCAAGGGACGTCAACGGCGTCTTTCCGATCATGGTCGCGGCAACGGATCCGGCCGGCATCTCCATCACGAATCGAGTGATCGTCTCCGTCGCGCCGTCAAACGGCGCGCCTCGCCTCGGCCCGCTGATATCGCCCCCGCGCCAGATTTACTCCGGTGAATCCCTGCCGCCCATCGTTGTCCAGGCCCGGGATCCGGACTCGCCCATCGGGGATCTTGTTTTCGGGGCCACCGATACGCTCGGACTTATACCACCCGAGAACATCAAGGTGCGGATCGTGGGCACCAACCTCGTCGAGATCAGCGCGCCTGGCTATCCGCTGCCCGTCGGCAATTCAACGATCCGTCTTTCCGCCAGCGATCCCCAGAATCTGGGTACCCACCTCGACATCCCTCTTCGCGTGGTCCCGCATTGGTTCGAAGAATTCTCCGTCCTTCCGGACTCGGGTGCCTCCCATCTGCTTTCCCTCGGCGACTACGATGGCGACGGACTTCCCGACCTTCTCGGGACGACTCCGTCCGGCCTCGCCATATGGCACAACGAGGGCACCAACGCTTGGCCGAGCCAACGACTCGAACTCCCGGATGGCTTCTGGTTCCAGTATGCCCAGTGGGACGATTGGGACCGCGATGGACGGCTCGATATCGTGTGCGTCGGCTCGCGATGCTCGCCGGCCGGCTGCAACCCGTACGACATGGTGGTCTGTGTACTATATAATCGGCCTGAGGGCTGGGTCGCGGGTCCCTTGCTATCGCCCTCCGCCAACCCTTCCCATATCGTCGCCATCGCCGACGTGGACGACGACGGGAAGTCCGATGTCGTGACGGTGACGGCGCCCCAGGGCGCCAACTATGCGCTGGAAGGGTGGTTGCGGCGCGGCGACACGTTCGTCGATTCGGGAGGGATTGGCTCCGCGACGCCGATCACCCAGTCACTGCCGTCCGTCGGCATCCTGGATCTGGACCTCGACGGTCGGACCGACGTCGTCGGGACGTCGCTCAACCAACGCTTTCATTGGACGGGCAGCGACTGGGATGGATCCGACATTCGTTGGCAATTCAATGGGAACCCGACATTCGCCGATCTCGATCGGGACGGACGTTGGGACGCGGTGGTGTCGAGTGCCGCTTCGCCCGGCACGGGCTCCCAATACCTGCCGGCGCTCGCGAACTACCGCCGTTCGTCGCAGTCGCCGTTTCAGCCGCTGCCCGACACGCTTTTCCGAGACTTCGACGGCGACGGTCTCCTGGACGCGCTCACGCACGAGGGCAACCCGGGTCTGCGCCGCGGCGACCGCGAGAATTGGGGCGCCCCCGTGACGATCCCCTCGTATGAAGGTTCGGAGTGGATCGCCGGGGACATCGACGGCGACGGCAAGACCGACATCTTACTGCTGGTGCCCGGCGCGAACGTGGGAGGCACGAATTCCACCCGGATCGTCGTCCTTCGCAACGTCCTCGCGTCCGATCCGGGGCCGCGGCCGGACGCGCCATCGGATGCACGCGTGGCATTCGAGAACGACGGCACTTTTCTCGAATGGTCGAGAAGGTCCGCCGAAATCGCGCGCGGCACGACGTATAACATCCGGGTCGGGACCGCGCCCGGGCTCTCCGACGTCGTTTCCCCGCTCGCGAAACCGGACGGCACTCGGCTGGCGTCGGCTCCCGGGAACGCGGGTATAAGTCCGCGTCGCCGGATCACGGGACTAACCCTTGGCAAGACGTATTATACCGCCGTCCAATGCATAGACGACGCGGGACGCGGCGGACCGTTTTCGACGGAGATCGCATTCGTTCCGATCGTTCCCACCCTGGCGATCACCGCGCCGGGCACGGTCTCCGTGGCAGCCGACGCGCCAGAGTTATCCATGGAGTTCGACGTGACGAATGCCATCGGCGATGTCCTCGCGACGGCGACATTTGGACCTTCCTCGTTGGCAGGCGCGGCGCTTCCCACGACGACGATCACGGGCCGACACGGCAAAGTTCGCGTGCTACTTTCCCTGGGCATGCAGGGACGCGGAAAGGTGACGATCGCCGCCACCGACGGCTCGCATTCGATCGCGCGCCGAACCATTGTGGTCGTGCGTGGCGAACCACCGGCCGGAGCGGATTTCGCGGTCGTTCGGTCGCTTGCGACGCGTATCGACCATCCGGTGGCATTCGACGCCGACCCAAGGTCGCTGGATCCCGGGCAACAGTGGTTGGATTCGTTTCTCGCGGCTCCCGACCACGGGACGATGCAAACCGGCCTTCCCGCCGGATATTATATCCCGGAACCGGGCTTTGCAGGGGCCGACCATTTCACATGGACCATGATCACCGGGGAAGGCGATCGCTTGGACGAGCGATTCAACGTCGAGGTGGCGGGCACGGGCGGGACCCAGCTCTATATAAGGAAAGACGGCGGGTGGGATTTGTTCCTCGTGGCGACGCCTTCGGAGGTGGGCACGCTGGAAGTATCCGATGACCTGCTGACGTGGCGTCCGCTCACGCGCTACGAGGTGCCGGCCTCGGGCTCGGTGTTTCTCCATTCGGCCGGCGGGTTCGCGGGGGAAGCCGCTGTGTTCATTCGGCGCGTTCCGGACCGTCCGTAGCGCGGGCGTCCTCGCCTGCGGTAGACGCGGGCGTCCCCGCCAGCGCCTGGCGAAAGCGCCTGGCGAAACAGCGGTGTGGCGCCTTCCGAAGGCCATCCTCATGCAACATGTCGTGGGTGGCACCGGCCCGGTGCCACTTCGGACCAGTTTTGCACGGCTCCTTGTGCTCCAAATGGCGGCGGGCCGCCGCCACCCACGCAAGTATAACCAGATGCCGCCTTAGGTTGACGCGCATGCGCGACGGCGGGACGTTCCCTCCGCGGGAACGCGGGGGACCGCGCGAGGCCAAGCAACGTGGCAGCCATCGTGAGATGGTGGACCCGGAGAGCTCCGTCGCGCCGCGTGGACAATGCGATGCCGACTCGCCGGGTCCGCGATCTTACGATCGCCGCCACGCCGGTCGCCTCGGATTGCTCGTACTAACCCAACGCGGGCGGGACGCCTGCGCTACGTCCACCGCGTCACCGCGGCGGCCACGACGACAGGGGCTTCGAGCCGATAAACAAAGGCACGGCGCGTGCTAGACATCTGCCCGTGAACCCAGCCGTCTTCCCGAGCCGCGCACGGATAATTCCGTCGATCATCCTCGGCTTATTCGGGACGGCGGCCGCCAAGGCGGCGACGCTCAATCCCATTCCCGACCAACTGTGGTTCGACGGCGCGAGACCGCCACAACTCGATGTCACGTTCGCCGATCCCGTGCCGCCCGAGACCCAAATAATTCCGAGACTCGCGCGCGCCAGCAGCCCGTTTCCCGGCATGCACGTAACCCCCGTCGGGCTTGGCTCGTCGGCATTCCGTCTCTTCTTCGAGAACTACCCCCAGGCCGGCACCTACCGGATCGAACTCACGGCCACCAACCACCTCGCGACCAATCGACTGACGTTCGGCATCCTCGTGAAGCCGCGTCTCTTCGGGCCGGTTTTCGAATCCGTGCAGGGAGCGGGCGCCCCGTTGGAATTGGTCGACATCAACGGGGATGGTTATCCCGAGCTTGTCGGTCCGGCCGCGGTTTCGGGAAATCGCCCCAGAATTGGTTCCAATCAAAAGGGCATTCTCGGTCGGACGGGGTCGGCAAGCCCGATCGCCTCCGATGCCACCGTCTGGGATGATTTCGACGGCGATGGACGACCGGATCCCATCACGTTCTCGGTGGCAGGCGCGCGCTCCGTTTTTTGGATGCCGGACCGATTCCCCGTTTTCCTACCACCGAACGCCCCCGACCTCTCCCTGCAGTTCGTCACGCCCGTTCCCGTCACCCTCGGCGCGTCGGCATTGTCCGGATATTTCGACGGCGACGGCGATCGCGACATAATATTGATAAGCCCGCCGGGCGGCAAACCCGAGGCAGGAGTCTATCTCGGACGCAATCGCGGCACCGGGGAAATGGACTACGAACGCATTGCCGATCCGGTCCCCAACGCCGCGGCGGCGGCCGGCGACATCGATGGCGACGGCGACCTCGATCTCGTCATGGCGTCGCTCGAACCCGACGGCACCCGCACCCTCGCGATCTGGATCAATGACGGCCGGGGACATTTCGCGCGCTCGCCGATCAGACTGCCGACCGGGAATTTCGCCGGGGTGGGCCTCGCGGATTTCGACGGCGACGGACGCCTCGATCTCTGGACCGAGGAACACATTCCCGGGAAAAGCACGGCGCCGCAGACGAACCGCCTCGCGGTATTGCTGGCCAACGCGGATGGATTCCGCGAGAGCTGGGCGACCGAGACGCCCATCGGCAACATCGCGCCCGCCACGGCCGCGGCGTGCGATTTCGACGGCGACGGGTTTCCCGACCTCGCGGGACTGGGATCGTGGGACGGCGGCCCGTCCTGGTTCGTGTTCCTGAACGACGGCAGGGGCCGGTTCACGCCGTCCGCCTACCTTGGAAATTACGGGGAGGATGGAAGGCCGGCCGTCGGCGACTATAACGGAGACAGTCGTCCTGATCTGGCACTGGGCCGAGGGACCACCTTTTTCGGCGGCAATTTCACCAATGGCATCCCGTCGTTTAATATCCCGCCTTCCGCGCCGACTGGTCCGAGATCACGGCTCGACGGAACTCGCCTTGCGTTGGAATGGGACGCCGCTACGGATCTAAACCAACCGGGTGCGTTGACCTATAATGTCCGGGCGGGTTTCGGTCCCGGCATGCACGACCTCGTGCCGTCCCTTGCCCGCGCGGACGGCGTGCGCCAGGTCACGCGCCCCGGCAACGCGGGATTCCGCACCTCTCTCGAACTGGACCTTTCCAACCGTCCGGGCCAGACGGTGTATTGGAGTGTCCAGGCCATCGACGCGGGCGGCCAAGGCGGACCCTTCTCCGAGGAACGGGTCCAGCACGTCCGCGACGATGCGACGGCGCCGGTGTTCGCGGGGCTCCACGACATCTCCATGCTCGAGGACAACACGGGTGCCCTTGCCTTCGAGGTATTCGAACCGGGCGTGGCCGGTTCCGACATCGTCGTCGAGATCGTCGAGCAACCTCCGGACATGCCAGGGTTCGCGTGGGTCTCGACGAACAAGGTCACCGACCACAACCGCCACGTGGTCTGGGCCCGAGCGCCGCACGACGTGAACGGCATCTTCCCGATTGCCATCGCGGCAACGGATCCGATGGGCATCTCCACGACAAACCGCTTGCTCGTCACCGTGACGCCCGTCAACGACGCGCCCCGCATCGGCGGGATTCGGTCGCCTCCGCGCAACGTCTACGCCGGCGAACCCCTGCCACCGATCCTCGTCGAGGTCCAGGATCCGGAAACGCCCATTGGGGACCTGACCTTCGCCGTGACGGATACCCTCGGACTTATACCTTCGGATAGGATCGTGCTTGGAATTGCCGCGACCAACCTCCTCGAGATCAGCACGCCGGACTATCCGTTGTCGGCGGACGATGTCCTGCACTTGAGCGTCACCGATCCGCAGGGACTAACTGCCAAGCTTGATATGCCCTTCAAGATTGTCCCGCGTTGGTTCGAGGAATTCTCCGTGTTTCCCGGACCCGTGTCCGGCCACCTGTTCGCGCTGGGTGACTACGACGGGGATGGGCTTCCCGACCTGCTCGGGACGGATGGATACGGTCTCATGCTTTGGCACAACGAGGGTACCAACGATTGGTCCGGCCAACCGCTCGAGCTTCCGGCCGACTTTGGGCTAAACCGCGCGCAATGGGACGACTGGGATCGCGACGGACGTCTCGACGTCGTGTGCATCGGCTCGCGGTGCATCGCCGGCGGGTGCGAAAGCAGCGTCCCGGCGGTGTGCGTGTTATATAACCGACCGGAAGGCTGGGTCGCGGGTCCCGTGCAATCGCCAGCGGCGAGTCCTTTCTACATCGCGTCCGTCGCCGACATCGACGACGACGGATCGGCCGACGTGGTGGGGTGGACTCCCACGGAAGGCACCCGCAGGTTCATGACGGCTTTTCGCCGCGAGGAGTCCTTCATTGTTTCCGGTGATCTCTTCTCGAGCGACTCGGCCTCCGTCGGCATCCTCGATCTGGATCTCGATGGGCGGACCGACATCGTCCCGGGAACGGGAGCCAACGGACTTTTCCATTGGACGGGCACCGACTGGGGAACGTCGGCCTTGCGGTGGGAATTCGAGGGCACCCCGATGTTCGGCGATCTCGATCGGGACGGGCGATGGGATGCCGTGCTGGCGCCGTACAGTTTGGCAGTCCCGACCCCGCAATACCTGCCCGCGCTCGGGAGCTACCGTTCATCCCCGGATTCCCCTTTCCCGCCGCTGACCGCCACCGCGTTCCGGGACTTCGACGGCGATGGCTTTCCGGACGCGCTCACGCGCGAGGGCAACCCGGGCATCCGCCGCGGTAACCGCGGGAAATGGGGCCACACCGTGGCCATCCACTCGTATCCGGCCTCGGAGTGGATCGACGGGGACATCGACGGCGACGGAAAGACCGACATCGTCCTGCTCGTGCCCGGCGCGCTCTCGGGCGGGATCGGTTCCCCCCGGATCGTCGTCCTTCGCAATGTACTCGCACCCGATCCAGACCCCCGTCCGGTCGCACCGTCGGATGTCCACGTCGTCTTCGAGAGCGACGGCGCGGCTCTGGAATGGTCGCGGCGACCCGACGAGATCGCGCGCGGCATTACATATAACATCCGGGTCGGCACCGCGCCCGGGCTTGGCGACGTCGTTTCCCCGCTTGCGAAGGCGGACGGCACGCGGTCGGCGTCGGGTCCTGGAAACGCGGGTATAAGTCCGCGTCGCCGCATCGCGCGACTCGCCCTGGGCCGCACCTATTATACGGCGGTCCAATGCATCGACGACGCGGGCCGTGGCGGTCGGTTCTCGACGGAGATCGCATTCGTCCCGACCCAACACACCCTTGCGATCGACGCGCCCGAAACCGTGTCGGTTGCGGTGGACTCCAGCGAGCTATCGATCGCGTTCGACGTGACGGGTGCGATGGGCGACGTTTCCGCGACGGCGACGTTCGGGCCGGCGGCGTTGGCCGGAACGTCGCTTCCCACCGCAACCGTGACGAACGGGCACGGCGTCGCGCGCGTGGCGTTCGGCATCCGCGCGCAGGGGCGCGGACACGTGACGATCGTGGTTACCGACGGCTCGCGATCGATCGCGCGGCGGACCGTTGCCATCGTGCGCGGCGAGCCACCGCCCGGCGTCGATATCGTGGTAGTCCGGTCGCTTGCGACGCGGATCGACCATCCGGTGGCATTCGACGCCGACCCACGGTCGCTGGATCCCGAGCGGCGCTGGCTTTCCGAGAACCTCACGGAACCGCTCCACGGGACGACCCAGACCGACTTTCCATCGGGGTATTATATCCCGCCGCCAGGATATGCGGGTACCGACCAGTTCGCATGGACTGTGATCACCGGCGATGGAGATCGATTGTTCGAACGATTCGACGTCGAGGTGGCGGGCTCGGGCGGAACCCAAATCTATCTGACAAGGAAAGACGGTGGGTGGGATTTGTTTCTCGTGGCGGCACCGTCGGAGACGGGCACGCTGGAAGTCTCGGACGACCTACGGACGTGGCGGCCGCTCATGCGCTACGCGGCGCCGGCGTCGGGCTCGGTGTTCCTTCATTCGGTCGCCGGGATTGCCGGGGAACCCGCGGCTTTCTACCGGCGAGTCCCGGATCATCCGTAGCGCGGGCGTCTTGTGGCAGCGGTCGTGAGACCGCTGATTGGGGTAGCGCGGGCGTCCTCGCCTGCGTTGGGTGGAGGTGATCGGCGATCGAAAGGTCGGCGAAAGCGGTGTGGCGCCTTCCGAAGGCTTCCCACCGCACTCCAAAAGTGTTCCCTCCGCGGGAATCCAGAATGTCCCGTTCCTCTCGACGCCCCATCCCAACCCAACGCAGGCGGGGACGCCCGCGCTACGACACGCCGGCGCGGCGGCCACGTCGCAAGCGTCGGATGACGAATCCTCGTCACCACGGTCCATTTCACGTCATGAGTCTGGCGTTGCCGTCCCGTCCGGGAAACGTAGCTTCCGGTTCCGTGGAACCCGAGGATCCCTTGGAAGCTTCCCGACCGGTCGCCCGCAAGGCGACGGTCGACGACCTGCCCGCGCTGCAAGCCCTGTGGCAGCGCGCCAGCCTGCCCTGGCTCGAACTCGAGAAGTTCGTCACCGAATTCCAGGTCGTGCCCGGCATCGACGGCTTGCTGCTCGGCGCCATCGGACTCCAACTCGACGGCAGCGAGGGACTGGTCCACAGCGAGGCGATCTTCCCCGGCGTCGAAGGCGACGAGATCCGCGCGGCCTTGTGGAAGCGGATGCAGATCGTGGCGCGGAACCTCGGCGCGATCCGCCTTTGGACTCTCGAGGACGCGTCGTTTTGGGCGGCCGTTTTCGTGGAGGCGGACCCGGCCGCGAGGGACGGCCTGAAGGCATCGTTCCGCGATCCGGACGCGGCATGGCTGGTGCACCAACTCGTCGATCCCGCCCGCGCCCAGAAGCTCCTCGACGAGCAGGTCGCGGTCTGGGAAGCCACGCGACAGGCGGATTCCGAGAACCTCCTCGATTCGATCCATCGGATCCGGACGGGAGCGTTCGTGATCGCGGGCACGGTGATCGCGATCATGATCCTGATGGTGGTCTACGTCGGCCTGAGGAGGCCGGACATTTTCCATCGGTTCCTCGGCCGCTGAGCGCCACCCCCCGAAACGGGGGTTGACCGGACCGCGGTTTTCACGCGCCATGGGAGTATCGCGTATGAAAAACCTTCCCGACCTCCGGAGCCTTTCCAAACGCGCGTTCACCCTGATCGAACTCCTCGTGGTGATCGCCATCATCGCCATCCTCGCGGGCATGCTCCTTCCCGCGTTGGCGAAGGCAAAGGCGAAGGCCCTGAAGACGCTCTGCACGAGCAACGAAAAGCAATGGACCCTCGCGATCGCTTTGTACGCGGGCGACAACGACAACTCGTTTCCCGACAACAGCGCGGGCCAAGGCTTCAGTTGGATGATGCCGACGATGAGCAATTTCTGGAACCACTACCTCATCAAGAACAACCGCACGACCGCCAAGAACACTCGTCCCAACAACGACGTCCTGTTCTGCCCGACCGACCTTTGGCACCGCGCCGCCGAGTCGGGAATGATTTCGTCGGACAATTCCGAACAGTTGATCGGCTATTTCTATTTGCCGGGCCGCAAGGCCGGCGACTCGGACGTCACGGGCGGCGCGCAGGGCACGGCGGATTGGTTCTTCCGCAAGAAGCTCAACTCGGCGCTTGGCGCCGCGCCGATCATCATCGACCGCATGCAAGCCGTCGGGTCCAAGACCACCAACATGTACGATGCCAAGCTGACTTGGACGACGGATTACAACGGCAAGAAGGTTCCGACGGCCGTGCATCGCGGGGGCCGCGGCACGCCGGACGGCGGCAATTTCGGTTTCGAGGACGGTCACGTTGAATGGTATCCCGGACGCAAGGTCTCGCTGGGCTCCGACTACGGCGGCTGGCAGTGCTTCTTCAAGATCCCCGTCGACGTCCAGTAGCGAACGCGCGTGGGCGTTCCGCCGACAGGATGTGGGGCGGCCGTCCCCGGCTGCACAAATCGCAGGCGTCCCCGCCTGCGTCGTGGCGTAGCGCGGGCGTACCGCCTGCGTGGAACCCCGCCTTGGCAGTCTGCAATTCCAAGCCATCCCAGGCGGAACGTCCGCGACTTCCGTAGCCGAGAATGCCGATCGAAGCCGCATCAACAAACGCACGCGGGACGCGTACGCCACCTCGTACCGCGCCTTCAAACTTGAATCTTGAAACTTGAAACTTCGCCCCGCTACGGCTTCCGCGCGCGATAGGTCTTCCCCAGCGTCTCGGTCACGTTCAACACCGGCAACCGCATCACCCCGTTCGTCGAACTTCCCGTGAACAACGTCGTCCACGCCGAAAGATCCGACGAGCCCTCGAATGCGTAGGCCGTGTTCTTCGCGCCCGCGATCTCGAACGTGATCGATCCGTCGCACTCCGGCACGTAGCCGAGCAAGGGCTGGTCGTCCGTCACCACCGCGACATGCGCGACGACGCTCTCCGACATCCCATCGTCGTTCGAGACGCGCACGCTGTAGGCACCGGCCGATGCAGGGCCGACATTCGACAGGACGAGCGAGGTGGACGCGCCGGTTTGCACCAAGGTGCCGTCGTGGTACCACGCGAGCGTCATCGGCTGGGTCCCACCGGCCGTCATCGAGAGGGTCACCGCCGTGCCCGCCGTCGCCACGCGCCGCGCGGGTCGCGCCGGACAAACCACCGACGGCCCCGGGCAACCGGTCTTCGGATCGACCAACGACATCGTGTAGTGCAATTGCACCGTGCCCGACGCGCCGTTTGCCCCGTCGACGAACACCAGGTACGTGAATCCCGCGCGCGCGCAAAACGTGACGGCGCTGGTGGCGTCGGCCACGGAGACGTTGTCGTTGCACGCCACCAACCGGAGGCTTTCGAAGAAATCATCCGACTCGCCGGAGTCGTAGTAGACCCCGAGCACCGTGTCGAAATTGCTGCCCGAGGTGTTGACCGTCACGATGCCGTCCACCGCGCACGGGATCGGATAGTTCATCGACGCATGTCCCGCGACGCCGCACAGCGCGGGCTCGCCGTCGTCGAGGCTCGCGCCGGTGGTGCCGAAGGACTGCATGCCGGAAACGCCGCGCGACAAACCTCCCGGACGTCCCGTGCCCGCGGGCGACGCCGCTCGACCGCCGCCCGCGCCGGCTTGCGCGATGGCGTCCACCGCGCGGTCCTTCGCGCGCAGCCCCAGATCCGCGCCGTCGCTCCGCTGCGACAACTGGAGATCGGTCGGCAACGATCGGATGACCTCCGAACTCCCGTCCGGATAAACTTGGCGGATCTCCGTCTCATAGATGCCGACGACAGCGGGGTTGGCGACGCCCAGATCCAGGTTCGGGGAGGTCGCGCCGGGAATGGGAACGCCGTTCCGGAACCAAGTGATCGCGAGTTGCGCCGGGGGCGTCGCGAGCGCGGCGACGCCCAGCGTGACCGGATCCCCCGGCTGATAGTTGACGACCGCGGTTTGGGACAGGAGCCGTGGCAATTTCAGCGGGGTCTCTTCGAGTTCCCACGACAACACGATCACGCCGTGCCCCAACGCCGCGCCATCCACCGCCACGAAGTAATGCACGCCGGCGTGGACCTCGAACCGCACGCGCGAGGTGTGGACCCCGGGCTCGGCCTCGTCGTTCGCGACGACCGGATCGATCTCCGAGACCTGCGGCGTGTTCACGGTGATCTGTTGGTAGACCGCGAGACGGGTGTCGAACCCGCTCCCCGACGTGTCAAAGGTCGCGATGCCTGAAACCGTGGGATTCCAGCTCACCCACACCGAATTCCGCGCGGGCGCGCCGGCGTGATCGGGTTCGCCGGTCTCGTGCGTGGCCGTCGCGTTCGATCCCCGCACGGAGCCCGAGACGCCGACGATCTCGTTGGTGAGACCCGGGAAGCCCGGTCCCACCGCGAAGAACTCGTCCGAGAAAGGGCCGGGCGGCACATCGGGAATCAACGGGATGGGCCCGCCGAACAACGAGCCCGTGCCGTCCCCGACCCGGACGCTGTACATCCCGCCCGACTTCGGCCCGATCGCCACCAGCAACAGATGGTCCGAGGACTCGCCCGGGATCGCCTTCCCGTTCCGGAACCATTGGTACGACAACGTCCCGTTGCCCGTCGCGACCACCGACAGCGTGACGTCGCTTCCCAACGCGACGGGATTGCCCTGGTCGGACGCCAGCGAGACGACCCCAAGCGGCGCGTCGGCCGCCAGCCTCGCGTTGCGGCTCGTGGTGGTGCCATGGGCGTCCGTGATCTCAACGACGTATTCGCCGAGATCCTCCGCGCGGATAGCCGCGAACGACAACGTGTCGCTGCCATTCCCAAGATCGCCGGCGGTGTCCGACGCGCGATGCCACCGGTACTTCAATGGCGGGACGCCCACCGCGTTCACATGGAATGCGGCGGGGGTGCCGAGCGTCGCGCGTTGGTCATCCGGTTGGTCGTAGATGCCGGGACCGCCGAACAGGACCAACCACGCCTCCGTGATCTCGGCGACAGGCTCCGGTATGATTTGCGGCGGCACGTTGGTACCCGCCGTCCAGTGAAAGCCATCGAATAGAAGGATCTGCTGCGCGCCGTTGACGAATCGTTCCAGTTGGCTGCCCTTCGGCGGGGCGAATCCGAACATCGTCGCGAAGTCCGCGGTCTGCGGGGCGCGCATCCCGAAAAACGCCGGCCCTTTGGGCAACTGGTTCATCCGCGCGGGATGAGCCAACTTGCCCACGACGGGAAACGGTGCGGCCGACAGATCGAACGACTGCCAAGTACCACCGCTGCCGGTGGGGACCGCGGGATTGGAATCCCAGCCAGAGCCAAAAGCGTTTTCGACCGCGACGAACCCGCCCTGCGCCGTGTCGAAATAGTAGTAGATCGCGTCGACCGTGATCCCGCCCAGCCATCCCACCAGCGTGTTCGACGGCAGGTCCAGAACGTTCGCGATGCCCGTCTGGACCGTCGGTGGCAGCAGGTCCAGTTCCCAGTGCACGTCCGGAAACGGATCCACCGCCACCACCGCCCCGATCATCGACGCCGGCACGCCGGAAAGATCGGCGGCGATCCGGCCCAAGCTTCCCGATCCGTCCGGCGCCACCGCGTAGATTCCCGGCTCGCCTTCCACCGTCATCGGGACGAAAACCCATGCACCGTCCGGACTCCACGCCGGCGCGCCTACGCCCGAAACCCGCAGGCCCGAGGCGGCAAGGAGCGATCGCCGCGCCCCGCCCGCTTGCGGGACCACCGCCAGATCGCTTCCGTTCACGACCACGAATGATTTGCCGTCCGGGGCCCACGCCGGATGTCGGTCGCCGGCGAACGTGGCGTCGATCTGGATCGCCAAAGGGTCCGCGCGGAAAATGCCTTTCCCCGCGACCGACGCGATGAATTCCCCGTCCACCGGATTGAGCGCGAGGTCCGTGAACGAACAGGGATTGCCTTGGTACAACACCGCGCCGGGGCCCGACAGGTCCACCGTCGCGATGCGGCAATCCGCCGCCGTGTCGATCCCGCTTCCGTCCGACAGGAACGCGAGGTCCGAGATCGGGCCGTTTGCCGCATCGATGAATTGGAGCACGTTTTCCGCGCCCTTGGAGAGATCCTTGACCCACAGGTTCGGAAACGGCGTGCCCGGACTTCCGCGGAGGAAGGCCAAGAGATTGCGGTCGGGCGAAAGGCGCGGCGACGAACCGTCCGTCAATTTCACGTCGAGCGTGCCGTCCGCCATCGCGAGCCACACCGTTCCCTCGGGTTGCGGGCCATCCGGCGGCCGTCCGTAGACCAGGAGGTACGGAAGCTTCAAACGACGGACGCCGCCCTCCGGGTTCCTGCGGAAATCCCCGAGCCAAACGTGCGAGGGATCGGTCTGGTTGCTGCCGTTGTAGTCGACGCGAAACGAACCCTCGTTGCCTTCGGTGAAGAGTCGTCCGCCGGGAGCGACGTTTCTAAAAGCGCCCGTCACCTGCACGCCGCCGCCGATCACGACCTGCGCGTCGGGCGGAAACGAAGGCGCCAAACCCGGACGCATCCGTATCCGCAACGTGCCGCCCAATTGCAACGGGCCGAAAACCTCGAGCAGGTCGTTCCCCTGGTCGCCCGCGAGCTCGATGGAGAGCACCGCGTCGTCGCCGAGGCGCGCGGACGACGCGTTCAGGTTCCCGATTTTCCCCACGCCACCGGGCTCGATCGCGCAGTCCGCAAGGACCGTCGCGTTCACAAAGCCGGCCCCGCTCCACAGGCCGCCGTCGAGTCGGACGGGATTGGGCGACGCGACGATCGCGCTGGGCCCGAGCGAGAAGCTGCCGAGGCTTTGCGAAAACGACGCCACGTCGAGTTCCCCGGCGGCCACGAGGAACGAACCGAAATTCTCGAACAGAATTCCCGGGCCGATCCGCGCGATCTCGCCGATGTTGAAGCGACCGAAAGTCCCGAAGTTCTGGATGCGGCCGCCGCCCGTGAACCCGGGGGCCGTTCCGTTGATCGCCGTCTCGGAGAACAACTCGAACGATCCGTTCACCACCAGCGTGGCGCCCCCCACCATGTCGAGGTTCAGGTCGATCAATTGTCCCTTGCCCTGCACCGTCAGGCTTCCCCCGTTCATGCGGCGTTCGCCCGTGCCCTGCAGAAGCAACAGTCCGCCCGAAACCAGCGGGACGTTGTCCAGGACGCCCTGGCGCCACTGGATGACGCCTCCCACCGTCAGGCGTCCGGGCGTGCCATCGGGCGCGGATGCCTGCCGCAAGGTACCGGCGGAAAACCATTGGAAGTTCGACACCGTGTAGTCGCCGTCGACCGCGACGAGTCCCGCGCCGAGGTTCCAGTTCACCGAGTACTGGACGGCCGCCGTGTTGTTCGGGACGCCCGGCGGATTCCAGGCGTTCGGATCGCTCCATGCCGAGACCGGCGCGTCGATGGGTGAGACCGACACGGGCTGGGCCCCCAAACGCGTCGGGACGACGACCGATCCGACGGTGATGGCCACGAAGACGACGAGAAACCGAGCAAGGACGCCCGACGCAAACGACGCGACCGCGACGTGGAGTCTCTTCATTCGGGTTTGTTGTTACCGTGCCCCAACGCGCCGTGCAAGCCATCGGGCGGGCGTAGGGCGG
>JANYDN010000356.1 GCA_025363585.1 Verrucomicrobiota bacterium | reverse complement strand
CGCCGCTTGCGGGCGTCGCGCACCGCGACCCGGACGATCTCGAGCCGCACGCCGAGGCGCGAGGCCATGAGGCCGCCGTTGCGTTCGAGCGCGCGGACGACCCCGCTGCCGACGGTTCCGCCGCCCACGATGCCGATCTTGACCTGCTGCATAAGCCGGAGCCGAAGCGTGCCGACGCGGGATGGGGCGGAGAAGCCCGAAAAAACAAAAAGCCGGCCTGACGTCGCGCGCTCCCCGTTTCCCCGCACGCGACCGTCATTGCCGGCTTTTTCCCCAATTGCCCTCCCGCTCCTGACTTCGGGAAGACACACCTCTTGTGCCGCGGAACCTTCCCTCGGTTCCGTCGACGCCTTCAGATTTCCCGAAATGCACCGCTTGTCGCAGTCGGGCTCGGCACGATTCACTCGTGGCGGAAACCCCTACAAACTGACTTTCGCATTCGCAAATGAGGGCGATGAAAACACCTCGGTCACCGGAGACCCTCGTCACCACTCGCGGCTTTCCTCGCGCCCGGATTCCGGCACCCTTCGCCCCGTTCCCATGCGTTGCCAAGGCATCACCCGCCGGTCGTTTCTCGCCGATACCGGCATGGGGTTCACCGGCCTTGCCCTTGGCGCCATGCTGGCCCGCGACCGCGCGCGCGCGGAATCGATCTGGACGCCCCCGTCCGGATTTCCCGCCGTCCGGCCCAAAGCCAAGTCCGTCATCTGGATTTTCCTCTGCGGCGGCGTCAGTCACGTCGAGTCCTTCGACGTCAAACCCGAGCTCGACAAATACGCCGGCAAATCGATCGCTGAAACGCCCTACGCGGGCGTGCTCGCCACGGAGCACAAGGACGTCGGCGGCGGCAATCCCGCCCATGGAAACCGGAAAACGATCATGGGTCTCCAGACCGGCCATCGTCGGTATGGCGAGTGTGGTCTCGATGTCGGCGATTGGTTCCGCAACATCGGCACGTGTGCCGACGACATCGCCGTCGTGCGCTCCCTTTGGACGATCCACAACGACCACGGCGCCCAACTCACCTGGCAGACCGGCCGTCACCCGCGCGAACTTGACCATCCCACGCTCGGCGCCTGGGCGTGCTACGGACTCGGGTCGGTGAACGAGAATCTTCCCGAATACGTCGTCCTTGGCGCGCCCACCGGTGACTGCTGCGGCGGCACCGCCACCTACGGCGCATCGTATCTGGGCCCGGAAAACGGCGGCGTCCGGCTCGGCACCGATCCCGCCAACCCGCTTCCGTTCATCAAGCCGTCCGACCCCACCGTCACCCGCGAGGAACAGGAATCCAGCCTCGGCCTTTTGGGTCGGTTGAACCGGCTTGCGGGAATCGACTATCCGGACGACGCCAATCTCCGCGCGCGCATCAAGTCCTACGAACTCGCCTTCCAGATGCAGTCCAGCGTTCCCGAGACGCTGCGGATCGAGCGCGAACCGGAGCACGTCCGCCGCATGTACGGCCTCGAGTCCGACTCGACGCGCGCCTTCGGTACCCAATGCCTCGTGGCGCGCCGGCTCGTGGAGCGCGGCGTCCGCTTCGTGCAGGTCTTCCACGGCGGCGGTGGTGGCGGCGAATGGGACGCGCACGCCGACATCAAGGCCAACCACACCAAGTTGTCCGAACAGGTCGATCTTCCCGTCGCCGGACTTCTCCGCGATCTCAAGCAACGCGGGCTTCTCGACGACACGCTCGTTGTCTTCGGCACTGAGTTCGGGCGTTCCCCGGGCGCCGAGGGAACCGGTCGCGACCATCATCCGCAGGGTTTCTCGGCGTGGCTCGCCGGCGGCGGCATCCGCGGCGGCGTGCAACACGGCGCCACCGACGAGCTCGGCTTCCACGCCGTGCGCGACCGTTCGTACGTCACCGACATCCACGCCACGGCGCTGCACTGCCTCGGGCTCGATTCACGCGCGCTGGAAATCCCCGGCCGCAAGCGACTCGACCTCGACCACGGCTCCGTGATCCGCGGAATTCTCGCGTGATTTCCCGGGCCAAACCGATTATCCAGAATCCCTCCATGAGCCCAAATCGTGTCCTACCCACGGCCGCTCTCGCGATCATCGCCGTCCTCCCGCTCCAGGCCGCCATCGTCGTCGGCTTCGACGACCTTTCCTCCCCGCCGGCGCTGGATTCCGCGACAGGTCTTCAGTTCGCCAACGGTTCCTCCGTCTATGACGGCGTCGTGTGGGACGCGCGGACCGTCGTCGTCGGCAAAAACTACCGCGTCGACACCACGACGCCGGGACCGCTTTTCGGGATTCCGCATTCCGTCGATTACTTCATCACCAACGAATCCACGGACGGCGGCGATGGACTGACGCTGAAAACATCGCTGGTCCTCACCGGCGCCTGGTTCGGTCGCAACGAGTATTATGGATTCGGGGCCGGCGCCGACCAGATCACGATCGTCGCGCTGCACGACAACACGGCGCTCGCCTCGGTCCAATTCGACCTGCCGGAGAACAACGACGGCCAACCCGAGCCGCTCTCCTTCGTCGACACCGCCCTCTTCAAGACCGTCTCCGGCATCAACGGCTATCGCATCGACCGCCGCGAGCTCGGGTCGCAGAGCGGCAATTGGGTCGCGGACGATTTCCAATTCGAGCTCGCCGTCGTGCCCGAACCTTCGGCCTATGCCGTCGCCGCGGGACTGGGTCTCGCCGCGTGGGCGTTGATTCGCCGACGCAACGCGTCGTGAGCCATCGCGGGTAAGGGAGGGACGAATCGGGCCGATCCCGTTCGCTCCTTCCGTTTCGAA
Organism: Verrucomicrobiota bacterium; assembly: GCA_025363585.1. Taxonomy (GTDB): domain Bacteria; phylum Verrucomicrobiota; class Verrucomicrobiia; order Limisphaerales; family UBA9464; genus UBA6176. Next base: position 10,728 of record JANYDN010000356.1, on the reverse strand, counting down.
CGGGCGTTCGCCCACTGCATTCCGTCCCCGTGCATCCCATCTCGCGCAGGCGGTTCCTCCGCCGCACCTCGGCCGCGGTCGCCTCGTCGGCGTTTCTCCGCGCGCGCGCCGCGTCGCCCGAGATCCTCGGGCAAGGCGAGTTCCGATACCGCATCGTCCCGGGCTGGGGAAACCTCGGCGAATCCACGCCGGTCAACGATTGCCATGGCTTGGCCATCGACCGCGAGGAACACGTGATCCTCTTCACCAACGAGACCCGCAACAATGTCGTCGTGTACGACAAACACGGGGAACTCGTCCACAAGTGGGGCACGACATTTCCCGGTGCCCACGGACTCTCCCTCGTCGTCGAGGACGGGCGCGAGATCCTATATCTCACCGACCTGAATCGCCACGTCGTCGCCAAGGCCACGACCGACGGGACGATCCTGCGCGAGTGGCGCTTGCCGGACACCGGTGGCAAATACACGAAGGAGGACGACTATCGTCCGTCGTGGACGCTGCATCGGAAGGACGGCGGCTTCTTCGTCCTCGATGGCTATGGCAAGGATTATATCCTCCAGTACGCCGCGGACGGATCTTATACCCGTGTCTTCGGGGGCGCGGAGGGAGGGATCGTCCACTGGGGGCCGCACGGCGGCATGATGGATGGTTTGCCCGACGGCACCGAGACGCTGTTGATCGCGATGAGCGACCAGCAACACCTGCTAAGGCTCGCGACGGACGGGACCCAACTCGGCCGGACGGAGATGCCGGGCGGAAACCCGCGGCAGATCCGCAAACACGGACGGAATTATTTCGTGGCAAACCTCGGCGACAATTGGCCGAAGGACCGCGATTGCCGCGGCTTCGTCTCGGTGCTCGACGAAAAACTCCGCGTGCTCTCGAACGTCGGCGGGACGCCACCCGAGTACACGGACGATGGCAAGTTGCGCCCGATGGCCCATCGCGAGGAAGTATTCCGTCATCCGCACGATCTCGCCGTGGATTCCGATGGCAGCCTCTACGTCGCGCAGTTCGCCTCCGGCAAGACGTACCCGATCAAACTCGAGCGGGTTTGACGGTGGGAAGTGGCAATCGGCTCCAAGCGGGATCGATTCGTCGAGAGCATGCAGTAGCGGCAAGGGAATTATCTCACGCCAAGCCAGACCAAGGCCATCCAAGGGGGCAAAGACCGCCGGCGTGTCGATTCACCGAAGGGTGGGATCCAATCTCTGGCTCCCGATACACGTTCCCGCCTTCTTGGCCGGCCTTGGTCCCCCTTGGCGTGAGAGGATTCCCATGCCGCGACCGCAGGGTTCCGTCCCGGCTCGGTCGGGAATGCTTGGATTCTTGGCGTCTTGGCGTGATACCCAATCGAGTTCTTACTGCTTGGATACGGCTAAGGCAACTCGACCACCCTATAGTATCCCTCGCCTCCGACCGACCCCAACCCGATCCCGACGCACGACATCCCGCTGCCCGTCACGATGCCGCCGAGATCGCTCCATCCGGTGGCAACCAACGACGGGTTGAATTGCAACCGGTAGGTTCGTCCTGAAACCACGTTCCAGCAGACCTGGTCGGGATTCAGGTGAAGCTTGATGACGGGCCCGACCGGCGCGACCTCGACCACGCCGCAAATCGGATCGAATGTCGGGAACAGCGTGTTCGGACTCTTGATGTCGTTCCAAAATCCGCCCGGATGGCCGTATTCGTTCCCCGCGTTGATCATGTGGACATGACTCTCTCCCGCGAGCGCATTGTCCGGCTGTCCGGCGAGCCAATGGGTATAAGTCACCGCTGCCCCGCCAACCCATTGGTAATTCCCCTCGAAGTCGACCTCGCGCAATCCGATCCACAGGCTCCTGTCTTTTCCGCCGTACGCGCCGAACGTCGCGAAAACCCAAGCCTGTTCGGCCTCGTCGTCGATGGTGGCCAAATGCCCGCCCAAACCCACCGCGATCTTCTCCGACTCCACCCAGGGGTCCTCGTCGAGCAGGTAATAGGCATGGCGGTTGCCGGGATTGACGATCGGTCCGGCCGCGATGCCGGCATCGACCGCGGGCATTGCGACCAGGAGGGCTACGAATCCGAAGATGAAGGGGTGAAGTTTCATGAACGAGCGAACGCGCCGGAATGGACCGTGGTTCCAACGGCGAAGTTCAATGCTTTGCAAACTCCTTGCACGACACGAAACGCCCCCGTGTTCCACCGACTAGTTATACCGGCTGTCCCTCGGTCTTGCACCGCGTGTTCGCCTCGATGCGCAACTGGCACAACGCCGCCTGCGCCTGGATCCGCAATTGGGCGCCGCGTTCGAGTCCCTGCAACCACCCCAGGATCCCGAACACCACGGGCACGACCCACTCCGGGCACCTGAGCGATACCACCGGCGGAATCGCCTGCAGGAGATGCGGCGCGACGACGAATCCGATGGCCACGCCCAGCAACGACGACATCGGAGCCGCCGTGGTCGCCCGGCGGTACAAGCGGTCCGCTTCGCGTTGGATCAACGCGGGATCATAGGTGCTCATGGCGTCGGCATGAAACGATCGTCGCATATCAAACGCAAGCCGCGGAGCAGCGTGGCCGACGTCGTGAGACGGCGGATCCAACCCGCGCAGCACGGGCGTCCCCGTCCGCGCTACGAGCCATCACTTCCCCCGGAACTCCGCCACCACGATCCCCAACGCCTTGATCCGCGACGCCAGCGTCGTCGGCTTCGTCCCCAGCAGTTCCGCGGCGCCGCCCGGTCCGAACACCCGCCCGCCGCTCTTCCCCAGCGCCGCCGCGATGCTCTCCCGTTCGCGCCTCTTGAGCTCGTCTCGCGTCGAATAATTCACGGTTTCCTCCTTCGCCGACCCGGCCCGCGTCGCCGCGCGGGTGGACACCGCCGCGAGCTCGAACCGCAACGGACCACCCTGCGACAGGATCACCGCTCGCTCCACCGCGTTCTGCAATTCGCGCACGTTGCCCGGCCAATCGTGCGCCACCAATTCTCCCATCGCCGCCCGCGTCATCCGCGGCGCCGGCCGGTTCATCCGGCGCGCGGCCTGCCGGACGAAATGCTCCGCGAGCGGCGCGATGTCCTCCGGACGCTCGCGCAGCGGCGGGATCTCGATCGGGAATACGCTCAGCCTATAATATAAGTCCTGCCGGAATCGCCCCGCCGCGACTTCCTTCGCGAGATCGCGGTTCGTCGCGGCGATGATCCGCACGTCCACTTTCCGCGTCCGGGTCTCGCCGACGCGCTCGACTTCCCCTTCCTGCAGCACGCGGAGCAATTTCGCCTGCATCGCGGGCGGGACCTCGCCGATCTCGTCGAGGAACAGCGTGCCGCCGTCCGCGAGTTCGAATCGTCCCGGCTTGTCGCGGATCGCTCCCGTGAACGCGACCCTTCGCGTGCCCGAAGAACTCGCTCTCGAACAACGCGTCCGGCACCGCGCCGCAATTCACCTTGATCAACGCCCGTCCCTTGCGCTGCCCGTGATCGTGGATCGCGCGCGCGACCAACTCCTTTCCCGTGCCGCTCTCGCCGGTCACCAGCACCCCCGCGTCGGTCGGTGCCACCAGCCGGTTCTGCCGCATCACCTTGCCCAGGCCCGGACTCTCTCCCACGAAATCACCCACGCCCAACGCCGCCGTCACCTCTTGTCTTAAATAGGTGTTTTCCTCCTCGAGCCGCGCCTTGAGGAATTCTATTTCCTCGAAGGCCCGCGCGTTGGCGATGCTCACCGCGGCATGGTCCGCGAACACCCGGAGCCAATCGAAGTCGTCCTTGCCCAACGATTGCCGGTCGAAGATCGCGAGCACGCCGAGCACCTCGCCGCGGAACACCAGCGGTTGCGCGGCAAACGTCCGCACCGCCTCGCGCCGCGTCCATTCCGGATCCGCGATCCATTCCTCGTCGCCGCGCACGTCGGGCAACAGCAGAGGCTCGCCGGCCGTCGCCACGCGTCCGATCTTCCGAACGCCCAGCGGGAACCTTCGGAACCCGCCGTCGAGCCGGGTATGATCCGCGCCGGTGTCCGCGGGATTTCCCGCGCTCGCCACGAGGTGCAGGCAACGGACCGGATGATCATTGGGGGTCACGACCGCACGTCGCGGATCGAACAAAGCAACCTCGAACCAAGACACACCATGAATCGCATCGCGCAGATCGACCCCGCCAACGCCACCGGCAAGGCCAAGCAACTTCTCGACGCCGTCCAGACCAACTTCGGCATCGTCCCGAATCTCACCCGCGTCCTGGCCAACGCGCCTGCCGCGCTCGAGGGATACCTCGGTTTCTCCGGCGCCCTCGCGCACGGAACACTCGGCGCCAAGGTGCGCGAGCAAATCGCCCTCGCGATCGCCGAAGGCAATAACTGCGGTTATTGCCTGAGCGCCCACACGTTCCACGGTGGCAAGGCGGGCCTTTCCGAAGCCGAGATCGGTGCCGCGCGCCATACCGAGTCCGCGACCGCCAAAACCAACGCGATCCTCAAGCTCGCGCTCGCCATCCTCGTGCAGCGCGGCGAGATCAGCGACGGCGCGCTCCGTGCCGCGCGAACCGCTGGACTCACCGACGGCGAGATCGTCGAGACCACGGCCCATGTCGCGCTCAACATTTTCACGAATTATATCAACCACGTGGCTCGCACCGTCGTCGATTTCCCGGAAGTGAAGCCCGGCGAGATCCCCGTCGCCGCGTGAGGGACGTTTGATACCGTGGCCGCAGCGGTGACGCGGTGGACCCCGAAACACAGAAACATCCGCCGATTCACATCGGCTGCCACACCGACCCTCCCATGGCTCAACGCTATCTACAGACTCTCTTGACCCCCGCGGTGCTGGCCGCGCAGGACCGCTACTACGGGCGGCACGCCGTGGTCGAAGGAGCGGCGGCGGTGGACGCCCTGACCGACGAGGAGCGGGCGTTCGTGGAGTCGCGCGATTCCTTCTATATGGCCACCATCACGGAAAACGGATGGCCCTATGTCCAGCATCGCGGCGGATTGCCCGGTTTCCTTCGCGTCCTCGATCCGACGCGCCTCGCCTTCGCGGACTACAAGGGCAACCGGCAGTTGCTCTCGACCGGAAGCCTCGCCTCCAACGATCGGGTCTCGTTGTTCCTCATGGATTATGCGCGACGCGAACGCCTGAAGATCCTGGGACACGCCCGGGTCGAGGACGCGCGGGAACGTCCCGAACTCGTGGCGCGTCTCGCTGGACCCGAGACGCGCGGGATCGTCGAACGCGTCGTGGTCATCGAGGTGCTTTCGTTCGATTGGAACTGCCCGAAATACATCACGCCACGATTCACCGCCGCCGAGGTGGAAGAGGCCGTGACGCCTTTGAAACGCCGGATCGCGGAACTTGAAGCCAAGCTAGCCTCCCCACCAAACCCATGAACCCACGTCCACCACTCCCGCCGTTCACCGAAGAGACCGCGCGCCTGAAGGTCCAGGCCGCCGAGGACGCCTGGAACACGCGCGATCCCGAACGCGTCGCCGCGGCTTATACCGAGGACACCGAATGGCGGAATCGCGGCGAGTTCCTGAATGGGCGCGCGCAGGTCGTCGAGTTCCTCCGCCGCAAATGGGCGCGCGAGCACGACTACCGCCTGCGAAAGGAACTCTGGGCATTCACCGGCAACCGCATCGCGGTGCGATTCGAGTACGAATATCACGACGCCGCCGGCCAGTGGTATCGCGCCCACGGCAACGAGAACTGGGAGTTCGACGCGTTCGGCTACATGCGCCGCCGTTTTGCCAGCATCAACGACGTGCCCATCGCCGAGTCCGACCGCCAATTCCGCTGGCAGAGGTGACCGCGGCGAAGCCGGAGCCGGCTTGATGTGGAGCGGCCGTCCCCTCCTTCGCTTCGCCTGGCTACGGCGCGCAAGCCGGCTGCGCAGACAGCACCTTCCCGGTGCGCCTTGGTTTGCCAGACACGGGCGGGGACGCCCGTGATTTGCGCAGGCGAGACGCCCGCTCTACGTCACGCCGCCGCCGGCAACGTCACCACAAACGTCGCGCCATGGCCGGGCTCGCTCTCGCACCAGACCTTCCCGTCCATCGCCTCGACCATCTTCTTCACGATCGACAACCCGAGCCCGGTGGACGTTTCCCCGCCCGTGGGCTTCGCACTCAGGCGCGCGTATTTCCCGAAGAGTTTCTTCAGGTCCGCCGCGCTTAGCCCCGGGCCCTCGTCCCGGACCTCGAACCGGATTCCATCCGGCGTCCGCGCCGTCCGCACGTGGATGTTCCTGCCGGGCGGCGAGTATTTCACGGCATTGGATATAAGGTTCTCCAGCACCTGCATGGCGACGCCGGGATCCGCCAACGCCACGCACGGCGCGCCCACGCCCTCGACGTGGATGACCTGTTGTTTGGCCACTGCGCGCGGTCGCTGGGCCTCGGCCACCGCCGCCGCCAGCGCGGACAAATCCGTCGGCGCCAGGCTCAGCTGCATCTCGCCGCGCTCGATCCGGTTCGCATCGAGAAGATTCTGCACCATTTCCGCCATGTGCGCCGCGGCCTCGTGGACGCGTCGTATCAACCCGGCATTCTCCGCATCCAACGCCGGGTCCTCGAGGATCATCTCGGTATAACCCTTGATGCCGTTCAACGGGCTGCGGAGATCGTGCGCCGCGATGCCCATGAACTCGTTCTTCTCATCGTTCATCTCCCGCAGCCGCTCGCGGGCATGTTTCAACTCGAGATGCGTGCGGACGCGTGCCAGCAATTCCGGCGGATTGAACGGCTTGGTGACATAGTCCACCGCCCCGACTTCGAATCCCTTCACCAGATGCTCCATCTCGTTGCTGGCGGTCAGGAAAATCACCGGGATGCGGCTCGTGGAAGGATCGGCCTTCAACCGCCGGCACACTTCCAACCCGTCCATGACGGGCATCATGAGGTCGAGCAACACGAGGTCCGGCGGTTGCTCGCGCACCGCGTCCAATGCCTCGGCGCCGCTCGTCGCCGCGGTCACGGAGTGCCCGGCCTGCCGGAGGATCGTGCCCACCACCTGCAGGTTCTTGGTGACGTCGTCCACGATCAGGACGGAGGAACGGGGGATCGATTGGCTCATGACAACGAGGCGACGAGCGCCGGGAACGCCTGGAGGGTTTTGGGCAAACGATCGAGATCGAATTCCTGGACCTGTTGGTTGAGGTTGTCGGCATAGGCGCGGAGCGCGGGCCATTCCCCTTCCGCGGCCCATTCCCCGATCCGCCCCGCGAATTTCTCGATCTCGTCCATAGCCTTGCGCCGGCACAGGCCCGGCCAGACGCGCCGTTCCTCGTCGCGCAGCCGCTCGAGCAGTCCCGCGCGACGCGCCAACACGGCCTCGGACACGACGGCCTCGACGGCCTCCACCGCGGGCCTTTCGACGGCGACCGCGCCGCCCGTCGCCGGTCTTAGATGACGCTTCAATTCGGCGATCAATTCCGCCCGGTTGAACGGCTTCCGGATGAACCCGTCGCAGATGCGCCGCGCGCGCGCCTCTTCCTCGCGGAACGACGATGCCGTCACCGCGACCACCGGGATGTGCTTCAAGGCGGGATCGGCCTTGATCCGCCGGGTCGCCTCGTGCCCGTCCATCTCCGGCATCCGCATGTCCATTAATATAATATCCGGCCGGTGCCGCCCGGCCAGGTCCAGCGCTTCCGCGCCGTCGGCCGCGAGGAACACCTGGTGTCCGGTCCCTTCGAAATAACCCGACAACAATTCCCGGTTCAGCGCCACGTCGTCGGCCACGAGGATTTTTGCCGGCGCGAACTGCGCGAAGTCGCCCTCGGTGCCGCCCTCGATCGCGTCGGCTTCCGCGAGATCCGTGACCGCGACGTCGGGGAACACGAAACGGAACAGGCTGCCCTTGCCGGGCTCGCTCTCGATCTCTATCCGGCCGCGCATCATCTCCGTGAGACGCCGGGTGATCGTCAACCCGAGCCCGGTGCCGCCGTACTTGCGCGTGCTCTGCCCGCTCACCTGCGAGAACGCGCCGAAGATCTGTTCCTGCTGCTCTTTCGGGATGCCGATGCCCGTGTCCGAAACCTCGAGTATAAGATTCACCCGGGTCTCGTCCGCCTCCTCCCCGTTCGTCGCGGCGACCGCGGGTTCGCAACGGGCGCCGATCCGGACGTGCCCGTGTTCGGTGAACTTGATGGCGTTCCCCACCACGTTGAACAGCACCTGTCGCAACCGGACCTCGTCCAGCATCAGGCCACGCGGCAGTTTCGGGTCGATCTCGGCCAACATCCCGATCCCTTTCTCGCCCGCCTTGATCGAGAACAATTTCCGGATCTCGTCCACGACGCGCGGGACCGAGACCGCCTCGTACTGCAATTCCATCTTGCCCGCCTCGATCTTGGACAGGTCGAGGATGTCGTTGATGAGCGCCAGCAGGGTGCGGCCGCTCGACGAGATCGCGTCGAGGTAATGGCGTTCCTTCGACGCCGCCATCTGGGCCCGCAGCAATTCGGAGAAGCCGAGGATCGCGTTCATCGGCGTGCGGATCTCGTGCGACATGTTCGCGAGGAACTCGCTCTTCGCTGCATTCGCGGCGTCCGCCGATTGCCGGGCCTGCTCCAGTTGGGCGCCCTTCGCCTCCATCGCGATCCTCGCCACCCGCTCCTGTTCGAGCATGCGCTCCCGGAGTCCGTCCGCCTCGCGCTTGCGGCGGACCACGAGCGAGCGCGCGACGAACGCCCATCCCACCAACCCCAGCGCCGCGCCGCCCGACGGCACCATGATATAGGCATTCGAGAACCACGGCGGCACGACGGTCAGGTGCGCCACCGCCGGGATGGAATAGTTCTGGTCGCGGTCGATGTACTGCGCGAAGAACGTGTAGTCGCCCCGCGCCTGCGTCGGCCACGGGAACTCCGCGCCCAACGTCGGCGCCTGCCAATTCGCGGAGGTCTTGGCGGGCGCGGCATCCACGCGGCCGGGAAGAATCGCGTACCGGTAGAGACGCTTGTCGGGACGCGTCCTGTAATCCACCGCGCGGCACTTGAACGTCACCAATCGCCCGGCGGTGATCGGTGGCAGCGCGTCCAGATCGGTATAAGTCCGGTCGGTCTGCACCGTGAGCACGGGCGGCCGGTTGGTGGCGACGACCGGCGCGTAACGGACCAACCCGTCCTCAGACCCCAGCCAGATTCCTCCCGTCGCATCCTCCGCGAACGCGGTGCCGATGTCCGGCATGGGGCCGTCCGCCTTGTTGAGCGCGGTCCAGACGGTGCCGTCATGGTGCGTCCACCCGTCCAGCGAACCCATCCAGAGGGAGTCGTCCGCCGCGCGATGGATGCTGAAAACAGTCCTCGGGACAAACGCGCCCAGACCGGACGGGACCGGTTTCATCGTGCGACCGTCATACCGCGCCAGACCGCCGTCATCGGCTCCAAACCAGACGATGCCGTCGGCTCCCGTGGCGATCGACGTGACGCTTCTTCCCGGCGCCCCGTCGGCCGCGGTGAACTCCCTCCATTCAGTTCCGTCGAACCGGACGATTCCCCCGTTCACGCCGATCCAGGTCGTGCCCTTGGGGTCGTGGTGAATCGTGAGGACGGCATTGGTCAGCAGCCCATTCGTCCGGACCAGCGTGACCCGTCCGTTGGTGCCCTCGAACCGGACGACACCGTTGGACGCCGTGCCGGCCCAGATCGCTCCGCCGGTGGCCAGCGCTAGGCTCGTGAATTGCATTCCCGGCGGGCCGGCGCTGTTCGTGAGGACCGAAAGCATCCGGTCGCCACGCAGTACCGCGATGCGCGCGGGAACTCCCGGCACCGAAACTAAGGCCGCGTAGATCGTGTCGTCCGGTCCCGCGGTGATGGCCGTCGCGTTGTCGGGAAGCTGCAACGGCCGGAATTCCCGTCCTTCGAAGCGCGCCAACCCGTTCGTTGCGGTCAGCACGGTCGCGGCTCCGTCCCCGGTGACCACCACGGCGCTCACCGACTCCGACGGCAAGCCGTCGGCGCCGGAAAACCGCCTCAGGCTGTCCTCCTCGAAGCGCCACAAGCCAGTGCGGGTGCTGAGCCAGAGCGCGCCGTCGGGTCCGTCCTCGATCGAAACGACCAAGCTATTCCTGCCGGACTTTCCGGGCGTATAGCCCCCGGACGCACCGAAATGGACAAAGCCACGGCCATCGAACCGCGCCAACGTCCCGTCGCGGGTCCCGAACCAGACTCGGCGATCGCGCGCGACGTGGATGCACGAGATCTTGCCCGCGGGCAAACCGTCCCGGGTCGTCAGCCGCAAAAAGTTGGTTCCATCGAACCGGCAGACGCCTTGGCCGGCCGTCGAAAACCAGACGCCACCGTCGGGAGAAGTCGCCACGACCCCCGTGTCGTCCGAGGGAAGCCCCTCCCGTTGGGTCCACCGGACGCGGTTGGTCCCTTCCAACCGGAGGAGCCCCATCGCGGGCCCGGTCAACCACAGGCGGTTGCCCGCCACGGCCATGCTCGAAATGCCGCCGACTGGACCGAGCGAGAGATTCGTGAGTATCAAACCATCGCCGCCCTGGTAACGCGCCAACGCTCCCGCTGTAAGCACCCAAATGGCCCCGTCGGACGTGCCGTTGATGTTTAGAATCAGGTTCTGGCCCGGGAGCCCGGGTGTCGGAAAACGCGTCGCCGGCACGCCGCCGTCGGGCCGTGCACGCCAGAGGCCTTCGGTCGTGCCTAGCCAGAACCAACCCTGCCCGTCGAGAAAGCAGGCGTTCGCGGACACCGACACGCCCGGGATTTTGAGTTCCGTG
>JANYDN010000338.1 GCA_025363585.1 Verrucomicrobiota bacterium | reverse complement strand
TCGGGGTCGGGATGACGTTCGTGCTCGTCGCGGGGGGCGTGGATCTTTCCGTGGGATCGATCCTCTTCGTCGCCGCCGCGGTCGCCGGAAAACTGGCGCTCGGGGGCGCGGGCTTGCCGGCGGTCCTGCTCGCGATCGTCGCGATCGGCGCCGCGGCCGGCGCGCTCAACGGGTTGCTCGTGGCCCGCGTCGGCCTTCCGGCGTTCGTCGCGACGTTGGGAACCCTTCACGTCGGCCGCGGTTTCGGGCTTTGGCTGACGGGGACCCGCGCGATGAACCTGCCGGAGGGATTCCTCGCGCTCGGCACCGCGAGGTTCGCGGGCATTCCGTTGCCCGTGGTGGCGGGTGCCATCGTGGTGCTGGCCGGACACGTGTTGCTGACGCGCACGCCGTTCGGGCGTCGCGTCCATGCGATTGGCTTCGATCCCGACGCGGCGCGGAAGGCCGGGCTCGACACCCGCCGGATCCTCGCCGTCGTCTACGTGTTGTGCGGCGTGTGCGCGGCGTTCGGCGGGATCCTTTCGCTGGCCCAGCTCGGCGCGGTGTCCCCGACTTTCGGATCGAACCGGGAGTTCGCCGCGATCGCGGCGGCCGTTCTCGGCGGCACCAGCCTGCAGGGTGGACGCGGCGCCGTGTTCCCCGGAACGATGCTGGGAGCCGTGCTCGTCCAGAGCATCGAGAACGGACTCGTCATCCTGAATGCCGACCCGTACCTGTACCCGCTCGTGACCGCCACGATCATCTTCGCCGCCGTGTTGATGGATGCCGTCCGGGGACGCCTCCTCGCGCGTTGGAACGTGCGGCCGATCTACGTCGAGTCCGGCGAATGAACGAGCCTTCCCCTCATTTCTTGGTGCACGGCACGGACCTCCCCGTGGTGCCGCCCGTGCGGCTGCGGGCGGGTCCGCTGCGTTTGGATTACGACCACGGCGACCTGCGGCGTGTGACGCTGGGCTCGCGCGAGTTGATCCGTCGCATCCACGGCGCCGTGCGCGACGCCCGTTGGGGCACGGTTCCCGGTGCCGTTGTCGACGAGTCGATCGAATGTGGCGTCGACTCGTTCCGGATCCGGTATCGCCGCGAACACCGCGAGGGAGACATCGACTTCGCGTGGAACGCCGAGATCACGGGGGCAAGCGACGGCACGATCCGGTTCGTTTTCGACGGCGTGGCGCGTTCGACGTTCCTGGCCAATCGCGTTGGCTTGTGCGTGCTGCATCCGATCCGCGAATGCGCGGGCGCGCGGGCGAAGGGATTCGCGCTCGACGGATCGGTCCGCTCGTTGTCGTTCCCGGATCTCGTGTCGAGGGAGCAGCCGATCGTCGGGTTCGAAGGACTGGCGGGCCTCGCGCACGAGGTGATTTCCGGCGTGTGGGCTGAACTTCGTTTCGAAGGCGGAACCTTCGAGACCGAGGACCAGCGCAATTGGATCGACGCGAGTTTCAAAACCTACGCCCCGTCGCTCCGCCTGCCGTTTCCCGTGGAGATGCAAAAGGGGACGCGCGTCCGGCAGGAAGTGATCCTGCGGATCGTCGACGACTCGGGAGCGATCGTGATCCCGGCGCGGGGGGATGATCGATCGGATCCCGCGACCGTGCCCGTGCGGATCGTGGTGCCGGAAGGACCGTGGGCCGCGATTCCCGCATTGGGATTGGGCTGCACCGGCGACCTCTCGCCGGAAAACTTTCCCGACAAAGGCTTCATGCAGGCGCTGGGATTGTCCCATCTCCGTGCGGACGTGCGCCTGGCCGGCGGGGAATGGGGACATCGGCTGCTCTGCAATTCGCTCGAGGCGGCGGTGCTCGGCCTGCCGGTGGAGCTCGTCGTACATGTTCCGGAATCCGGCGCCGAGGGACTTGCCGAACTCCGCGACTGGATGGCGTCGGCGCCCGGGCGTCCGGCGCCGATTCGAGCCACGCGGATCCTCGTTGTGTCCGACGGCGCGAAGTCGACCACGACTTCCGCGTTGGTCGCCGTGCGGGAAAGTCTGGGCGATCTCGGAGTGCCGATCGGCGCGGGAACGGACGGCGATCTCTACGAATTCCACCTGCAACCGCCGGCGACCGGCGCGGATTTCCTGGCGTGGACGATGAACCCGCAGGTCCACGCGACCGACACCGACAGCCTCATGGAAACGCCGTCCGGGGCGGCGGCGCAGGTCGGGGCCATGCGGGCGCGCCACCCGGGAGCGCGACTCGCGGTGACCTCGATTTCACTTCGGCCGCGGACCGCTCCTTGCCCGTCGGAGTCCGCGCCGTCGTCGGCGTCGCCCGGAGTCGATCCGCGCCAGACTTCGCTGGCGTGCGCGGCATGGACGGTGGCGATGATGGCCAAGCTGACGCCCGCCGGACCCGAAAGCCTGACGTGGTTCGAGACCAGCGGATGGCTCGGAGTGATGGAAGCCGCGTCGGACGACATCCCATCGCGTCCCGCCAGGGTTTTCCCCGTATGGCACGTGTTCGCCGCGATGAAGGATTTCCGCCGGATCGCGGCCTGCGTCGACGATGCGGACGGACGCGTTTCGGCCTTCGCGATGTCCGATGACATGGGACGCCGGCGCATCGTGCTCGCGAACACGACCCACGCCCCGGTGAGTGTTGATTTGTCCGGAATCTCAGCAGGGACGATCCGCGTGCTGGACGGAGACACCGTGGCGTCGGCAATCCGGGAACCGGCCGATTGGTGGAACGGTCCGGCGGCGCCGTGCGAAGGCATCCTGACGCTTTCGGCCCACGCGATCGGGATCATCGACACGATGGCCCGCGGCCGCGACGGCGGCATTTCTAAGCGGACGGGAATTCCATGAAGGCGAAGCCGACGAACGATGCGGGGAACCCGTTGCTGGCCGCGTGCGCGCGGCTGCGATTCGAACCGCACGACATCGCGGGGCAACTCGATGCGCGGGGCCGATACGAGGTGGCGTTGGCCCCGGAGTTCCCGCTTTCGATCAAACTCTTCCGCTACACGTCGCGAAAGCACACGCGCGGCGAGACCTGGCACGAGCGGTTGGAGTTGTTCGTGCCGCTCGACGGGCCAGTGAAATTCCGGATGGGCGACCAAACCGTCGCGTTGGGCCGCGGCGACGTGCTCGTGGTCGACAACCTCAAGGTCCATCACGTCGTGGATTTCCCGGGCTTCGACACGCGGGCGATCGTCGTGAGTTTCCGGCCGGAGTTCGTCTACAGCCTCGGTTCGCCGTCGGGCGACTACACGTTTCTGCTGCCGTTCTATTCGCGAACGGACCGCCGGCCCCATGTGGTGCGGTCGGACGACGTCGCCGCGGGCGCGCTCCACGCGTCGCTCGCGGATTTGCTGCGCGCGTTTTTCGGCGCCGACGACTGGCAATTCGTCCAGGCCGGAAGCAAGGCGTTCCTGCTCGCCGTGCTCTACCATCTCGCGCGCCGGTTCCGCGCGTCGGACGTCTTGAAGTGGGAATTCATGCGGCAGCAGGAACGTTCGTTGCGGCTCAAGAAGCTCTTCGACCACATCCGCGACCAGTACGCGGAGAAGTTGGCGGTGGGTGCCGCGGCGCGGATGGTCGGGATGAGTCCGGCCGCGTTCGCCAAGGCCTTCAAGCAGGTCGCGGGCATGACGCTCCTCGCGTACCTGAACCACGCGCGCCTCGGGCACGCGGCCCGCTTGCTGCGCGAGACCGACCGCAGCATCGCCGACATCGCGGTCTCCACGGGCTTCTCGGACCAGAGCTACTTCGACCGGCGTTTCAAGGCCGCCTTCGGCATGCCGCCGAACCGATTCCGGACCCGGCCCGAATCCGTCGTGCCGCGACCGGAGCCGGGTATTGCAGGGCAGGGGAACGGTTCGTAGTTTCGGTCCATGGCATTCACCGCGAAATCCCCGGCGTCGTTGGGATGGCTCCTCGCCGCGCTCGTTTCCACCACGGGCCTCCACGCGGCCGGGTCCGAAACGCTCCGCGGCAAACTGGCCGCGCTCCCGTACCGCATCGCCTACGAGTGCTACGTCGACGGCAACTGGGAAATCTTCGTCGCGAACGCCGACGGCACCTCCGCCGCCAACCTCACGAAAACCCCGGGCGTCCATGAACACTACCCGCAGGTGTCGCCCGACGGCACGCGCATGTGCTTCTCCGTCGACACCGGCGAGGGCCGCGAGGCCGTGCGCAGCCTGTGGGTGATGGACATCGACGGATCGAACCGCCGCAAGCTTGCGGACAACGCCCGCGAGCCGTTCTGGCGTCCGGACGGCAAGGCGATCGGGTTCCTCCCGCAGGAATACCCGAAGTTCAACGTGATGGACTATTATACCAAGGGCATGAGCTTTTGCGACCTGTCCACCGGCACGATCACGCCGCACGTCAACAGCGCGAATCTCTTCCACCTGTATAATCCCGGGTTTTCGCCGGACGGGAAATGGATCGTCTCCACCGTCCACGCGGGCATGGGATTCGACCACGCAATCCTTCTGATCGAGGCCAATGGGAACAAGATCATCAACCTGAAGGTGCCGGGCTGCCGGCCGTGCTTCAGTCCCGACGGAACACACCTCGCGTGGGGTGCCGGCGACCACGAGATCGCCATCGCGCCCATCGATCTCGCCGCCGAAAACCCGTCGGTCGGCAAATGGAGCGAGACCATCCACCATCCGAGGAGCGAGACCTACCATGTGGATTGGTCGCCCGACAGCCGCTACGTGAGCCTGAGTCTCGGGCCCGCCTCCAAGGGCGATCCTGCCAAGGCGGGCACGTTCCTCGCGGCCTGCGAGATCGTGGGCGTCTACGCGCCCGGATGGGACATCGTGGCCGTTCCAGCGGACCGCGGCGGCCAACTCGAACTCGACAAGCTGACCGATGCGGATCTGGTGAAAGTCACCACCAACGGCTCGAGCAACAAGGAGTCGTCCTGGTTCAAGGCGAAATCCAAATAGGGAAACTCACGGATATAAGGCAGTTTCGAAAGGCGGGGTCAGCCACTCATGGGGATGCCAAATCGGAACATCATCGATGATTGCCGAAGTCTATATCCGCGCCGCCCGGTTCCCGCTCCCGCTCCCGATCATGGCGGCGGTTCTCATGACCTTGGCCACCACCGTGTGGCTGCTTTTCTTCAGAAACAGACGGCGAAATTAAGGTCCTCTCCGGCGCTGGATTTCGCAAGCCCGCGCGGATCGCCAGCATGGTAATCCACCTCCCAAGATTCCCTTTTTCTTCGAAAGTCCCAACCCCACCGTGATGATTCGATTCGTTCCATCCGCCCTTCTTCTGCCGGTGCTGCTTCTGCTGGCTTCGGGTTGCAACAAGCCCGCCGATGGCTCCTCGGCGACGCCCCAGGTGCCGACCGTGCCCACGGACACGTCGTCGTCGGTGCCCACGGAGATCGTGACCAAATCCGGCGTCGAGATGGTGCATCTGCCGGGCGGGACGTTCTCGATGGGCAACGACCGCGGGAATCCCGACGAGGCGCCGGCGCATCGCGTGACGGTCAGCGCGTTCGCCATGGATCGGTTCGAGGTGACGCATGCGATGTATGCCAAGGTGCAGTTGCCCGACCCGTCGCATTGGCGCGACAACCCGAAAGGGCCGGTCGAGCGGGTGCGTTGGCGCGACGCGAAACAATACTGCAATGAACGCTCGCTGCTCGAGGGATTGAAGCCGTGCTACAACGAGAAGACGCCGGACTGGGACTGCGACTTCGCCGCCAACGGCTACCGGCTCCCGACCGAGGCGGAATGGGAATATGCCAGCCTCTGCGGCAACCCGGGACCTTTCGAATTCGGGACGGCGGACAAGCTTCGACAGAACGGATGGTTCGGCGAGAACGCGGAACAAATGACCCACGCGACCGGGCAGAAGAAGCCTAACAAGTGGGGAATCCATGACTTGTACGGCAACGTTTCGGAATGGTGCGAGGACGTCTATGGCCCGGCCTATTACAAGACGAGCCCCGCGGTGGACCCGACCGGGCCTCCGAGTCCGGGAGGCGACGTTCAGCGCGTGATCCGCGGCGGAAGCTGGAAGTCGGCGCCGGACCAATGCCGTTCGGCGGCGCGCCAGGGCGAGCGCACGGGCGACAGCGACGCTTGTTTCTCGACGGACTACTGCGGCTTCCGGTGCGTGCGGCGGTTGTCGCCGGCGGAAGTGGCGGCGGCGCGCGTGCCGTCGAAATAAGGGAACGGGCGGGATCCAAGGCGCATGCTTTTCCACACGTGGCCGTTCGCGGTGTTCCTGCTGGTCGTCCTGCCGGTGTTCTTCGCGTTGCGCAAGACGCGGCTCTGGCTCCCATGGCTGACCGCGGCATCCTATTTTTTCTA
>JANYDN010000331.1 GCA_025363585.1 Verrucomicrobiota bacterium | reverse complement strand
AGGTCGTCAACGGCCTCAAGGCCCGCGGCGTCGGCCTGCGGGTCGCGCATCCCGTCACCCTGCTCGCCGAGGCGTATCGTCGCGCCTGAACTTTTCCCACGTTCCCATGAGTTCGCCGTATTCCACGCGTTACTACGAGGGGTTGAAGGAAGACTCCGCCGGATCCGCCCGCGCGGTCGTCCCCCTCGTCCTCCGCCTGTTTCCCGCCCGCAGTGTGGTCGACGTCGGCTGCGGCTCCGGAACCTGGACCCGTGCCTATCTCGACGCCGGATGCGACGCGCATGGCATCGACGGCGCCATCGTGGGCGAGGAGCAACTGCAGATCCCGGCCGACTGCTTCCAGCGACGCGACCTCGCGCAGCCGTTGTCGCTCGGGCGAAAGTTCGACCTCGTGAATTGCCTCGAGGTCGCGGAGCACCTTGACCCGTCGCGGGGCCCGTCGTTCGTCGCGGACCTCTGCGGTCTCGCGGACGTGGTCGTCTTCAGCGCCGCCGTTCCCGGGCAAGGCGGGACGCACCACGTGAACGAGCAGTGGCCGAGTTATTGGATCCCGCATTTCAAAAAACAGGGATTCGTCCCGCTCGATTGCCTGCGCTGG
This sequence comes from Verrucomicrobiota bacterium, assembly GCA_025363585.1. Taxonomy (GTDB): domain Bacteria; phylum Verrucomicrobiota; class Verrucomicrobiia; order Limisphaerales; family UBA9464; genus UBA6176. The sequence goes on along the minus strand of JANYDN010000331.1, from coordinate 8,132 downwards.
CAAATCTGGGAGAACCCGGCGGTCGCGTGGTGGTACGTCCAGAACGCGTTCGTGTTCGTGCGGGAATCGCGTCTCGCCGAGCATCCCGCCGCGACCGCCGCCGTGCGCCCCTGGCCCACCGACGTCGTCCACCCGCGCGCCTACGTGCGCGCCACCGTTCCCTCGGAGATGAGCCCGCGGATGTTGAAGGAAGTGGTGCGCGCCTTGCCGCATTTCCCGGGAAAGATCGCGATCCACTTCAAGCGCTGACGATGGCACCGATCCTCGACGTGCGCGGACTCGGCATCGTCCGCGACGGCACCCCGATCCTCCGCGACGTCTCGTGGCGCGTCCGACCCGGCCAGCATTGGGTCATCCTCGGCTCCAACGGTTCCGGAAAGACTTCCCTGCTTTCCGCGCTCACCGGTTACCTGATGCCCACGGAAGGCACGATCGAATTGCTCGGCCAGCGGTACGGCGAGAGCGATTGGCGCGAACTCCGGCTGCGCATCGGCATCGTCAGCTCGTCGATCCGTCAGATGATGGCCGACTCCGAGCCCGCGCTGGAGAGCGTCGCGAGCGGTCGCTACGCGATGATCGATTTCTGGGGAAGCCCCAACCGCCGCGACCGCAAGCGCGCGCTGGAACTCCTCGAACTCGTCGAATGCCCCCGCATCGCGAACCGCCCGTGGGCGGTGCTGTCGCAGGGCGAGCGCCAGCGGGTGTTGATCGCACGCGCGCTGATGGCCGACCCAAGACTGCTGGTGCTCGACGAACCGTGCGCCGGACTCGATCCCGTGGCGCGGGAAACGTTTCTCCGGTTCGTGCGCCGCCTCGCACGCGGCAAGGACGCGCCGACCCTGGTGTTGGTCACGCACCACGTGGAGGAAATCGTGCCATGCTTCACGCACGCGCTCCTGCTGCGCGACGGCGCCGTGGTCGCGTCCGGCCCGATGCGCACCACGGTCACCTCGGAAACCTTGGGAAAAACCTTCGGGCACCGCGTCCGCTTGGCACGCCGCCGCGGCCGCTACCAACTCGAGGTCGTCCGCACCACCGACGCCGCGGCTTGAACGACCACGGAAGCGGGGATTTTAACCACGGAAATCACTGAAATCACGGAACCCCCAGTCTGGCCTTCATTCCGTGATTTCAGTGATTTCCGTGGTTAAAAAGTCCAGGGCTTCCGTGTTTTACCGCGGAGCACTTGGACCACACCTACCAAAGTACCGGTACCCGTTCCGTGTGCTCCGTGTACTCCGTGGTAAAAAATGTTCCCTTCAGTGATTTCCGTGATGTCCGTGATTTCCGTGGTAAAAATCCCCGCCTCCACATCCCTCACCTTCCGAGGTAACGGTCGAACCAATCCCGCAGCTTGAACACATCGAGCAGCATCGACGGCCATCCGTGGTGCCCGCCGGGGACGATCACCACCTCGACCGTGTTGCCGAGTTCGCGCGCGGCTTTCTTGTACCGGAGGGATTGGTCCGGCACCACCAGCGTGTCCGCGCCTCCGTGGTAAATCAGCGTCGGCGGCAGGTTCGACGACAGGTGGTGGATCGGCGAAAGGTCCCGCGCGATCGGCGCCCACACCGCGGGATTCGTCGCGCCGGGTCCAAAGGCCTTCACGAAACTTTTCGGCGGCCCGCCGTCGTGCTGGTTCTCGGTGGAATCGCCGAGTTCCACGAGGTCGGTCACCGGATAGAAGATCGCCACCGCCTGCACCGCGCTGCTCTCGCGGTCCACCGGATCGGGCGCGTCCGCCGGACCCGGGCCACCGCGCGTCGCGAGCATCAGGCTCAGGTGCCCGCCCGCGCTACCGCCCGTCACGCCGAGGCGCTTCGGATCGATCCCGTATTCCTTCGCGTGATGGCGGATGAACCGCGTCGCGCGATGCATGTCGCCGGTGATCTCCTGCACAGACGCCTCGGGCTGCGAGACGTGATAGACGGCAAACACCGTGTACCCGCCGCGCGTGAACGGCGCCGTCATCCAGGGATGGAACGAGTTGGTGCCCGACTTCCAGCCGCCGCTGACCATGAGCAGCACGCCGATCCCGTTCGGATGTTCCGGCCGCACGATGTCGAAGGTGAGGTCGTGCCCGTGGCGCCGGGAGTACACCACGCCGTTGGTCCGCGTTATGGCCGGCGTGTAGTAAATCCAGACGGCGAGCGCGAACGCCCCGAGCGCAAGCACCGCCGCTCCCAGGCCAATCGCGATCCGTTTCAACCACCGCTTCCAACGCATGAACGCGACCCTACGCCCAACGTCCCGCGACTCAAAGCACCCGCCCCTTCGGAATCGGAATCCCGTTCATCCCGTCAATCCTGTCAAAAACCTCGGCAATCCCGTCGATCCCGAGAATGCCGGCTTGAACCGGTGTTCGCGATGCTTCCAACCTGTGGCCCCTTGAATCCGTTCTCGCATCTCGATGCCCGCGGCGAGGCGCGGATGGTGGACGTCTCCGCCAAGCCGCCGTTGCTCCGCGTGGCCATCGCCCGCGGCGAGATCCTGCTTGCCTCCGCGACGCTCGATCTGGTCGAGCAGGACCGCGTCGCCAAGGGCAACGTCCTCGCCACCGCGCGCATCGCGGGCATCCAGGCCGCGAAGCGCACCGGGGATCTCATCCCCCTCTGCCATCCTCTCCCGATCACGCATTGCTCGGTCGATTTCGACATCCCGGCCTCGCGCGACCGCATCGTGATCACCGGTTCCGCCACGATCACCGCGTCGACGGGCGTCGAGATGGAGGCGCTGACCGCGGTCTCCGTCGCGGCCCTGACCATTTACGACATGTGCAAGGCGGCCGACAAATCGATGGTGATCGGCGACATCCGGCTCGTGTCGAAAACCAAGCAGGCCCCGCCCGCATGATCACGCATCTCCACGGACGCCTCGCCGAGGTCCTTCCCACCGTCGCCGTCGTGGACGTTTCCGGCGTCGGCTACGAGGTCCTCATCCCGCTCTCGTCGTTCGACAAACTTCCCGCCGCCGGGCAGGAGGTTCGGTTGCTCACGCATCTCGTCGTCCGCGAGGACGCCCATCTCCTCTACGGATTCGTCACCGCCGGCGAACGCGAGTTGTTCCGGTTGCTCGTGAACACCGTGAGCGGCATCGGCCCGAAGATCGCGCTCAACGTGCTTTCCGGAATGTCGATCGCGTCGTTCCGCTCTGCCGTCGCGGCCGGCGATTTCAAGGCGCTCGCGTCGATCTCCGGCGTCGGGAAAAAGACCGCGGAACGGATCGTCGTCGAACTGAAGGACAAGATCGGGACGATGGGCGGTACCGAAGCGGCCGGTGCCGGCGCGACGCGTGCGGCCGCGGCGGGAGGCGACAACCGGGTGGGCGACGCGATCGCGGCATTGGAGGCGCTGGGCTACAAGCCGAACGAGGCGATGGAAGCGGTGCGCGCGGCGGTGACGATGCTCGGCGCGTCCGCGACGCTGGAACAACTCGTGCGCGCATGCCTGCGCAAGCCCGCGTGACCCCGGCCCCGGGAACGGCGCGAAGGTCGGGCGCGGTGGTGCCCGAGCGCCCGCGGTGGCACGGACGATTGGCGGCGCGCATGATCCACATCCTGCTGACGGGCCTTGCCTCGACGCTGCGGTGGGAAATTCGCGACGAGGCGGGATTCATGCCGGCCGCGAACACGGACCGCGTGGTGTTCGTCACCTGGCACAATCGCCTCGCGTTGGCGCTGCCCACCTACCAACGGATCACCAGGCGGCACCCGCCGGGTCGGGTGTTCGCGGGAATGGTGAGCGCGAGCAGCGACGGGGGGCTCTTGGCGCACTCGATGGGATTGTTCGGGGCCGAGGCCATCCGCGGATCATCGAGCCGGCGCGGCCCGCAGGCCTTGCGGGAACTGGTTTCGGCCGGCCGCCGCGGGTGCGACATCGCGGTGACGCCCGACGGGCCCCGCGGCCCGCGGTACGTGGCGAAGGAAGGGCCGGTCCTGGCCGCGCAGATCACGGGGCTGCCGATGGTCCCGGTGGGAATCCAGACGGACTGGCACAAGGCATTGGCAAGCTGGGACGCGTTCCGGATCCCGTTGCCATTCTCGCGTTGCCGGGTGCGGCTCGGGCCCCGGATCGTGGTGCCGCGCGAACTCGACGCGGCGGGCCGCGCGGAAATCCTGGCGCACTTGCAACGACAGCTCGAGACCTTGAACGCGTAGCGCGGGCGTCCTCGCCTGCGGTGGTCGCGGGCGTCTCGCCTGCGCCGGGCTTCGGCGTGCAGGCGCCGCGTGGGGGCACGCGGCCTACAGGCGGCGCCCGCGCCCCACCCCGCGGTGCCTTGACGATCGGGGCTCCGACCCTAATGTGCCGGCCATTGCGAATGCACCCTGAGCTTTCCTCGGCGGATGACACGACCAGAACGGCGGATCTCGACGCACTGAAGCAGTTTCGCCCTGCTGGCCGCGGGCCTTGGACCGATGTCGACGACCGCGATTGGAACGACTGGCACTGGCAACTGAAGAACCGCGTTTCCACCGTCGAGCACCTCGAGAAATACCTCCCGACGCTCACGCGGGAAGAACGCGCCGGCGCCATCCTCGCCGGCGAATCCAAACTGGCCGTCGGCATCACGCCCCATTTTTTCGGCCTGATCGATCCGTCCGACGAACTGTGCCCCATCCGCCACCAGGTGGTCCCGCGGCTCGAGGAGACTTCGAAGGCGCCGTGGGAAATGAGCGACCCATGCGGCGAGGACAGCCATTCGCCGGTTCCCGGACTGGTGCACCGATATCCGGACCGCGTGTTGTTGTTGGTGACGGACCGTTGCGCCTCGTACTGCCGCTACTGCACGCGCTCGCGGTTGGTCAGCAACGCCAGCGGGTACGATTTCCATCCCGAGTTCGACCGGCAGATCGCCTACATCGCGGCGCACCCGGAGATCCGCGACGTCCTTCTCAGCGGCGGCGATCCCCTGCTCTTCAACGACGACAAGATCCGGTATTTCCTCGGCCGCCTCCGCGCCATCCCTCACGTCGAGTTCCTGCGCATTGGCACGCGCGTCCCGATTTTCCTTCCGCAACGGATCACGCCCGGGCTCTGCGCGACCCTGCGGGAGTTCCACCCGTTGTTCGTCAGCGTCCACACCAACCATCCGCGCGAGCTGACCACGGAGGTGCGAGACGCCCTCGGCCGTCTCGCCGATGCCGGCATCCCGCTCGGGAACCAGTCGGTGCTCCTGAAGCATGTGAACGACGATCCCGAGGTGATGACCGCGCTCGTGCAGAAGCTGCTGATGTGCCGGGTGAAGCCGTACTACCTGTACCAGTGCGACCTCATTGCCGGCAGCTCGCACCTTCGCGCGTCGGTGAAGACGGGCCTGAAAATCATCGAGGCGCTCCGCGGCCACACCACCGGCTACGCGGTGCCGCAGTACGTCATCGACGCGCCGGGCGGCGGCGGGAAGGTCCCGGTGAATCCGGAGTACGTGCTCGCGACGCAAAACGACCGCGTCGTGATCCGGAATTTCGAGGGCCGCGTGTTCGAGTATCCCGACGAGGGCGCGCCGACCGAAACACGTTCCACCGCGATCCACTTCTCGGACTTCGGGAAGGATTGAGGCCGCCCGCGGGACCGGTCCGAAGATTTCGCGCGATCTCGTGCATCCGTCGCGGGCCCGTCGGCGTAGTCCATGGGTTGGCACTTGCGCCACCGCATGACTGCACCTACTGACACCGGATCGATGTCGTCCCATCGGGGCGTTTTCAGAATACCTCTGGAAGTGCCCCGGGATGGCAAGGCACGCATGTCCGATTTCGCCGAGACCCAGGAACCCACCGACGCCGATTTGCTCCAGCGGACCGCTCGTGGCGATGCCGCGGCGTTCGGCGAGTTCTACGACCGCCATTCGGCCCTGCTCCTCGGCATCGTCCGGCGGATCCTGAACGATGACGCGGAAGCCGAGGACGTCCTCCAGGATGCCTTCGTCCGCATCTGGGAACACGCCGGCGCCTATCAACCGGCGATGGGAAGGCCCTTGGGATGGGCCGTCGCGCTCACGCGCAACAAGGCGATCGATCGGTTGCGTTCGCGCCGCCGGCGCGCCAGCGTGCTTCTGGGGAACGCGCCGGCGATCGAGGAGGCGACCCAGGCCGCCTGCGAGTCGTCGCCGGCCAGCCAGAGCCAGACCGCGGATGCCGGCAAGGCCGTCCATGGCGCGATCCATGGGCTTCCGGTCGAGCAACGACAGGCGATCGAGCTGGCGTTTTTCGGCGGGCTTTCGCACGTGGAGATCGCCGATCGTCTCGCGATACCGGTCGGGACGATCAAGGCGCGGATCCGCCGCGGCATGCTGGCACTGCGGGACCGTCTGGAAGGGAACCTATGAACTGGACCGAGCTTTTCGAATTGGCCGCGCTGGACGCGGTCGGGGCGTTGGACACCGCGGGGAAGGCGCGTCTCGAACACGTGGTCGGCCACGATGCCGCGGCCCGGGCCGACTGGATCGCGTCGCGCGAGGCGATCGCCGAGTATGCCGCCTCGACCACGACGCCCTCCGTGCCCGCGCCCGGGACGAGGGAACGATTGTTCGCTCGCATCCGCACGACGCCGCAATTGCCGCCCCCGCGCCACCCCGCGCCCACGGCAGCCACGGCAGCCACGGACGCGCCCCCGCCGGGATTTTCGTTGCTGGCAAGGGGTGACGAAGTCTGGACGCCGACCGCGGTCCCCGGCTTCTCCGTCAGGGTGTTGTCCGTGAATCCCGCGGAAAAATACCGCATGCTCCTCGGTCGCCTCGAACCCGGGACCGCGTTCCCGCGTCACCGCCACGTCGCGGGCCCCGAGCACCTGTACCTCGTCTCCGGCGACTTGGTCACGGAAGGCATCGCGATGGTTCCGGGCGACTTTGTCCGCGCCGAGCCCGGGACGGACCACCGCACGCTCTTCTCGCCGACCGGATGCGTGGCACTGATCGTCGAGCCGATCGACGGTCCCGAGTTTGCGATGGCTTGATCCGGCGGTGGAGACGCGGTTCGGCCCACCCTTGCGGTGGGTTTTTTCTTTCACCGCATGGGTGCGGATCAGAACGGCATGAAACGAAGGTCGAACACCCGTTCCGCCATCCACAGCGCGGCCACCGCGGCGATGGCGAACGATCCGGCGCGGAGCATGCCGTCGCGATAGAACCGCGAACGACGGATCGCGTACGCCAGCGGCAGGAAGGCGGCGACGCATGCCAACTGCCCGAGCTCGACGCCCGCGTTGAATCCCACCAACCCGCGGGCCAACGCCGCGGGCTGCAACCCGAGTTCCCCGAGCGCGCCGGCGAATCCAAACCCGTGGATCAACCCGAACGCGAACGGGACAAGCCACGCCGGCAGCGGGCGTCCCGCGACGGGTCCACGCCTCAGGTTGGCGACCGCGGCGAACACCACGCTCGCGGCGATCGCCGGTTCCACGAGCCGGCCTGGAACGCGCACGACGTCGAAGGCCGCCAACGCGAGCGTGACGGAATGCGCCGCCGTGAAGGCCGTCACCACCCGCACCACCCGGCCGAACGCCACACGCAGGCTCGCGACCGGACGCCAGCCCGCGGCATCCCGCTCGAGCACCGCCGGGAGCAGCAACGCCAGGAGGAAAAGCAGGTGGTCGTAGCCCGTCCAGATGTGGTGGACGCCTTCGCGGACAAATCTTCCCCAACCGCTTCCCGACCCCGCCGTCGACTCGATTTTCAACACCCGGTGTTCGGGATCGAGGACCGCCGTCACGGTCGTGGCCCCGGACCGGCGCGCGTCGACCGCGCTCGCCAACACGCGGTGCTGCGCGTCGAATTCGAAAAGAATTCCATACTCCATCGTGACGTCCGTCACGGCCTGCAAGGAGGTCGCCTCGAACCGAAGCACCGCATGGCCGGAGTCCGCATGGTCGACAAACGCGAGTCCGACCGGGCGCAAATCCAGATCCTCCGCACCCGATCGGACGCGAAGGCGCGGCCGCACGTACGAAAGGATCTCCGCCTCCCGCGCGCGGAGCTCGCCCCACGTGATCGCGCCGTCGCGATTGGCATCGAGGTCGAATCGATCGTCGAGATCCCGCAACGCGAGATCGACCCTCAACCTTACCGTCGAACCATCGACCTCCATCCGCGCGTAAGCCGTGCTGGCTTGGTGTCCCTCGAGCCGGGCCGAACCCATCCAC
>JANYDN010000303.1 GCA_025363585.1 Verrucomicrobiota bacterium | reverse complement strand
GCGGCGCCGCGTGTTGCCGGTGCCGGCGGGTTGGCTCGACCTTCGCTGCGCGTTCCATGCGCATGCCGAGGACGCCTCGCACACCGGCGGCACGCGGCCCGAGATGCTCGCGGACGCCAAGCGGGCGGGAATGGACGTGATTTTCCTGAGCGACCATTTTCGTCCGCCGCGCGATTTCATGGACTCGTGGCGGTTCGAAACGAACGGCGTGTTGTTCGTCCCCGGCTCCGAGTGCCGCGGTTTTCTCGCGCATCCGGACGCGTCGGTCTTCGCGAAGATGGAGGTTCCGATCCCGGAATTCGTGAATGCGGTCGGAGCGGGGACGGGAATGATATTCCTGTCGCACCTCGAGGAGCGCGTCGATCACCCGGTCGACGGGTTGACCGGCGTGGAAATATATAACCGGCACTACGACGCCAAGCGCGACATGGCCGGATTGATCGCGCTGGCGTCGCGGGTGACCGACCCAAAGGAGTTGGCGGAACTGCAGGAACTCGTGCGCCTTTATCCGGACGGCGTGCTGTGCGGCCAGGTCCAATATCCCGACTTATATCTCGATAAGTGGGATCGGGAAGGGAAGACGCATCGACTGACCGGGGTGGGCGCGAACGATTGCCATCACAACCAGATTTTCATCCTCAAGAAGGTCGACGACGACACCGCGCGGATCGGAACGAACGTGGACAAGGACGAGGATCTGAGGCCGGTGTCGGTCGCGGTGCGGCCGGGGTTGCGTCGACTGCTCGAGGGACACAAGCCGGGCGAGATCGTCGCGAGTGTCGATCTGGATCCATATTACCGGGCGTTCCGATGCGTTTCGACGCACGTGTTGGCGCGCGGGAAAACCGAGGCGGGACTGCGCGCAGCGGTGAAGGCGGGCCGTGTCTATGTCGCCCACGAATGGATGGGCGATGCCTCGGGTTTCCGTTGCACGGTCGAGGGCGGCACGTCGGCGGGCGCGGAACCGGTGGCACGAATGGGCGATGAGATCCGGTTCGCGGACGGCCAGCGGATCGTCGTGGAGAGCCCGTTGCCGGGACGGATCCGGCTGTTGCGCGATGGAGTGACCGTGGCCGAGGCGAAGGGTGACAAACTCGACGCGCCGGTCCGGGGGCCGGGCGTGCACCGTGTCGAGGCGTGGCTGGAAATCGGCGGGGAGTGGCGGCCGTGGATTTATGGGAACCCGGTTTACGTGCGGGAAAAGTAGCGGGATGTTATCGGCGACTTTCTAGGGAGCCATCGCATGACATTGGGTTCGAAAGGTCACGGCGCGGCTGTCGGTGGAAGACGGGCCGGGGAGGTTTCGATGAGAGTTAGGATCCTTTGCGCCAATTCGTGAAAGTCGTTGTAGGCCTCCTGCGCCGCGACGGCATGGCTGCCAATCGCTCCATCGGCCGATCGAAGGGCGAACACCGGGCGCCGCGCTTCCTGAGCCATGGGTATCAAACTTCTGAAATGTTTGATCGTCGCCAGACAATTGGGATCGGTTGCCGGGGTTGCCGCTTCGCCATCCTCTTGGAGGATACTGTCGCGATAGACGCGAGGCACGCGGTCCACCCACCGGTCGTAGGCCTTCACCGGGCGACCGAGCCGGACGGCGTACTGTTGGATGACATATCCTATGGGTTGCATCCGGGCCTCGGGCAGCGGGAAGTCCACGTCGGATTTCCGGTGATTCAAACGTTGGGCCCAATCGGTCCTCCATTCGCGCAACGTTGGGCCGAGGTTTTTCAAGCCTTGGAGCGAAAACAAATCGGCACCCAGGGGAATGACGACAAAATCGGAGCCTATAAGGGCAGAGCGGTTGATCGCGCCTAGGTTGGGTCCAACGTCCACCATGACGATGTCGGCCTGGACGCGGAGCGCGGCCAAGCGTGCCACTTGCCAAAAGGCCGTGAGGATTCGCAGCGGGCGATACGAATTGGGCCCGAGGCTGTTCGGCCATTCCCGCGAGAGAGGCTCCTCGAAGCGCGCGAGCGCCACATCGCCGGCAATCAAATGCAGTCTTGGTGAAATCGATGTCACCAGCGGATCCAGAAGATCCCCGACGCGGGTGAGGGGTGCGATCGCCCGGTAAACCGTGGTTGGGCCCTTTTGTGTTTCCCAAAGGTCCTCGAGTTGTTCCTCGTCAAGGAAGGCAGCGGTCAGATTGGCCTGCGGATCGAGATCAACCACCAGCACGCGTCGCCCCATCAACGCAAGCATGCTGGAGAGATGATAGACTAGGGAGGTCTTGCCGACTCCGCCCTTGTTGTTGAAAAACGTCAGTGTGGGCGTGCTCATGGGGCCTTGAACGCGGTCGCTAGAACATGGGTCGGGGTGGCCTCGAGCATGAGGGGGGGGTTGCCGTTCTCCGCCAGCAGGCTGCGTGCGATTTGGAGGCCGACCCCGAATCGTTGTACAAACCCGAGAACCCTCATCGCCTCGGCGACATTTCGGTTGCGGTAATCGACGATGCCAGGCGCGCCGAAGTTTTCCGGCGTGACGACTCCGAAAGGCCCGCCGGGGCTATGGATCTCAACGCGATCCTGGAACCATGTGATCCTGACCGGTGCATTTGTCGCCTCATAGGTTCGGTGCAGTACCGCGTTGCGCGCCAGTTGCTGGAGTGCCGGCAGCGGATAGGAATGGGATCGCCTCTCCACTGGCGCCGACACGATGTCGACGCTGGTTTGGACATGAAGCCCCAATACTTGGTCGAGTTCTCTCAATAGCAGGCTCAGCGGTCCGGAAATGCGCTTCGAATCGATGATGGGATCGCTCAATTTGGTGCCCGCGATGCGCAAGAACTGGATGTAGTCGCCACCAATGAAGTCCTCGGGACGGTTTGCAAGCGCGAGGATGCCCAGCACCGTCGGAACCGGTTCCTCCGGTCCAACAATCATTCGGCAGGCAGCAAGGCGCTCCTCAGGGCTTCGTCCGTTGGAAGCGAGGATTTCCGGGGCAAAAGCGGACGGCAAATATTCCTCTTCGAAAAGGCGCCGATTGAGGTCGGCCAACCGCGAGGGCAACACGGGCTGCAGATCGAACGGGAGATCCCGATGCCTGCGCTTTTCATTGAGGATGCGCTCGTCCTGAACGCTCGCGATTCCCCGTCGGGGTCCGATCCGAATCCAAATGCGTCCACTGTAGCGAACCGGAGGCGCATCGGCGGGTTGGACCGTGACGACTGCCATCTCGGCTCCGTTGAGCACGCGCTTCTCGACCATCAGCGTGGGCAAAGGAGCGATTTGCCCGTCCGACTTGATGTCGGCCAACGTGCGGAGCAACTCATCCGTCACGACGAGTTTTGACGGCGAGCCATCATCTCGAACCCCAACGAAAAGGACTCCCGGGCGACCATGGTTGGGCAGATCGTTTGCGAACGAGCACACCGCCTGGCGTCCCTTGTCCGGAGCGTCGCCCTTCCAGCTTTCCTTTCTCTCCGCAAAGTCTGACTCGACCTCACCAAGAAGGCGCTCGAGTTCCGAGTCGGAGTATCGCATGAGCGGTGTCACCGCTCCCAATCAGACACCCGATCGGGTGCATCGGCGACGTTTTTTCGCCCGAGGAGTCGTGCCTTTGCTAGCGTGCGCGCCGCCGTGGACAAGACGCTGTATGACTTCCTGCCGAAATTGGAGACGCCCACCAACGATCTCCTTCTCGGACGCTTCCTGGAATTCGTCGAGTCCCGCGGCCTGAGCCTGTATCCCGCGCAGGAAGCGGCGATCCTCGAAGTCTTCGAGGGACGGAACGTCATCCTCAACACCCCGACCGGGTCCGGGAAATCGTTGGTCGCCTCGGCCCTTCATTTCCAGTCGCTCGCCCAAGGGCGTCGCTCCGTCTACACCTGCCCGATCAAGGCGTTGGTGAACGAGAAATGGCTCTCGCTGTGCCGCGAGTTCGGCCCGCAGAACGTGGGATTAAGCACCGGCGACGCCACCATCAACCGCGACGCGCCGATCCTGTGTTGCACCGCGGAGATCCTTGCGAACATCGCGCTCCGCGATGGTCCCGAGGCCGTGTACCGCGACGTGGTCGTCGACGAGTTCCACTATTATTCCGACCGCGAGCGCGGCGTCGCTTGGCAGGTGCCGTTGCTCACGATGGAGAGAGCGCGGTTCCTCCTCATGTCCGCGACGCTCGGCGACACGGGCGTCTTCGAGGGCGAGTTGAAGCGGTTGACCGGTCGCGACGCGTCCACGATCTCGGGCAAGGACCGCCCGGTGCCGCTCGAGTTCACCTACGCGGAGACGACGCTGTCCCAGACGCTCGAGAAACTCGTCGTGGATGGGCGCGGCCCGGTCTACGTCGTGCATTTCACGCAGGCCGACGCCGCGGAGAGCGCGCAGGATTTCACGAGCATCAACGTCGCGTCGCGCGAGGAGAAGGCCGCCATCGCCACGGCGCTCGAGGGAACGCGTTTCACCAGTCCCTACGGGCCCGAGATCAGGCGCTGGCTCAAGCACGGCATCGGGCTCCACCATGCCGGGCTCCTCCCGAAGTACCGCATCCTCGTCGAGCAACTCGCGCAAAAGGGATTGCTCAAGGTCATCTGCGGCACCGACACGCTCGGCGTGGGAATCAACGTCCCGATCCGCACCGTGCTGTTCACGCGGCTTTGCAAATTCGACGGGCAGAAGACGGCGATCCTTGCCGCGCGGGATTTCCACCAGATCGCCGGGCGCGCGGGACGCAAGGGATTCGACAACGTCGGCTACGTAGTGGCGCAGGCGCCGGAACACGTCGTCGAGAACAAGAAGCTCGAGGAGAAGTCGGCGCGCGACGGCAAGAAGGTGGTGAAGCGAAAGCCGCCCGACCGGAACTTCGTGAACTGGGACCGCAACACGTTCGATCGCCTTCAGACGGCGTTGCCGGAACGATTGCAGTCCCGGTTCGGCGTGTCGCACGCGATGCTTTTGAACGTGCTGGCGCGGCCGGGCGACGGTTGCCGCGCGATGCAGCACTTGATCCGGCGTTCGCACGAATCGCCGAACCAGAAGAAGGTCCACGTGCGGCGCGCGTGGCAACTGTTCCGCTCGTTGCTGGAACGCAGGATCGTGGAAGCGGTGCCTGCGGGGGAGCGCGGCGACGGCGACGGCGCGAGGTTCCGCGTGAACGTGGAGTTGCCCGATGCCTTCGCGCTCGACCACACGTTGTCCCTATACCTTCTCGACACGCTCGCGTTGCTGGACCGCGAGGCGCCCGACTACGCGTTCGACGTCGTGACGTTGGTCGAGTCGATCCTCGAGGATCCCGACGTGGTGTTGCGCCGGCAGCTTGATCGCATGAAGGGCGACAAGGTCGCGGAGTTGAAGGCCGGCGGGATGGATTACTTCGACCGGATGGAGGAACTCGAGAAGCTGGAATATCCGAAGCCGAAACGGGAGTTCGTGTACGAGACCTTCAACGCGTTCGCGGCGAAGCACCCGTGGATCGGGCAGGAAAACATCCGGCCCAAGAGCATCGTGCGCGAGATGTTCGAGTCCTATTGGTCGTTCTCCGATTATATCAAGCGATACGAGCTCCAGCGCGCGGAAGGCGTGCTGCTCCGTCACGTGACCGCGGTCTACAAGGTCCTGCGCCAGACGCTTCCCGATGCGGCGAAGACGGAGCCGGTGCAGGAAATGGAATCGTATCTCAAGGCGATGATCCGGCAGGTCGACTCGAGCCTGCTCGACGAATGGGAACGTCTGAAGGATCCCGCGAAGGCCGCGCCCGCCACGGCGGTGCCCGAGGTGCGCCCGCCCGGGGCCGAGGAGGCGGACAAGGATTGCACGCGCGACGAGAAGAAGTTCCTAGCGACGATCCGCTCGCGGGTGTTCGCGTTCGTGCGCGCGCTGGCGGACGACGATTTCGCGGCGGCGTTGGCGTCGGTCGACTCGCCCGTTGCACCCGACGGAACGTCGTGGACGGCGGAGTCGATCGGTATGGCGCTACGCCCGTATTATACCGATCACAAGCGGATCGGGCTCGATCCCGAGGCGCGCAACATCCGGCATACCTATTTGATCAAGCCGGAGGACAAGAAGACGTGGCGCGTGCAGCAAGTGTTGGTGGATCCGGACGCGGCCAACGATTGGATCGTGGGCTTCGCGGTGGATCTGGCCGCATCGCGGGCGTCGGGCGAGCCGGTGTTGTCGTTGGAGTCGATCGGGCGGGTGTAGGGGAGGAGAGTTTCAAGTTTCAAGTTTTCAGTTTCAAGAAGCGCCCGCGAATCCGCGTTGGCCAGGAGCCGAACGGATCCGCGGGGAGCGTTCCGCAGTCGCGGCATGCGGCGGGAAGTCGGACGCCACGCCGCCTTTTTGAAGCTTAACACACTCCCCGCGAAGGCGGATCCGGCGAGGTTTGAGGTCTTACGACCGCCGCCACGAAGCGCGGCTTCAAACTTGAAACTTGAAACTTCAAACTTCGTCACGGGCGGGGACGCCCGCGGATTGTGCAGCCGGGGACGGCCGCCCTACGGGTTTCGCTCAGGCGGGACGCCCGCGCTATGTCCACCGCGTCACCGCGGCGGCCACAGCGGGGACCTTCAACTGCTATTCCTCGATGCGTATCACTTGATACAGCCGGGCGTCCGTCCGGGCGTCGTCGAAATACGAGGTGGGTCCGTCGGCGGTGAACTCGGCGCCCACGGCTTGCCACGGTTGGTCGAGGGACGGCGTTGTATAAATCCGGTAGCGCCGGCCGGCGACGGATTCCCATTCGAGGAGGGACGTGCCATCGGCACGGCGTTGGAGCGACATTACGAACGGCGCCAAGACTTCGCGCAGCGTGGCATTATACGTGTCGCTCACCAGCAACGAACCGCCGGGAAGGACGCCGATCCCATAGGGATTCAGGAATCGTCCCGCGCCGTTGTCGCCGTTGGCGTCGCCCGGATGGCCCGTGAGTCCGGCCACCGTTCGCACGCGGCCGTCGGGATCGAGCCGGCGCACGGTGTGCAGGAAAGCGTCGATTATATAAAGCCGGCCCTTCGCGTCGAACGCCAGTTCGGCGGGCTTGCCGAAACGGGCCTCGTCCGCCGGGCCGTCCGCCGAACCGTCCTCGCCGAGTTTCCCGGCGAGGGTGGAGACGAGGCCGTTGGTCGAAACGCGGCGGATGGCGTGGTTGAGGGAATCGGCGACGACCAGCGAACGATCCGGGGCGATCGCGAGGCCGACGGGTCCGTTGAATCGGGCCAACGCTGCCGTTCCGTCGCGAGCGCCCCACTCGCCGTTCTCGCCCGCGAGCGTCGTGACCGTGCCGTCGGGAGCGATGCGACGGATCGAGTGGTTGCCGGAATCGGCGACGTATAGGGAGCGATCGGCGGCGACGACGATGCCCAGCGGTGAATCGAAGCGGGCGGAAAACGCCGGGCCATTCGTGATGCCCGCATCCCCGGCAACTCCGGCGATGGTCTCGACGCGTCCGTCGGAACGAAGCCGGCGCACGGTGTGATTGCCGGTATCGGAGAAGACGACGGAACCATCGGTGTCGATCGCGACGGCGGAAGGCGAGTCCATCCGAGCGTCGGAGCCCGGGGCGTCGGTGGCGCCGGCGACCCCGGGTTTCCCGGCGGGCGTGGACAAGAAACCATGGGGCGATCGGAGCCGAAGGCAGTGGTTCGCGGAGTCGGCGATATAAGATCGGCCGTCGGCAGCGACGGCGATGCCGACCGGATCCGCGAAGCGAGCCACGGAAGGAGCGCCATCCGCATGACGGGCGTCGCCCGCGAGCCCCGCCGCCGTGACCATGGAGTCCTGCGCATGAACCACGGAAACGCCAAGTGCGGCGACCACGGAGGCGGCGAGAACGACAGCTAGTCGAGGAAGGCCCGTGAAAATATTTACCACGGAAATCACTGAAATCACGGAAGGGTGACGAGCCAAATCCCCCTTCAGTGATTTCCGTGATTTCCGTGGTAAAAAATTCCGTGGCGGGTTTGGCCTGTCTTCCGTGGTCCAACCGTTGGTTCCGTAGTCCTGGAGGTTCGTGTTCATGGGCCCCGTTCGGTGGTTAGTCGCGGCCGCGGCGGAACAGGCGGCCGGTGGGACGCTGGCGGGCGACCTCCACGACGGGCTCGGGTTTGAATTCGCGATCGGGCACGCGCGCGATTCCGTCCTTTGTTTCCAACCCATGTTCGTGGTTGCGCACATCCTCGACGCGGTATTCCGGCCCCGTGTTTTTCCCGGTGGAGGCGTCGGTGTGCCGGACGAGTTTGGCCATTTCCTCGAGGTTGAACGGACGGCTGCCGCGGCGACCGAACACGACGGTCTGGTTCCCGGACTCGTCGACGACCCGGTCGCGGTCGAGTCCGCGGCTGACGGCGATGGCGGGCGACGCGGTCGGGTAGGTGGCGATCAGTTTGGGATTCGGACGCGGGCTGAAGCCGTGGTGGCCGGGCACGTTTTCGGGAGAAATCATCTGGATCACACGGAGACCGTTCTTGCCGTCCGCGAGCAACGCGTACATCGATGCGGCGATGCTTCCGATCTGGACGGACCGCGCGTCGTTGATCGAGCCGCCGGCGTCGAAGTGCTCGACCAACGCGGGTTTCTCCGGGTTCTGGATATCGACGATCGCGAGACCCATGGGTCCGTCGGGAACATATAGGTAGGTGCGGGCGGCATAGAGCCGTCCGGCGTGCGCCAGCGGGACGGTGGCGACGATGCGCGGCCTGGAGACGTCGGCGATGTCGACCACCTTCACCCCGTCGTCGTCGCTGACGAAGGCGTAGCGATACTGGACGGCGATGGAGCGCGGGTTTTTGAAGCCCTGGGCCAGCTCGCCGATGATCTTCGGCGCGGGTTTCCCGGCCTCGTCGAGGAGGCGGACGGTGAACAAGCCTTGCCGGGCGACGACGAGCAGGTTGGTGCCGGCCATATAGCTATGCATGGCGCCATCGAGCTTGTGGTCGGGATTGAACCGGATGACGTCCTTTTTCGGGTCGAGGAAATTGTTCTCGGGATTGCCGTCCACGAGCGTGCCGACGAGGGGCATCACGAGGCCTTCCTCGAGATCGGTCACGAACACGAGGGCGTAGACAAGGCTGATGTCCTGTTCCTCGTTGTCGGTATAGATCTCGCCGAACTCCGGATGTTTCTCGGTCCTGGGATAATGTTTCCGGAGCGGATCGACGCCGAGGGTGGTCGGCGGCATGACACTGGTGGCGAACTTGGTCTTGATTTGCAGACGCTGTCCCAGCGGCGAGACGGGCGCGGTGACGATGCGTTCGCTGAAGCCCTTCTGGTCGATGTTCGCGATGTCGAAGACCTGGAATCCATCGGGTCCGTTCGCCGTATAGACATACTCGCCGCGGACGACGAGGTCTTGGATGTCGGCGGCGTGGTGGTGGTACGCCTCCTTCAGGAAGCCGTGGTTGGCGACCGTGTGTTTCTCGTAGTCGTCGTGGTAGGCGAGGTTGTGGAGGTGGCTGCCATAGGCGGCCTGGGGCTCGTCGCGTTCGGTCCAGACGACGGCGTCGAGTCCGCCCTTGCCGGTGCCGACCCACGCGTACCGGCCGAAGAAATTCACGGTGCCGGTGCCGAAGCCCATCAACGAGGTCATCCAGGCATTGTTTTGGTTCCCGGCGTCGAGATGGCAGTCGGTGCAGCCCTTGGTGGTGCCGACGGAACCGGTGGTATGGGGGAAATGCGGGTTGTAGGCCTGCCCGCTGTAGCCCTCCGCGCTGACGGTTTGCTGCTGGGCATAGACCCATTCCCGCGCGGGATTCTGCGAGCCGACGATGACGGCGCTGGACGAGCGGAGGACGGCGACGCGGTGGTTCTTGTAGGTGGCGTCGACGCCGAGTTGGAAGACGTCGTCGCGGACCACCTGCGGGTTATAGGTGGTATAGTTCCGGGTCATGGTGCCCTCGAACTTGTTGGCCGCGACGCGTTGGTTGGCGCGCATGGGCAGGTGGCAACCGAAGCAACTGGTGGCCCATGAGGTATGGCAGATCTGGCAGGAGACGCTCGAATTGTCGTGGGCCAATTCCCGCGCGCATTCGGTCCCGCGTTCCTCGCGCAACGGCTCGCGGTGCAATTCGTCGGTCGGTTTGATGCCGCCCGGGACGTCGCCCCAGGATTTGCCGTCGCGCCTCAGGGTCTTCGCGTAGGCGGACTTCGCGTTGTAGCGCGGGTGGTTGGGATCGATCGTGTCGACGGTCTGGGGAATTTCCCAGACGCGGTCGGGCGCGAGCGCGCTGCGTTGGTAGAGGCGTTTGCCTTCCCAATAGAAACGGGCGCCGGAAGCGGTGTTGCTCTCCTTGAGAAGATCGATGGGCTTTTGTTTCGACGTCCTGGGATCATAAGGCCCGCCGCTCCCGCTGGTGAGCAGGGTGGGCCGGGCGTTGACGGTGCCATGGCAATCGACGCACTCGATGGCGGTGGCGGCGCGCGGTTCGGAATAAAGGAG
>JANYDN010000258.1 GCA_025363585.1 Verrucomicrobiota bacterium | reverse complement strand
ACCAAGGCCGGCCAAGAAGGCGGGAACGTGTATCGGGAGCCAGAGATTGGAACCCACCGTTCGGTGAAACGACACGCCGGCGGTCTTTGCCCCCTTGGATGGCCTTGGCCCGGCTTGGCGTGAGATAATTCCTCGGCCGCTGCTGCATGGATACGGCTTAGGGCTTGCTGGGGAATTTGTCGTCGTGGGGCGGTCCCGGAGGCCGGCCCATGGGCGGCCCGCCGCGTCCCTCGGGCCCACGGCCCTGGTGTTCCTTCAACCACTTCTCGTGGCGTGCCTCGCGCTCGTCCAACAATCGCTTTTGATCCTCGTCGAGGAACTCCGACATCCGCGTGTTGCACTCCTTCATCAGCGCGCCGATCTGTTTGAACTGGTCGCGCTGGAGTTGGTGCATCCGTTGGGAAACATCGGTCACGATGGGCTCGATCTTGACGACTTGGTCGGGCCGCAATTGGCATTCCGTGGTGATGCGCTGCATCATCGACTCCCGCGGGCGGGGCGGCGGACGAAACGCGGCGCCGCGACCCCATTGGTAACCGCCCGCCACGCCGGCCGCCGCGCCGGCGACGAACACGGCGGCGAGATAGGCGACGATTTTTTGGCGGGCTAGGCCGGTCATGGCTGCCAGTTGGTGTTGATCGCGACCGTGAGTTCCTGGGCGACTCCCGTGTAGGGGTCGGTGGATTCCTGGTCCGCCTGCCTGCCGGCATAGGCGCTGGCGGTGACGGCGACGGCGGCGACGGCGAACGCGGTGGCAAGGCCGGCGCGCCAGAGTTGGAGGAGCGGTTGGGTATCCGCGCCCGCGACGGCGCGGCGCCACGTCTGGAGGGTGCGCGTCTCGAGCGCGAACGATGGCCCTTCGATGGGACGCGGGGGCGACTTGGCCGCGCCGCGAAGGAGTCGGTCGACGGAATCGGGAGGGAGGCTCATGGTTTGTGTTCCCGAAGGAGCTGGTGCAGATGCTTCTTCATTTTCTGCCGGGCCCGGAAGGCCCGGACCTTGACGAGGGTGGCGGACCAACCGGTCTGGAGGTGGATTTCCTCGATGCTGCGACCCTCGAGATGCAGCAGGGAGATGACCAACCGATCCGCGGGATTGAGTTGGGAGAGGAGTTTCTCGACGATTTCCCGGGCGCCCAGGGCCTGATCGAGAGGCAGTTCGCCGGTGTCCTGCGCGAGATTCTGGATGATCTCGGACTCTTCCTCGGACAAGTCGGCGTGCCGGAGTTCGGGGCGGACGCGTTCGCGATTGAGCTCGTTGTACGCGGTGTTGACGGCGATGCGGGAGACCCAGTGCTCGAGGGGGACCTGGCCCCTGAACTGGTCGAGGCGGGTGAACACCTTTGCGAAAACGGCTTGGACGAGGTCTTCCTCACTGGAACGGCGGGGCAAATGGGCGCGGACTATTTTGACGACGAGCGGATGCAGGTGGACGAGCAGTTGCCGAGCGGCGTCCTCGTCGCCCCCGCGCACCCGCGCAAGGCAAGCGCCCACATCCAGCGGTGACTCATCCATGAAGCGTTCTTCGGGAACGTCTCTCCAAAGGGAGACCCGAAGCAAGGTTCATGGTTACAACGCGATTGTTCCGGTGGCGAAAGTGGTCGTCGCGGACGCAATAGAGAATCGACGGAAGCGACTGTTGACATTCCGGTTGCGCGCAGCATTCTTTGCCCCCGTTCGGCGCCTCGGTAGCTCAATGGCAGAGCAGCTGACTCTTAATCAGTTGGTTCTAGGTTCAAGTCCTAGCCGGGGCACCAATCCCTCAAACTCTTTCGATTTTCTATGCAGGCCATGACCGCTCGCTTGGGTCGATTCGTCGTGCTGGCGGTGCTTCCCGCGTTTTGGTCCCACGCCGACGTGGTGTACGACAACACCCTGCATCCGACGCTCGACAAGGCGGGCAACGGGTTGTTCTACCGTTTTTCGCACGAGTACGGCGACGACATCAACCTGGCACCCGGGTACCGCGACATCTCCCGGATCAGCTTCGAGTACTACGGCGATTTCGATCCGACCAAGGCACCGGGCGCGAACCTCACGGTCCGGATCTATGACAACGACGGCCCGAAGGCGATCGCCAGCGTGTCGACCTCGCAGATGCCGTCGACGTTGCTCTGGGAGAGCGACAAAGTGCCCCTCCTGACCGGGTATTCGTTCATCACGATGGATGTCCCGGAAGTCATGGTCCGCGATCGGCTCACCTGGACGGTTGAGTTTGGCGGATTGACCGGAGCGGTGGGCAATTCCGCCGGTTTGATTCTTGCCGACCCCGCGACGGTGGGAGCCCCGCTCGCCAACGGGCGGTTCGGCAGTTATTGGGACGCGTGGATCAAGTCGGATCCCAACAACGCCACCTCGTGGTCGCTGATCAACTTCGGGTTTGGAGCGAACGATCCCAAGGCGAATTTCTACGTTCGGATCGAGGCAGTTCCCGAGCCCGCGACGTGGGCGCTCATGGCGGGCGGTGCCGGCCTGTTGCTGGCCTTCGGTCGCCGCGCAAAACACTGAAACCGTCCGGCCCGAGCGGCCCGGCGACCCACCGTTGACCCCGCCGACAGGCGAGGCGGGCTTTGATCGACGGCATCCCCATTCGCGATGTCCCAAGACGCCGTTCCCGATTCATCCGCGACGTTGCCACCGTCCCGGCCGGTCCTCCGGGTGTTGATCGTCGAGGATTCCGAACTGGACGCACGCGTCCTCGTCACCTTGCTGCGACACGGCGGCTGGCGCGTCGTCTCGCAACGGGTGGAATCCGAGGGACCGCTGCGGGACGCGCTCCTGTCGGAGGCCTGGGATCTCGTGCTTTCCGACCACAATCTGCCGGGCTTCAGCTCGACGGAGGCCCTCCGCGTCCTGCAATCGACGGGACTGGACCTTCCGTTCCTGATCGTTTCGGCCGACATCGACGACGAGGTGGCGGTCGGCGCGATGAAGGCGGGCGCGCACGATTTTCTCATCAAGGGCAAGCTTGCGCGTCTGGTCCCCGCGGTGCAACGCGAGTTGCGCGACGTGGCGACACGCGTCGCGCGGCGTTCGGCGGAAGCGTCGATCCGCGAGAGCGAGCTTCGCTACCGGTCGGTGTGGGAGAATTCGACGGACGCGGTGTTGTTGGTCGATACGGAAGGCCGGATACGATTCGCGAACCCGGCGGTCAAGACGCTCTTCGGCTGGGATCCCGGAGAATTGGCGGGCAAGCCATTGAAAGTGCTGGAAACGCCGGAAGCGGCGGCGTCGACGCCGTGGTCGGAGTGGGACGTGGGTCCCCGGACGCTGGAGGCTCGCGCGCTTCGTGCGGACGGCGCGGAGGTGTCGGTCGAGGTGGCGCGCACGGAAATGCGGATGGGCGACCAGCAATGGAGGGTCGCGTTTGTCCGCGACATCACGGAGCGGTTGAAGGCCGAGGCCGAGATCCGCCGGACCCGGGAGGATCTGGCGGCCGCGAGGGAGATCCAGTTGCGGTTGTTTCCGCAGACCGCGCCGGTGGTGGTCGGGTACGAATTGGCGGGGCGTTCGATGGCGGCCGAGGCGGCGGGTGGCGACTACTACGATTTTCTCGCGTTGCCGGGAGGCGCGGTGGGGTTGGTGATGGCGGACGTGAGCGGGCACGGCGTGGGTTCGGCGCTGTTGATGGCGGAAGCCCGCGCCTACCTGCGGCTATTGGCCCGCGACGTCGGCGATCCCGGGTTGTTGTTGTCGGCGGCGAACCGCGCCTTGGAAGAAGACCTCGGCCGCGAACGTTACATCACGATGTTCCTCGGTCGCCTGGAACCGGCGTCGCGCCGGTTGGCATTCGCCAATGCCGGACACCCGGCGGCACTCGTGCTCGACGCGGACGGCACGGTCAAACACCGCTTGCGCCGGACGGGTCCTCCGCTCGGGCGGAACACGTCCGAACCGCAGGCCGATGGGCCGACCGTGACGCTGGTTCCCGGCGATCTCGTGCTGGTGGTGACGGATGGCGTGGACGAGGCGATGGACGCGCGGGCGACGGAATGTTTCGGAATGGAGCGCGCGGCCGAGGTGGTCCGTCGAAACGCGGCGCGGCCGGCGGCCGAGATCGTCGACGCGCTTTGCCGGGAAGTCGGGGTGTTCTGCCATCCGGAAACCCCGGCCGACGACGTGACGGTGATGGTGGTGAAGGTGGTGCGGGCGTGATCGGAAAGCGCGCGGCCCCGTGGAAACCGGTTTGCCCCCGTGGCGCGGCCTTTGCTACCAAGCGCGGGTCCTGACGCCGTCCATGCCACGAACCGGAAAACGATTGGGCCGGTACACCCTGCACGAATTGATCAATTCGGGCGGGATGTCGGAGATCTGGCTGGCGACGGACGATTCCGGCCAGCAATACGCGGTCCGGCTTCTCCTCAACAACTCGTTCCTGGCGTTCACGGAGCGGCGCCGTTTCCTGACGGGTTGCGAGGTGTTGGCGAGCCTTCCGCCGCACCCGGCGGTCATCGGGTACGTGGAACACGGGAAAATGGACGGCGAGTTGGTGCTCGTCATGGAGTACGTGGAGGGCGAGAACCTGAAGTTGCGGATGGCGGCCAACGACCCGGTGCTGACCGACAACATCGCGCAGATCCTGATCGATGCCGGCGAGGGCCTCGAGCACCTGCACGACCACGGGTTCATGCATCTCGATTTCAAGCCGGAGAACGTGGTGATGACGCGCAATGGCAGCGTGCGCTTGGTTGATTTCGATCTGGCGCAGCCGATCCCGAACCCGCCGCGCAAACTCGACAAGAATCCCGGCACGCCGCTGTACATGGCACCGGAGCAATTGCTCAGGCAACCGGTGGACCATCGCGCGGACATCTGGGCGTATGGCGTGAGCGCCTACGAACTCCTGACTTTCCGGAAGCCATTTCCCGGCGACACGGCGGACCAAGTGTTGAAGCGGGCCCTGGACCGTTCGGAGTTCGTGATGCCCCGGTCGATCAATCCGGAGATTCCCGCGGAACTCGAACGCATCGTATGCCGATGCCTCGACCGCGACATGGAGCGGCGGTACCCGATCACCAGCGTGCTCGTGCACGAGCTGCGGCAGGCGCTCTACGTCGCGTGACGGACGGCCAGCGCTAGTCCGTCGCGGATGGGACCCTGGGTGCCGGCAATGCCGCGAGGATCCGGTCGAGGTCGACGTGCTTCCCGATGAGATCCTGGATCAGGCCGATCTTTTGGGTGTCATCCGGCCGCGTCTTCACCGTCAGGTCATGGAACCGCGAGGCCACGTGATAGCTGTCGGCGGGCGCCAACAGGACCGGGCAGGCGAATTGTTGCACCAATTTCGAGACGGCCGCGGAGGGCTTGATGTCGTCGGAGAGGATCACGCCGGAGAGTTGGGCGGCGTTCGAGGCACTGAGTCCGGCGGCAAGCTCCAGGACGTCATGGCGGTCCGCCGGACAAACGAGCAACGTCCCGGGCTGGAGACGGCGGGCGAGGCTGGCGGCCCCCATGGCGGCGACGACCACGCTTTGGACGACGTTGTGGATGTGTGCGGCGCCCGCGACGACGTTGGCCCCGAGTTCCTCGCGGATCAGGTCGACGGTGGGGCGGGAAAGGATCGAATGGTGGGGAATCACGCCGAGCAACTCGAGTCCCTTCCGCTTGAGTCCACGCCGGGCGAATTCGGTGATGTGGCCTATTTTTTCCGGCAGGACTTTGTTCAGGATGACGCCGATGACCTCGACGCCCTCCGCCTCGAAGAGCGCGCGGTTCATCGTGACCTCGTCGATCGGCAGGCCGATGCCGCCGCGACTGACGATGATGACCTTCGAGTCGAGGAGCTTCGCGACCGCGGCGTTGGAAAGGTCGAAGACCGAGCCGACCCCGGCGTGTCCGGTACCCTCGATCAGCACGAACTCCTTCTCCCACGCGACGCGATCGAATGCCTTGTGGATCCGTTTGGTGAGGGCGTCGAGATTGGAGTTCTGGAGGTAACGGCGCGTGAAATCGGGTTCGACGGCGATGGGGGACATGTCGACCAGCGGGCAGTTCAGCCGGAAGACACGGTCCATGAGGACGGAATCCTCGTCGATTTTCTGTTCGTCGATTTCGACGAACCGTTGTCCGACCGGCTTGATGTAGCCGACCCGGCCGCAGCGCCGCTGGAGCGCGGCCAGCAATCCCAGCGAGGTGGTGGTCTTCCCGTCGTTCTGCCGCGTGGCCGCGACGAACACCCGCGGGGTCATGTTGTTGAGGAGCATCTTGGGGCGCGGAAAAGGTGGGTGTCGGGACGGGGCGGATCAGAGTTCGCCGGGAAGATGCTCGCCCGCGCCGGGGTACAGTTTTTGGTACTCGATGCTCTGCAGGCCGACGATCGAGGCGACGCCGAGGATGTCGTGGGCATTGCTGCCGCGGGACACGTCGGCGGCCGGGCGGTCGAGACCCAGCAGGATTTGCCCGTAGGCGTTGGCGCGGGCGATGTGCTGGATGAGTTTGCTCGCGATGTTGCCCGAATTGAGGTCGGGGAAGATCAGGACGTTGGCCCGGCCGGCAACCTTGCTGTCGGGGAGTTTGCGCGCGGCGATCTCGGGAATGAGGGCGGCATCGACCTGCAATTCGCCATCGAAGTCGGCCTCGAAGAATTCCGCGGCGGCCTTTTGCTGGGCGAGCGCGGTGGCAGCGCGGACCTTGAGGATTCCCGGATGCGCGGCGCTGCCCTTGGTCGAATAGCTGAGGAACGCCACCCGCGGTTTGACGCCCATCATTTGCCGTGCGAGACGGGCGGTGGAGACGCCGATGTCGGCGAGTTGCTCCACTCCGGGATCGGGGATGACGCCGCAATCGCCGAGGAACAAAACGCCCCGTTCGCCGAACCGGGAATCCTCGACCTCCATCACCATGCACGACGACGCGGTGGTCGTTTTGGGCGCGACCTTGATGATCTGGAAGAGGGGACGGAGCACGGAGCCGGAGATCTCGCTCGTGCCGGAGACAAGGGCGTCGGCCTGGCGCATGCCGACCATCATGGCCCCGAAATAATTCGGCTTCACCATGGCCTCGCGGGCTTCCTGCTCCTGGATGCCCTTGCCGCGACGGAGAAGTTCGAAGCGGCGGACGAAGGACTCGAGGTCCGGGCTCTCGACGGGATTGATGATGCGGATGCCCTCGAGCGAGACGTTGAGGGCAGCGGCGGCCTCCTTCACGGCGGTGCGTTCGCCGAGGAGGATCGGCACGCCGAGTCGCAGGGAATGGAACTGGCGCGCGGCCTGGAGCACGCGCGGTTCGGTTCCCTCCGGGAAAACGATCCGCTTGGGATGCCGTTGGAGCTTCTCGATGACCCCGCCGATGAATCGCATGTTGCCTGTGGTCTAGCAGGAGGACCGGACGGCGGCAATCCGGGTTCGGGCGGGGCACGGCGAGGCCGCGAACGGTGGGTTCGCCTGGCACCCGGTCCGCATACCCCCGTGATTTTGGGTTCCTGTTGGAATGCTGCTCTCGAACGGTGGGAACCCCGAATCGGGTGTTGCGTCCGACGCGGGAAGCGCCGTTGAGTAAGGCCGAGTCGCCACGCGACCGGGTTACCATGAAACACACCCCATTCCGCACCGGACGGCTGGCCCACCGTGCCTTCACGCTGATCGAATTGCTCGTGGTCATCGCGATCATCGCCATCCTTGCAGGCATGCTCCTGCCGGCCCTCGCGAAAGCGAAGACGAAGGCCCAGGGCATCCTGTGCATGAGCAATCACAAGCAGCTGTTGCTGGGGTGGAGCATGTACAACGGGGACAACGCGGATCGGATTCTTTTTGCCTACGCCGATGAGAAGGATTCCAAGACGTCGGACGGCGCGTGGGTGCAGGGGATCCTCGACATCACGAACCCGTCGGCGCCCGACAATTGGCAGACCAATTACCTGATGCAGAGTCCGCTCTGGAAATACACCGGCCAATCGGTGGGCATCTGGCGTTGCCCGGCGGACAAAAGTTTTGGGATCAACGCCCTCAAACAGAAAGTCCCGCGGATCCGCAGCATGTCGATGAGCATCTGGACCGGGGGTCACAACGGCACGGACGGCGGATGGGGCGCGAAATGGAAGGTCTTCACGAAGATGGGCGACTTCACGGATCCGGGCCCGTCGTCGACCTATGTGTTCCTGGATGAACGCGAGGACAGCATCAACGATGGTTTTTTCGTGGTGAAAATGGACGGGTATCCGGACTCGAAGACGACGGAGTTGGTCGATTTTCCCTCGTTCTACCACAACCGGGCGGGCGGATTCTCGTTCGCCGACGGGCATTCCGAGGTGAAGAAGTGGGTCGATGCGCGCACGATGCCGCCCATCAAGAAAAGCTTCCCCGCGAGCGGCGTGTTTCCGAACAACGTGGACGTGCAGTGGATGCGCGATCACTCGACCCGGGCCAAGTGACCCCGGTCGCCGGAATGATTGCCGCGTGACTTCCGCGATGTCGGACAATCGAACCCGGATGCCGAAAACAAAAAGGGCCACCCGTTGGGGTGGCCCATTTCTGGAAATGCCCGCGTCAGGCTTTCTTCGCGCCCTTGGTGGCCGCTACCGACTTGCGGCGGCGGAGGTATGCGGTGCGACGGCGGCGTTTCTCGATTTTGTTGTGTTGCTGTCCCATAGAGACTCTATTGGCCCGATGATTTCGTTGACCGGGCGCACGATGCGGGTTCGGAGCGGGCGCATCAAATCCTTTTTCGGCGCGATACTTCTCGGAGCGGTGTTGTCGGCCGGGGCCGCCGACGACTTGGACGCGGATAAAAAGGCGAAGCCGGCCAAAGAGGAAAAGTCGGAGAAGGATGTCTCCAAGCAGGCGAGCACCATCCGCCTTCACATGGAGACCGACGGCGGAGGGGCCGGATCGGGCAAGATCAAGGTGCTGCGGGCGGCCCCGGTGAGCATCAACGTGGAGAAAAACGCCTTCGTCGACGAAGGGTTCCTCGAAAAGGCCGAGCTCCTGGACACCATCGGCGGCCACATGATCCTCCTGAAGTTCAACCAACAGGGTGCGCTTCGCCTCCAGATGTGGACGGTCCAAAAGACGGGACGGCGGATCGCGATTTGGTCGCGCTGGACCGAAGGACGGTGGCTCGGGGCGCCCGTTGCGGCGCGTCCGCTCGAGGATGGCGCCATCGGGTTCACCCCGGACGCCACCCGCGAGGAGGCAGAGCGGATCGTGCGGGGCCTGAACAACGTCGCGATCAAGCTCGGGAACCAGAAAAAGCCCGAGAAGCCGAAGCAACAGTCCATCGGCAAGGCCGGCAAAAAGGGAAGCGATGCCGGCAAGTCGGACGACGACATGTTCCAGAAATGACGTTCCATGGGCTTCTCGCGGGCATGATGGTCGCCGTGCCCGCGCTCCGCGCGTTCGATCTTCCCACCGACAACAAAAGTCTTTTCGAGGCCAACGGCGGCGAACGGTTTTTCGTCGGGACCGCCGGGAAGCCGTGGACCTCGGGACAATTCGGGTGCGTCCGCTCCGAAGGTCGTCAGTTGCACGAGGGACTCGACATCCGCTGCGTCCACCGCGACCGCCGCGGCGAGCCTGCCGATGCCGTCCGGGCCAGTGCCGACGGTGTCGTCGTCCATGCGAACACCCGGCCCGCGCTCTCCAACTACGGCAACTATCTCGTGGTCCGCCACCAGATCGATGGCATCGAGATCCACACGCTCTACGCGCACCTGAGCGCCATTGCCCCGGGAATCGCCGCGGGAAGCACCGTGAGGACGGGCCAGACGATCGCGACGATGGGGCGCACCTCGAACACCCGCCAATCGATCACCCGCGACCGCGCGCACGTGCACTTCGAGATCGATTTCCGGACGGGCGAGCGATACGCCGAATGGCACCGGACCCACCAGGGAAACCTCCGCAACGACCACGGGGAATACAACGGCCACAACCTCGTGGGCATCGATCCCGCGCCGGTCCTGGCCGAGCAGCATCGATTGGGCGCGGCGTTCTCGCTTGCGAGGCATCTTGCGGCACAGCCCGAGACACTGCGGGTGTTCGTCCGCGACCCCGCGTTTCCATGGGCCCGTCGGTTCGCGGGACTGGTCCGAAAAAACCCAGCGACCGATCATGGCGGCATCGCCGGGTACGAGCTCCACCTCGCGTTCAACGGTGCACCGTTGCGAATCATTCCGCGGACGGCGGCGGAGGTCCCGGGCAATGCCCGCCTGGTCCTTCTTGGCGTGAACGAGCAGGAGTTCCACTCGCATCCCTGCTGCCGTCTCGTCTTTCGCCAGGGAACGCGGTGGGTGGGCCTGCCGGCGCTCGACGATCTGGTGTCGATTGCCGAAACCCGCTGAAGCCCGGCTTTATTTCGGGGGCGGCGCCGCGGCCGCGGCGGCCGCCGCGGCGATCCGTTTGACTTCCTCCTGCAGTACCTCGACCTGCGGCTTGTCGCGGAGTTCCTTCGCGATCGACAATTGTTTTTGCCGGAACGAGGCGAGGTTCCGGTAATCCGGGCGTTCCTCCTCGACGCGACGGAGCGTTTCGAACGCGCCGCGTTTGTCGTCCACCATTTCCTGCCACGAGGAAAGGTTGAGCCGGATGCGCGTGCGCTGCTGGAGGCTCTTCGAGATGACCGCCGCCCGTTGGCTCCATTCGATCGCCTGCCGGAGCTTGCCGTCGTCGGCGAAGAGGAGGGCGACCTTTTCCGAAAGGATCGCGCTGTTCGTCGTGAGGGGTTGCTCGAGGAGATACGTCCGAAGCGTCTTGGCGTCCCGGCCGTTGTGGAGATGGGTGTTGACGCGCCGGAGTATCGACCATTCCAGATCCGGATCACCGCTCGCGATCTGTTGCGGCTCCAACTCGAACCAGTGGCGTCCGAACGGCCGGTACAAGGGATCGCCCACCACGACGTTCATCCACGAAAGGCACGGTTGGCACCCGACGCCCGCCTCGCCCAGCGTGAAGCGCCGCGCGGCGAGCAGTTCCAACAAATAGTGCGGATTGGGCGTGAGGCCCAGATAGGGTTCCGCGACGCATCCCATGGTCACCGTCGCGCCTTTCGAGACGAAGGGTCCCACCCAATTCGCCGTGCGCGAACGGAGATCGGCGGCGCTGAAGGAATGGATGTGGTACGCGATCGCGCCGGGCATGAACTCGACCTCGGGACGGGTGAACGGCCCGTCGGCGCTCCACGAGTACCAGCCGAAATACAGGGCGATCTGCGACATCGGGAACGACTCCGGCAATGTCTCCGGACGGTTGTCCACGAACGTCGAGAAGCCGAAACGCTTGCAGGTGGTCGCCGCGTTCGTGATCCATTCGTCGCCAGTTTTGTATCCGCCCGAAGTGATGTTGCGCAGGTCGATGTAGGCGTTTCCCATGAGCCCGTGGGCCTCGGCATGGAGCGCCTTGTCGACGAGTCCCTTGGCAAGTTCCGGCGTCGGGCCGTCAAGGCGGGTCACGAGCATCACGCCATTCGTCGGGTGGTAGTACGCCGAGTTGGTCTGTCCGAAAAATGGATTTGGGAACGCGCTCATCAATGGGTACTCCCCCGTCCTCGGCAACAGCGTGAGCTCGCTGTCCACCGATGCCTCCGTGCGGCGGAGCTCCCCCTGGATGTTCGTCGCCGTGTTCGGGACCCACCGGGGATCCTCGTAGATCCGGTAGGGGAATCCCCAGGCCAACAACAGGTAGCGGACCTTCGATTCGGTGCAGTGGTACGCCTTGTGGGCGGGCAGCCCGTTGGTGGACGCGATGTCCCTCGTGGAGAATTTCATCAACCCCCGCTCTCGGAGCGTCGCGATCAGGGGGTCCTGTACCCTGGTCTCGTAGTCGGGTCGGAGGATCGCGTTCATCGGCGCCTCGAGGTCCAGGCCAATGATCTGTTTTTCGGGCACGCCGCGCTGGAGGGCGTAGTAGTCCGCGACCGCGCGGGACTCGGCCGATTTCTTGCAATAGACGACGACCACCTCGCTGCCGTCGGCGAGTGCCGTCGCGCCTTGCAACAAAAGAACGGCCAGCCAAAGCCAGCGCCGGATCGGGGACGGGGTTTTCACGGTGTGCCCAGACGCGCGCGGACGTGGCCCATCAGGATCGCGAAGGTTTGGTCCGGCGTCTGGCCGGTGTTGTTCACCCGGATGGAGTCCAACGCCGCGTACAACGCGCCCTGTTTGCGGGTGGTGTCCATCGAGTCGCGAACCGCCGCGTTGCTGCCGGCATTGCCGCGCTCGGCCATGCGGGCCTGTCGCACGCCTTCGTCGGCTTCGAGGAAAAATTTCACGGGCGCCAACGGAAACACTTCGGTCCCGATGTCCCGTCCCTCCATGACCAACGGGCCAAGGTGGACGCATTCGCGCTGCCGCGCGACCATCCAATCGCGGACCTTGCCGATTTGCGCGACGACGGGCACCGAGCGTTCGACGTCGTCGGTCCGGATTTCCTTCGCGGGAAAATAGCCGTTCACGTGGAGCCACGCCTGGCCGTCCACCAAACGCATCTCGGCTTTCCATCGGCGCATGAGGCCCACGATGGCTTCCTCGTCCGCGGGCGACATGGGTTTCTCGCAATGGAGGTTTTTCTGGATGGCCCACCACGCGAGCGTGCGGTACATCGCCCCCGAATCCACGTAGACGTAGCCAAGCTCGGTGGCGAGACGACGGGAGAGGGTGCCTTTGCCGGACGCGCTCGGGCCATCGACGGCGATGACCTGGGGGAGGCGCAGCGGCGCGCCGGCGGCTTCGGCGAGTTCGCTCACGTGGCGAGGAGTTGGTCGCCCTCCAGAACGCGGCCGGTCCGGACGTCCCGGATGCGTGCCCCCAGCCCGTTCGGGGCGGGGTCCGCCAGCTTCCGGAAGAAGTTCGGGAACGTCTTTTTCACGCACGACGGGTTTCTGATTTTCATACCCGCCACTTGCAAGCCCAGAGTCGAGAAACACATCGCCATGCGATGGTCGTCGTAGGTCTCGATCTCCGCGCCATGCAGCGATCCCGGCCAGATACGCAGGGTGTCGCCCGTCTCCTCGACCCGCGCGCCGCACTTGCCCAGTTCGGTCCGCAATGCTTCGACGCGCTCGCATTCCTGCACCCGGAGGCGTCCCAGGTCCGTGAACGTCACCGGCGCCGACGCGAACGGCGCGAGAGCGATGCCCGTCATGATGCTGTCGCCGAGATCCCGTTCGCGCGAGATCACCGGCGGCAAGGGCAGGTATCCGGGAAACCTACCGTCGACCTGCCAGCCGGAGTCCGGCCAATGGTTCACGCCTATCCTGGGTCGGCCCGCGGGAAAACCGCGCGACAACAACCAGTCGGCGCCCCAGAAGTAACTGCCGCTCGACGCGTCGGGCTCGATGTGGAACCGCCCGCCGTCACGCGGGAACACCTCGATCAGGCGTTGGGTCATCGCCACATAGGGCGCTTCCTCGGCGTCGCCCGCGCCGGCGAACCCCACCTGCCAACCGCCCCGTCCCGCGGAAAGCAAAAGGGCCGACGCGAACTGCGAGCTGCCCTCCATGCTCACCGCGCAACGCGCGTTCCGTGGGCCCGTCGCGTGGATGATCGCGGGAAGCCGGTCGTTCGGGGAATCGATCCGGTACCCGAGCCCGCGAAGTGCCGCGAAGAGTTCCGCCTGCGGCCGCTCGTGCATCCGCGGCACGCCTTCCAATCGGTAGACGCCGTGCCCGAGACAGACCATTGCCGCCAGAAACCGCGCCGCCGTTCCCGCGTTGCCCACGAACAACGCCAAGGGATCGGACGCGGTTCCGGCCCGCGGTATCTTCCCGCCCAGTCCGCCCACCGCGATTGTCCGGTTCGCGGGTTCGCCCGGATCGTTCCCGACGGACACCCGGAATCCCAGGCGTCCGAGGCATTCCACCATGGCCCTCGTGTCGTCGCTCCATAGGGCTCCGGTCAGCGTGGTCTCGCCCCCGAGCGCCGCGAGGACGAGCGCGCGGTTGGTGATGCTCTTGGATCCCGGCACGGTGATCGCCGCGTCGGGCGGCGCGGCCAACGGCTCTATTTCGATCAGGTCGGGCAAGGACATGGAATTATCGGCGGGATCAACCCTCGTTGCAGCTCCCGTCGTTCTTCCAGCCGTCGCGGCGCTGCTTCGCTTCGTCGAAGAACGCCTCGAGCGCCGCCGGATCGCCCGCGTCGAGCAATTCGCGAAACTCCGCGAGGTCGTGCGCGAACACGTCCAGCACCCGCGACAATGCCGCCCGGTTCGCCACCGCGATGTCCCGCCACATCGCGGGCGATCCCGACGCGATCCGCGTGCTGTCGCGGAAGCCCGACGCGCAGAGCATCGCCTGTTCGCGCGCATGCGCCGGGCTCAGCACGTAGCGCGCGAGCGTGGCCGCCACCACGTGCGGCAGATGGCTCGAGCGCGCCACCAGGTCGTCGTGCACGGCGGGGGACAGTTCAAGGACCTCGCTGCCGACCGATTCCCAGAGTCGGCGGACAGAGGCCAGCGCACCCGGCGGTGTCCGCGGCGTGGGCGTCACCACGCAGCGCGCTCCCGCGAAGAGATCGGCCCTTGCCGCGAGGACGCCCGTCTTTTCGGATCCGGCCATCGGATGGCTGCCGACGAACGCCGCGTCGACGCGCGCGAGGATCGGCTCGAGCATCGCGACCACCGCGCCCTTCACGCTGCCGACGTCGGTCAACACCGCGCCCGGCTTGAGGAAGGGGATGCTTTCCCGCGCGAGGTCGGCCATCTGGGAAACCGGCGTGCAGAAAACCACGACGTCGGCGTCCTCGACCGCTTGGGCCAGGTTGCGCGTGGCGAGGTCCACGGCGCCGGTCTGGCGGCATTCGGCAACCGTGGAATCACGCCGCGCGTAGCCCGCCACGACGCCCGCGAGCCGGCGTTCGCGTAGCGCGAGGCCCAAGGAACCGCCCAGGAGTCCGACGCCCACGAGGGCGACTTTGCGGAAGGTCACGGGGACCGAGGCTACGGGGCCGGGAGCCGCGTGGAAAGGCGGGTTCATCGTCGGTCGTTCCGTCCGGTCAATACGACTTGCGGAGGTGGCTCGGCAGGACATTCAGCTCCGCCCGGTACTTGGCGACGGTGCGGCGGGCGATCTCGATGCCCTGCGCCTTGAGGCGCGCGACGAGGTCCTCGTCGGACAACGGGTGCGCCTTGTCCTCGCCGGCGATGAGTTCGGAAAGGTACGTCTTCACGCTCGTGTTCGACATGCTTTCGCCGGAAGAGGTCTTCAGGCCGGAAGTGAAGAAATACTTCATCTCGAACACGCCCTGGGGCGTCTGCATGTACTTCCCGGAGACGGCGCGGCTGACGGTGGTCTCGTGGACGCCGACCACCTCCGCGACCTGGACCATCGTCATCGGTTTCAACCGCGTGACGCCGTTGTCCATGAAATCCCGTTGGCGCTTCACGATTTCCTGGGCGATGCGGGTGATTGTGTCCTGGCGCTGGTGGATGCTCTTGATCAGGAATTTTCCCGCCCGGATTTTCTCGCGGATGTATTCGCGGACCTCGGGCGTGGTGTCGGCCTGGCCAAGCAGATCCTTGTACGTGTTGCTGATCCGGAGGTGCGGCAGGTAGTCGCTGTTGGTGGAGACCGTGTAGTCGTCCCCGCTCTGGGTCACGAAGACCTCCGCCACCACGTAGCCGTTGTCGTCCGGCGAAAGGTCGCGGCCCGGGCGGGGGTTGAGGCGCGCGATCCGTCCGGCGGCTGCCTGGGCTTCCGCCGGGGTGATCCCGAGGCGCCGCGCGATGTCGGGAAACCGTCGCTTGCCCAGCGCGTCGAAATCGTCGCGGAGGATCCGGTATTCGTCGCACTCGGTCTTGCCGATCCGCTCGAGTTGCAGCATCAGGCACTCGCGGAGATCGCGCGCGCCGACTCCCGGCGGTTGGAACGCCTGCACCACGCGGAGCACGGATTCGATGCGGTCGACCGCGATCCCCGTGGA
Organism: Verrucomicrobiota bacterium; assembly: GCA_025363585.1. Lineage (GTDB taxonomy): Bacteria > Verrucomicrobiota > Verrucomicrobiia > Limisphaerales > UBA9464 > UBA6176. Next base: position 1,327 of record JANYDN010000258.1, on the reverse strand, counting down.
GAAGGAAAGCTCGTTCGTGCCGGACTGGAGATAGCCGTGGTCGTCGATGTTGCCGATCAACATTTCCGCGATCTGGCGGTCGTCGTCGGGAATCTCGGCGGTCCGGGCCTGGTCGAGAAGGTCCTCCTGCAGGGAACCGGGCGCCACCAACGAATCGAACATGTGCTGCCGCCGTTCCTCGTCGTCCGCCGAATTGCGGTTGGGAAGGCTGGTGGCGGCGTAGTGGTCGCGCCATTCCTGGTCGAGTTGGAGGATGCGCTGGAGATCTTCCTCGAACTTGTCGACCGGCGCGTCGCTGGCTTTCTCGGTCGCCGGATCGTATTGGACGTCGGCGGGTGGTTCCGCCGGATCCGCCTGCGCGGCCGCGTCCTCGGCGCGTTGGTCGCGTTCCTCCGCGGTGACCTCGGTGATGCTCGAATCCTCGAGCATGGGGTTTAGTTCGAGTTCCTGTTCCACCAAGGCGCGGAGTTCCAGCACGGGTGCCTGCAACAACGCCAGCGATTGCTGGAGTTGCGGCGACAGCACCATCTGCTGCGACATCCGCTGCGATAGATGGAGTCCTTGGGACATTCGGCGGCCCCACAGTACCCGCGTCTCGCCCGGGGACAAGCGTCCGTCGGCATCCGTCATGCTTCGCTCCCTCAAATCGGGCATTCGCGGGGTCATTTCCGGACCGATGCCGCCCGTTTGCCGACGGAGAGGGCCTTGTTCGTGGACTGGCGCCGTGCCGCCGGTCTCGGGCAAGCTCCGCGCATGAACGCGCACAGCGTCGAGCCGACCCCCGAGGACCAGATCGCCCGCCGCATGGTCGCACTCGGGATCATCGAGGCGGATCTCGATGAAACGTTCGTCCGATCCGGCGGCAACGGCGGCCAGAACGTCAACAAGGTCGCGACCTGCGTGATGTTGTTGCACCGACCGAGCGGCATCCAGGTGAAGTGCCAGACCACCCGTCACCAGGCCCGGAACCGATTGCTCGCGCGCGTCCAGCTCATGGATCGGATCGAGGCGGAGCGTCGGGCGAGGATCGGGGCGGAACGCGACCGGATCGAGAAGGCGCGACGGCAAAAACGCCCGCGCAGCCGTGCCGCCAAGAACCGGATCCTCGCCAACAAGGCGCACCAATCGGAAAAAAAGGCGTCGCGCAGGGGAGGCGGCGACTAGTTTCGCCGGGTCGTGGTCCTTAGCCGTATCCATGCAGTCGCGGCCGAGGAATTATCTCACGCCAAGACGGGCCAAGGCCATCCAAGGGGGCAAAGACCACCGGCGTGTCGTTTCACCGAACGGTGGGATCCAATCTCTGGTTCCCGATACACGTTCCCGCCTT
>JANYDN010000174.1 GCA_025363585.1 Verrucomicrobiota bacterium | reverse complement strand
CACGCGCGTCCATCGCGTCGTGGCGAATACGCCGGGCCGCGCGGGCACCGGCGTGTCGTGGGTCGGGACGGATTCGTTCACGGGACTTTCGGCGACAAAACGTTGGGATCGCGCCAAGCCCGCAGGGCCCGTTCCGCGGATTCCAACGCTCGCGTGGCTTCGTCGACTTCCGCCCGCGTCGCAGCTCCCACCTCCTCCTTGGCGTTGGCGATGCGGAACATCTCCGTGGTATACACGACCTGCGCGTGGAGGGCGTCGCCGTGCCGACCATCAAGCTCGGCCCTCGCCACCGCGGCGTCGCGTTGGGCGGCGAGCATCTCGGGACCGTTCGCGGCGATCTTCCCGAGGTCGGCCAGACGGATGGTGTTTTCCAAGTTCACCATCGCGCCCTGATACTTCGCGATCGCTTCCTCGATCATCTCCGTGCTGCGCCCGCGAAGAGCCCCCGCTCCAAGTTTGGGCGTGGTGAACCCGGGCATTGATTCGGTGATGGACGGCGGCGTCGGCAGCGGCGCGCGACTCATCAGCATCCGGGGAATCGCGAGCCCCAGCAGCAGTAACGCCATCGGCAGGACCACGAGCCCGGTCATCGCCCAGAAGATCCGCTTCGGCCACGGGTTCCACGGCCCGCGCGACGCCTCGTTCGATTCCCGCGGACGCGTCCGCCACCAACCGGCCGCCATTCCGGCGCCGACGGCCGCGGAAACCAATGCGGTGACCAACCCGCCGAGACTGCTGCCAAACATTCTCAGCGCGGCCACCGACGCGAGGATCGCGGCGAACGGCAGCGCGACGATCGCAAGCATCAGCCAGAACAAGCGGTGCGGCCACGGGTTCACGCCCGGCCCGCCCGGGGCCCGCGGCACCGCGGCCTTGCGCGCGTCGCCCGCAGCCCTCGGCGCGTTCCCGGCCGGACTTCCGCCCAGTCCCTCGATGTCGCTGCGCACTTCCGCCGCGCTCTGTTGCCGCAACTCGCGCTCCTTCGCCAACGCCCGGAACACGATCGCGTCCACGCGCGCGTCGAGCGACGCCTTCTCCGACGGCGCGGCGAATCGCCCGAGCGGCAGCTCGCCCGTGAGCAGTTCGTAGAAGACGACGCCCAGCGAATAGATGTCGGCGCGGTGGTCGACGTCCGACGGTGTCTCGATCTGTTCGGGCGCCATGTAGTGCGGCGTTCCCAAGCGCGATCCTTGGCGCGTCAACGTGATGTCGGAGCGGCGTCCACCGGGATCGCGGGCCAGTTTGGCGATCCCGAAGTCCGCGAGTTTCACCGCGCCGCGCGCGTCGAGCAGGATGTTCTCCGGCTTGATGTCGCGGTGCAGCACGCCCTGTTCGTGCGCGTATTGGAGCGCCCGGCAAATGTCCGGGACGATCGCCAGCGCTTCCGCCGCGGAGAACCGGCCCGCTTCCATGGCCTGCCGCAGGTTCACGCCGTCGACGTATTCCAACAGCAGGAAGCAGAACCCGCCGGCCTCGCCGTACTCGTGCACGCCGACGATGTTCGGGTGCCGCAACCGCGCGAGGAATTTTGCCTCGCGATGGAATCGCTCGGTGAAAGCCGGATCGGCTCCGGACGCGACGGGCAATAGCTTCAGCGCGACGACACGGTCGAGCTGGATTTGGCGGGCTTTGTAAACGACGCCCATGCCGCCGACGCCGATCAACTCGAGGATCTCGAGGTTTGGAAACGCCGCGACGATGGCGGCGAGCGGCGGCGGCTCGGGACGTTCACCGGGCCCGGACTCGTTGGAAGTCGCCGCGCCGGACAGCACGCAATGCGGGCAGAGGCCCTGGGGCGCATCGGCGGGAATGGGTCCGCCGCATTTCGGGCAACGCGGCGTGGAGGGTTCGCTGTTCATACGCCCGCATCCAGAGGAGGCGACGGCGCGAGGTTACGGGAAAAGTGCCGGGAAGAAAGCGGCCGCTTCCGTCGAGCCAACCGGAACGATGCAGTGGCGGCCGGGGGTGATGGCGGCCCTGCCGTCAACGCGGCAAACCGAAAAACTCGAGGATCCCGGGCAGGCGAAAAAACGCCCGGCCGGGAACCTCGGTGAAATCGGTGGGACCCTTGCCCGGCGATGCCGGGCCGGACTCAGGCCGCCGGCTTGGCGGTCGCCTTCGCGGTCGCCTTCGCGGCCTTGGCGGCCTTGGTGACATGCTCCTTCTCGCGGACGGCCATGGCGCCCTTGCCGATGCGGCCGCGGAGATAGGTGAGCTTGGCGCGGCGGACCTGGCCTTCGCGCTCGACCTCGATCTTTTCCACGCGGGGAGAATGGATGGGGAAGATACGCTCGACACCCTCGCCGTAGCTGATGCGGCGGACGGTGAACGTCCGGTTGAGGCCGCGGCCCTTGATGCCCATCACGACACCCGGGAAAATCTGGACGCGCTCTTTCTCGCCCTCGACGACCTTCGTGTGCACGCGGACGCTGTCGCCCACGCCGAACTTCGGCGAGTCCTTGCGGAATTGCTCGCCCTCGATTTTGTCAAACAGTGCAGCTTTGTTCATGGCTCGATCCCTCTATCAAATCTTGTTTTTACCGCCGCGGATGGGCTTCTCCCACCGCTTCTTTTCCCACAAATCCGGTCTCCGTGCCGCCGTCCGCCGCACGGACTGTTGCCGCCGCCATTGCTCGATCGCCGCGTGGTTGCCGGACATCAGGATCTCCGGCACCGGCCAACCGCGGAATTCCGCCGGCCGCGTGTAGTGCGGGTACTCCAGCAACCCGTCGCTGAACGATTCGTCCACCGAACTCGCGTCGTCCCCCAGCGCGCCGGGCAACAACCGCGCCACCGCGTCGATGATCACCATCGCCGGCAACGCCCCGTTCGTCAGGACGAAATCCCCGATCGACAAATCGTCGTCCGCCAGGTGCTCCCGGATTCGCTCGTCGAATCCCTCGTAGCTCCCGCAAACGATCAGCACGTGTTTCTCGAGGGACAATTCCCTCGCCACTTCCTGGTTGAACACGCGCCCGCTCGGCGACGTGAGGATCACTTTCCCCCCGTCCCCTCGCAGCGACTCCACGGCTTCAAAGAGCGGTTCGGGCTTGAGGACCATTCCCGGTCCTCCCCCGAACGGACGATCATCCACGGTCTTGTGGCGATCATGCGTCCATTTCCGCAGGTCATGGATCCGGAGATCCAGCAACCCGCCGTCCCGCGCGCGCCGGACGATGCTCTCGTCCAACGGCCCCGCGAACATCGCGGGAAAAAGTGTCAGGACATCGACTTGCATCGTCGGCGGGCGGCCCATCCGCCAGCCGCCAAATCAGCGAGTCGTGCCCGCGGTTCAATCCTCGATCAGGTCCACCGAACAACGGCGGCCCGCCTTCGACCCGCCCACCTGCACCAGCGAACGGATCGCCTGGATGGTGCTGCCCTTCCGGCCGATCACCTTGCCCACGTCGCCCTCGGCGACGCGAAGCTCGTAGATGGTCATCCCGTTGCGCTGCACGGCGGCCACCGAGACGTCCTCGGGACGATCCACGAGGCCGCGGGCGACGAATTCGACGAAGGCTTGCATGGTCGGAGACGAAGGGATGCGGGGGATTTGGCCGGAGTGCCGGGGCGAACGCGAGGTTCGCCCCGATGGCTCAGGCCGCCGCGGTCGCCGGGGCCGTCGCCGTTTCCCTCGATGCGCGCTTGATGAAGCCAGACACGGTGTCCGACGCCTTGGCGCCGACGCCGAGCCAGTACTTGGCGCGCTCGAGGTTCACGGTGAAGTTGGTTCCCTTTTGCAGGGGTTGGTACGTGCCCAACTCCTCGATGAACTTGCCATCGCGCGGGCACCGGCCGTCCGCGACGACGATGCGATAGACGGGGCTGTTCTTCGCTCCGACGCGCTTCAAACGAATCTTGACTGCCATAATCGATACAAAAGCAGATTGGCCGACCCATGTGGCCGGCTTCCCGTAAAGGAGCGCGCAACCTAGCCGACCCGCAAAATCCGACGCAAGCACCGATTTGGTTCCCGCGAAGTAGACGTGGCCGTGGCAGCCATCGTGAGATGGCGGATCCGTGTCGAACGCAGGCGGGACACCCGCGCTACATCCGCCGATCCACCGCGTCACATCGGCGGCCACGAATCGTGACATGTCCGCCGTGGCAAGCCGATGGAAAGGCGATCCCCCGCGCGAAGCGTCCCGCCGTCGCGGGATGCGGTGGGAAGCCTTCGGAAGGCGCCACACCGCTTTTCTTCCAGCATCCCCAGAAGCCAAACTCACGCACAGCCAACGCAGGGGGCCACGTCGGCACGCAGACCCCGTCGCGGCCGCGATCCCAGCTCTTCTACTTGGTCCCGCTATTGCTAACTCGCCTCCAATCCCACGGCGAACCCCACGCGTCGCAACCGAGCAACGCCATGAAACCCTTCCGTCATCGTTCCGCCTCTTGCCCCCTCGCGATCAGCCTGTTCGTGGCCTTCGTAACCCGACTCGTCGCCGGCGATGGTTTCCTCGACCCTACGTTCAATCCGAACCGCCCCGGCGTCCCGAACGGACCCGACGGCGCGGTGCTGGCCATGGCAGTTGCGCCCGACGATTCGATTCTCATCGTCGGCAACTTCCGGAATGTCGGCAGCCAAGCCTCGCCCGGGATCGCGCGGCTGAAACCCGACGGAACCCCGGACCCGACATTTCACTCGCCGTTCCCAGACCCCACGCATCCATCGCTGTCCGCGATCACCCTCGCGTCCGACGGCAAGATCGTCGTGGCGGGACTCTACTTTGTCGCCCGCCTTCTGGCCGACGGCAGTCTTGACACGACCTTCAAACCCGCGGAGGGCGTCGCACCCTACTCACCTACAAGTTTGGCCATCGATGCGGAGGGCCGCGTACTGGTCGGTCCTTCCGATTTGGATCCGCGCGTTTTGGTTCGATCGCTTCCCGACGGAAGCATCGACTCCACCTTCAATCCCAGCCAACGCACGTTCGTCCGCGCGATTCTCCCGCTTCCGGACGGACATGTGCTCGTGTCGGGATTCCGCGGGTTGGCACGCCTTACCGAATCCGGAGCCATCGATCCGGCTTTCCCAAGCACGACGGATGCACCCGTGTACGCGATGGCAAGACTCCCCGACGGACGCATCTTGATCGCGGGGACTTTCCTCCGCGTCGGCAACGTTCCGCGCGCGGGACTGGCGAGGCTGCTTCCCGACGGAACGGTGGACCCCGACTTCGATCCCGATTCCCCCTTTCCCGTCGAACACATCGTGGCGATGCCCGACGGGTCGGCGGTCTTGACGGGAACTCTCGACACGCGAGGCCAGCAGATCGCCGGGGACATCGCCCGCTGCACGGACGACGGGAAACGCGATCAGGATTATCCCGGGCTGCAATGGAAGCCGAACACCCCGGTGCTCGCGCTCGGCCGGCAATCCTCGGGTGCGATCGTCTGCGGCGGCGACTTCACGATGTGGGGGCCCATTCCACGCTGGCGACTCTCGCGCCTGAATCCCGGCGGGTTTTCCCGGCCCGGATTCATCTCGATCAAGTACGATGACACGACCGGCGCAACTGTCTTCGAAGGCACTCCGGCCGCCCACGCGACACTAAGCCGCACGGGGGGAATCGATGGCCCTGTGAGCGTGTGGATCGCCGACAGGCCTTCGCGCAACATGCCCGCAACCAATGGAGTCCACTACGTGTTTACGCCCCATCGCGTCGAATTCGCGGACGGACAAGCCGCCGTGGCCATCGACATCCCGGTCATCGACGACAAGATCCCCGATCCGTTCCGGGGGTTCGAGTTGTTCCTGTCGGAGCCTTTGGGTGGCGCGGACTTCACCTGGGCAACCTCCTTCGCGATTTCAATCGAGGACAACGATTTTGGCGCGTCGCTGGCCAACCCGCACCCGGTCGCCTCGGAACTCTCGGGCAGCGCCGAGATCCAACTCGTGCGACACGGGGCGCACGGAGTCCCCTTCGCGGTCGACGTCGAATTCATTCCGGGGACCGCGCGTCCCGGGATCGACTACCAACCCCTTCGCACCCGCGTCAATTTCTCGGCCGACGCGAACTCGGCCCAAGCAGTCGTCCGGATATTCGACAATGGCATCGCCGATGTCCCGCGTACCTTCGGCGTCAGGCTGCACGACCCGATCGACGCGAACCACGTCGCCGAACCGTCGGAAGGCACCGTGACAATCCACGACAACGAGAGTCCCGGCGGCGTGGACGCGAGCTTCGCGCGACCGGACACCGGCAAAAGCTTCCGTGCGTTCTATCCGTTGCCGGATGGTTCGGGGATTGCCGCCGTGGGATCGGGACTGATCAAGCTCCAGCCCGATTTCAACGTGGACGCCGCGTTTCAACCGGCGTTTCGCTCCTACACCGAAGCTTCCAACCACACGACCCTCGCCGTCGCTGTTTGGGATGACGGCCGAATACTGACTTTAGAGCCTTACCCGCGCGGCGCGCCGAGCGCACTCCTGCGCCTGTTGGCCGACGGTTCGCGCGACGATGCGTTCCCGACGAACATCGTCGTCGGACACCATTTCACCTCCCTCCTTCCGCAAGGCGACGGGACCTTTTATGTCGCCGCGGACTCGATCGTCGTCGGCAAAACCAACCGGGGCGGTCTCGCGCGCTTCAAGCCGAACGGCACGCTCGACACAACGTTCGCACCGAGTGTGCCCAACGGCAGCGTGAACGTCCTCGCGGTCGGTGCATCCGGGAAAGTCTACATTGCCGGAACTCTATCGGGAGATCCGGGCGATCCCGCGAGCTACGTGGCCCGGTTGCTTCCGGACGGGAAACCGGACACCGGATATCACGCCATCGGGAAACCGATCGCATCGGGCATCGCCTCGAACCGTTCGGTGATTTACACCATGCTCCTCGCGCCCGATGGCTCGGTTTATCTGGGAGGTTTCTTCCGGAAATTCGGCGACGCTCGCGTCCCGTCGCTCATGCGGTTGAGGCCCGACGGCGATCTCGACCCGAGTTTCGTCCCGCGCGGCGTGCCGGAATTCGACACCGGTGGCGCGGTCATCGACGGGCTCGCGTTGCAATCGAACGGCCGGTTGGTTGTCGGCGGACGATTCCATCGCGACAACGGTGGACCTCCGGAATTTCGCCCGGTGGCACCATTGGCCCGCTTGTTTCCGGACGGCTTGCTCGATCCCAGTTTTGATTGCGGCGTCTTCGGAGAGTACGGAACCCACGTGGTCGGGATGAGGATCCTCGACGACGGCGAACTGCTCGCGGGCGGAACCTTCGACAGCATCGACGGTGCGGAATTGCCCTCAATCGCGCGGCTGTATCTCGAGCCGCCCAGGGTTTCAACGCGACCCCCGAGAATCTCGGGCGTGTTGACCGGCACGGACGGCACCGTGCGCCTGCGACTCGCCGCTCCAGTCGCCGGAAGATTCGTGCTCGAATCCTCCGACACGCTGGGCAACTGGCAGACACTCTCGACGCACGACCTCGTTCCCGCCGTGCTGGAACTCACCGACACGCCCACGGTCGGAACCGCCACGCGCTTCTACCGCCTGCATTCCGCGCCGTGATCGCGGCCCCGTGGCCGACGCGGCGTAGGGCGGCCGTCCCCGGCTGCACAAATGCGGGCGTCTCGCCCGCGCCCAGCCGTCTCAATTGCGTCCCCCATCGCAAGACGATGGAAAAGCGATCCCCCGCGCGAAGCGTCCCGCCGTCGCGGGATGCGGCGGGAAGCCTTCGGAAGGCGCCACACCGCTTTCTCGCCGGCGTCCTCGGAATCCACGCTCACCCACACCCAACGCAGGTGGAACTCCGCGTGGGGGCACGCGGCCTACAGCGAGGACGCCCGCGCTATATCCCGCATGCGCGCCCCTTGGCCACTTGGTCTAGCAACTGCTGACTCTTCCCCTATCCAACGACGGATCAACCCAGGCGTTCCCGCCCAGCAGCGCCATGAAACATCCTTTCCATCGCCTCGTATCCGGCCTCCTCGCCATTGCCCTGTTCACGGGCCTTGCCCCACGCCTCGCCGCGGCCAACGGCCACCTCGATGCCATCTTCAATCACAATATCGTCGACGCCCCCAGCGGACCCGACGGGAGGGTGTTGGCCCTCGCGGTCGCCCAGGATGATTCCGTCCTGATCGCGGGAGAATTCCTGCACGTCCGCAACCAACTGTCGCCCGCGATCGCGCGATTGAAGCCCGACGGTAGTCCGGACCCGACGTTCCATTCTCAGTTCTCCCCCTATGATCACCCGTCCATGATCGCAATCGCCGTCACGCCGGACGGCAAATTCGTCATCGCCGGACCTCGCCTCGTCTCGCGACTTCTGGACGACGGCACGCCCGATCCCTCGTTCAAAGCCTCGAATGGCGCGGTTCCTTTGGATCCGTCCTGCGTTGCCGTAGATGCCGACGGACGCGTCTTGGTAGGGTCTTCCGACCCCAATCCACGAGCTCTTGTCCGGCTCCTCGCCGATGGACCCCTCGACCCCACGTTTAATCCGGGCTACAGCGCCGCGGTGCGAAGCGTCATTCCACTGCCCGGAGGCGGCGTGATGGTGGCGGGTATGGGTGGGCTCGTGCGACTGCTCGAATCGGGAGCGCTCGATCCCGCGTTCACGAGCACCACGGACGGGCCGGTGTACGCGATGGATCGAATCGCCGACGGACGCATCGTGATCTCCGGAACGTTCCGCCTTGTCGGCAGCGCCCCCCGCGCCGGGATCGCGAGACTGCTTGCCGACGGAACGGTCGATCCCAATTTCGAACCCACTCCCTTCGCTAACTATCCAGTGGAACATGTCCTGGCCATGCCCGACGGAACGGCCGTGTTCTCGGGCTCGTTCGGGACGACGGGCGAGACAGTGGGGACAAAGCCGATCCGCCTGGGGAACGACGGACAAGAAGACGGGGATTTCCCCGCGCTTTCATGGCAACCAGATTCCACGGTTCTTGCGATGGGACGGCAATCGACGGGCGCAATCGTCTGTGGCGGCGACTTCGCCCGGTGGGGATTCGTCCCGCGTACTCGACTCGCGCGTTTGAATCCGGACGGATTCCCCCGCCCCGGATTCATCTCGATTGGATTGGAAAAAGGCGACGACTTCCGCGTCATGGAGGGCACCCTGCCGATCCGCCGGATCCTCCGGCGCATCGGCGGAACCGACGGCGCGGTGAGCGTGTGGGTCGGGGACAGGCCCTCGTCAATCTACTATGCGGCGGCGGCGACCAACGGAGTTGACTACACGTTCGTGCCGCGGCGCGTCGAATTCGCCGACGGACAGTCCAAGGCAACCGTCGAGATCCCGATCATCGACGATGACATCGCCAAGCCCGAGCGGATTTTCGAGTTGTTCCAGTCCGAGCCGGCGGGCGGGGCCGATCTGACAACCCCTGGTGTTTCCGTAGTCATGATCGACGACAACGACGCTGCAGCGGCGCTGGCCAACCCGGTACAGGTCGTGTCGGAACTCTCCGGCGCCGACCAAATCGAACTCCGGCGAATCGGGGACTCGCGGATCCCATTCGCGGTCGAGGTCGAATTCATTCCCGGGACGGCGCGACCCGGGATCGACTACGAGCCGATTTCCACCCGCGTGTATTTCGGGGCAGGCATCGACTGGGCCTCCGCGTCGGTCCGGATCCCGGACAACGGCGTGACCGACGGATCACGCAAATTCGGCGTCCGGCTCCACGAGGTGAACGGCACCAACCACATCGTCCAACCTTCCGAAGGCGTCGTCACCATCCACGACAACGAAAGCCCCGGCGGCATCGACCCAAGCTTTCCGCCGTTGTCCGCCGACGTTGAATACGCGGCGTTCCACGCCCTGCCCGACGGATCGGCCATCGCGATCGCCTGGGGATCCCGCCTGGTCAAGCTGTTGCCCACTTTCAGGGAGGACCCGGCGTTTCACGCCGCGATCCGGAACCTGAGCTTCGCATCGAACTATTCAGGCCTCGCGGTCGGCGTTTGGGACGACGGACGGATCATCGTGCTGGAACCCAAGAAACCGCCGTTTTCGGACCCTGCCCCAATGGTCCGCTTGCTCGCCGATGGGTCGCGCGATCTTGCGTTTCCGACCAACATCGTGGTGTCGGCACGGAACACCTCCTTCCATCCGCAACCCGACGGGACGTTCTATGTCGCGGCGGATTCGATCGCCATTGGCAAGACCACAAGAGGAGGACTCGCCCATTTCGGCGCCGACGGCACGCTCGACGCGAAGTTCGATCCCCGCGTCCCGGGCAGCGTGAACGTCGTTGCCGTCGGTCCAGACGGGCGGGTCTACATTGCCGGTGCCCTTTGGGAGAACTCGAAAGAAAGCTACGTCGCCCGGTTGTTGACCAACGGCTTGACCGACAAGAGTTTTCAAGCCAGCGGCAAAGCGCTCGCCCCCGCAGTCCCCACTGGCTACTCGTTCGTGCACGCCATGCTTTTGGCACCGGACGGTTCGCTGTATTTGGGCGGCTTCTTCCGGAAGTTCGGCGACGCGAATGTCGCGCCATTGGTGCGGTTGCGACCCGATGGAGGCCTCGACCCAAGCTTCGTCGCCAGCGGCTTGTCGGGGTTCCTGTTCGACAGCCAACGAATCGCCGGCCTCGCCCTGCAATCGGACGGCCATCTCTTGGTCAGCGGCGCCTTCGTCCACACGGTCGGTGACGCGCCCGGCGTGTTTCAGAAGACACGATTGATCCGCCTGCTTGCGGACGGGGCGATCGACCCGAACTTCAATGCCGACATCGACGGGGGTTTTCTCGACAGCATCGGCCGGGCGGATCTCGAACGCCCGCTGGCGATGACGATCGTCGGTGACGGCGAACTCCTCATAAACGGGTCGTTCTACGGCATCGGCGGCGTCAACTGGCCTTCGATCGCGCGACTGTACCTCGACCCGCCCGGAATCCCGGCACGCGCGCCGGTCTTGTCCGGTTCCTTCCATCTCGCCGACGGAACCGTGCGCCTGCGCCTGGCAAATCCGGTCGCCGGCAAGTTCGCGCTCGAGGGATCGGACACATTGGACAGCTGGCAGACGCTCTCGACGCATGACCTCGCGCCCGACGTGCTGGAACTCACCGACACGCCGCCGCCGGGAACGAGCGCGCGCTTCTACCGCCTGCGATCGTTGCCTTGATTGCAACGCGAGGGAGGCACGCGGCCTACAGGCGGGCCTGCTCGCCCGCGCAACACCCGCCGCTCCACCGCGTCACCGCGGCGGCCACAGTCCGCATGCCGTCCCGCTACCCGCCCGCTTATAGCCTCCCCTCGCCCATCGCCTGCCGCTAACATCCGCCCGTGTTCCGACCGTGCATTGATCTCCGTGGCGGCAAAGTGGTCCAGATCGTCGGCGGCTCGTTGTCCGACGACGGCTCCGGCGTGCGCACGAATTTCGAATCGTCCCAGCCCCCGCGGTGGTTCGCCGAACTTTACCGGCGCGACGATCTCCGCGGCGGCCACGTCGTCGCGCTCGGGCCCGGCAACGACGACGCCGCGCGCGACGCCCTCGGCGCATGGCCCGGCGGACTACAGTTCGGCGGCGGCGTCACCGTCGACAACGCGCCCGCGTGGCTCGATGCCGGCGCGTCGCACGTGATCGTCACGTCGTGGGTCTTCCGCGAGGGATGCGTCGATTGGGACCGCCTCGCGCGGCTTTCCGAACGCGTGGGACGCGAACGCCTCGTGCTGGATCTTAGCTGCCGCGTCCGCGACGACCGCTACTGGGTGGTCACCGATCGCTGGCAGAATTTCACAGAACTCGAACTCGGCCCCGACGCCTTCGCGCGCATGTCGGCCACGTGCGCGGAGTTCCTCGTCCACGCCGTCGACGTCGAGGGCCTGTGCCGCGGCATCGACCGCCGCCTCGTCGGTTTGCTGGGCGAGTGGAGTCCGTTGCCCGTGACGTATGCCGGCGGCGCGCGGTCGCTCGCGGATCTGGCAGACGTCCGCAAACTCGGCCGCGGCCGCGTCGATCTCACGATCGGCAGCGCGCTGGACATCTTCGGTGGCAACGGCGTGACCTACGCCGAATGCGTGGCATTCAACCGCGGCCAGTGACCGCGCTCAGCGGGAACGGCTTTTTACACAAGGCAAGGGAGCACAAAGGGAGGTTGGGCACGGCGGTTTCAGGAATTTGTCCGCCTCGACGCACCGCAATCAGTCGAGAACCCATGTCCGATGACGCAGTATAAGTCCGATCCGCCCCCTTCCTTCCCTCCCTTATCCGGAACGATGCAGTCGCGGCCGAGGAATTATCTCACGCCAAGCCATACCAAGGCCATCCAAGGGAGACAAAGACCGCAGGGTGTCATTTCACCGGACGGTGGGATTCGATGTCCGGATCCCCATCCGCGTTCCCGCGCTCTTGGCCGGCCTTGGTCCCCCTTGGCGTGAGGAATTCCCTTCTTCCAAACGAATCGTTCCGGCCGATCTCCTGTAAAATAATTCCGAACCCTCGCGTCCCACCCACCCCGCCTTCGCTCCCTTTTGTAAATTCTCTCACCCGAGTTCCATCGTCGGGCTGATCCGTTCCTGCGAGGTGTTCTCGATGCGGATCGAGGTCGCGCCGATTCCCGCGAGCCGTTCCGAGACCGCCCGATGGGCCAGTTCCGGCCGGTTGCAATCGCGGCTGAGGTGCCCGAGATAGACATGCCGCAAATCCCCGCCGGCCAATTCGGCGGCGACTTCCGCCGCGGCATCGTTCGAGAGATGCCCGTGGCGGCTCAAGATGCGTTGCTTGGTTCCCCACGGCCGGCGCGTGTCGTCCTGCAATAGCTTCATGTCGTGGTTCGCTTTGAGCACCAGCACGTGCGCGAGCCGCACGCGTTCCATCACCAGTTTCGTCACGTGGCCGAGATCGGTGAGGAAACCCACGTTGCCCGCCGCCGTCTTCAAGAGGAACCCCACCGGATCCATCGCGTCGTGCGGCACGCTGAAGGTCTGCACCTCGACCTCGCCGAACGCGATCGACGCCCCCGTCTCGAACACGCGGAATTCCAGCTTGCGGCCGCAATGATACTCGATGGCCTCGCAGGTGAACCGGTTCGCGTACACCGGGATCCCGGCCTTGTCGCAGAGCGTGGCAAGACCCTGGATGTGGTCGCCGTGCTCGTGCGTCACCAGCACGCCGTCGAGGCCCTCGGGCGCGCGGCCGATCGCCGCCAACCGCTCGCGGATCTGGCGCGCGCTGAAACCGGCATCGATCAACAACCGCGTTTCCCCGGCCTCGAGATAGGCGCAATTGCCCCCGCTGCCACTGCCCAGGATCGTGAATCGGACCGACACGACGCGGAGTCTGGCGCGCGGCGCGGGCCGAGTCCACCGGCGATGCGTCAGGAATCTCCTCACACAAGAATCCGGCCCCCGGCGGATGGAAGCCACTTGCCCAAGGCGGCGGCAATTAGCTTATGGTTGCCCGTCCTTGGGAGGTCTCGTTCCACCCGGGGGCGTTGTAGGGAGTCAGGGAGCCGCGGTCGTTCCAGACCGTGGATTCGGAAAACAGTTTCCTTCGCCCCAACCATTGGACCGCGTGCAAAACGGTTCCTTGGCCCGGGGTGGGTGGATGTCGTTCGGCACGGCACGCCTCGGGCATGCACGTCCCGATCGCTCCATTGCCTGTCCCCGCGATCGCCCGCCGGCAGAGCGGTTCGTCCCGGGGTCGGAACCAAACACATGATGACACCCATCCACAGCCCCGCGTCTGCCAAGGGCTTTTCGAAGCGACTGGCACGGGCCGTCGCGGCCGGCACGGCAATCGGGCTCGCCTGCGCCGCCCAAGCGGGCAACGGCCCCCTTGCCAATCCCACCCCGGTCACGATCTCCTACAACGCGACCATTTCGATCAAGGCCACCGCATGGACCAACACGGTCAGCCTTCCGAAATTCGACCCGTCCTACGGAACCCTCCTCGCCGGCACCTGGACCGTCGACACCACGTTTCGTTCGGACAGCCGGCTCGAGAACCTGGATATCGTCCCGCACGTCGCCGTCATCCACGGCGCCACCGGCACGATCACGGTCTGGAATCCGAATGCCGTCGCCCTGTCCACGGCGATCCTGTCCGTCAAGTTCACCAACAATCTCGCGGGCTTTGACGGCCTGACCGATTTCGGCGGTCCCATCGGCGGTGCCTCCGGCGTTTCCGCGGCGCGGCGCACCGCCACGGCCACGGCTTCCGCACCGGACCTGAGCACCCTTGCGTGGTGCACCGGCAACGACACGCTCCACCTTCCCGTCACCGCGCTCGCCTCGGGCTTCGCGATCGGCCCCCTTAATTTCGTCCAGCAGATCCGCCCCGACGCCGGCACCACCATCACGGTCACCTATACCTATCTGCCCGCCCCCACGGGCGCCGGCATCGGCGACCTGGTGTGGAACGACCTCAATGGAAACGGCGTCCGCGATGCCGGCGAACCCGGCCTCCCCGGCGTCAACGTCTCGCTCTTCGACGTCCAGGGGAATCCGGTCGACGGCTTCGCGCCCACCACCACCGATGCCAGCGGTCACTATAGCTTCGATGGCGTGCCGGCCGGCGATTACCTCGTGGTGGCCGATTCCCCCGCGGGATTCGTCGAGACCTATGATCTCGATGGCGCCGATGCCGCCCACAGCGCGGCGGTGAGCGTCTCCAACGGCGACGACCGCCAGGACGTCGACTTCGGGTTCGCCCAGCCGACCGGCGGCATCGGCGACCGCGTCTGGTCCGACGACAACGGCAACGGCGTCCAGGACACCGACGAGACCGGCATCTCCGGCGTCGCAATCCAGTTGATCGCGGCCGACGGATCGACCGTTCTGGCCAACACCACCACCGATTTCAACGGTAGCTATGGATTCTCCGGCCTTACCGCCGGGACATATACGGTCAAGGTCGGCGGGGTTCCCGCCGGGTTCGTGCCGTCGTACGACGCCGACGGCATCGCCACCGCGAACCGCGCCACGGTCGCGCTCGCGGCCGGCGTTTCGCTCGACACCGTCGACTTCGGCTACCAACCGCTCAACGCCGCGTTCTCGGGCATCGTGTGGCAGGACCACAACCGCGACGGCGTCAAGAACGCGACCGAATCCCGGCTTCCCGGCGTGGCGGTCCGCCTGATGGATGCCAGTGGCACGACGGTGCTATCGAGCACGTCGACCGCGGCCGATGGTTCCTATTCGTTCGCCGGCCTCGCCGCCGGCGCGTACCTCGCGGTGGTCGACGCGCCGGCCGGCTATTCGCCGACCTTCGACCGCGACGGCACCGGGACCCCGAACCAATCCCAGATCGCGCTCGCGGCGAGCGTGGACGTCACGGACGTCGACTTCGGCTATACCGGCGGAAGCCTCGGTGACCGCGTGTGGAACGACGTCAACGGAAACGGCGTCCAGGATCCCGACGAACCGGGCATCCCCGGCGCGACGGTGAAGCTCGCGAATGGCACGACCACCACCACCGATTCCAACGGGTTCTACGGTTTCTCCGATCTTCCCGCGGGATCCTATACCGTCACGGTGACGGTTCCCGCCGGCTGGGTCGCGACGTCGGATGTCGACGGCGTGGCCACGCCGGGCAAGGCGATCGTTTCGGTCACGGCCGGCGTTGACCGCTCGGACGTGGACTTCGGCTTCCAGGAACGCGACGCCAGCATCGGCGACCGCGTCTGGCGCGATGACAATGGCAACGGCGTGCAGGACGGCGGCGAACCCGGATTGGCCGGCGTCGCGGTGACCCTCTTCAACGCCGCCGGGACCCAGGTCCTCGGCAACGCGGTGACCGACGCGAATGGCTATTACGGTTTCGCGAACCTTGCGGCCGGTAGCTATATCGTCACGGCCGTCCAACCCGCGCACCATGTCCCGACGTTCGACGCCGACGGTCCGGCCACGCCGAACACGGCGACGCTCGCGCTGGCCGCCGGCCAGGCGCGCAACGACATCGACTTCGGGTTCGAACCGCTCGGCACCATCGGCAGCCTCGTTTGGTTCGATCTCGATTCCAACGGCCTCGCCGACACCGGCGAGCCAGGGCTTTCCGGCATCACGGTCACCGCCAGCGGCACCGGCGGCGTCTTCACCACCGTCACCGACGCGGATGGCTTCTATAGCCTGCCGAATCTCCCGCCGGGCACCTATACCGTCGCGGTCACGGTCCCGCCCGGGCTCTCCCCCACCTACGACGCCGACGGCATCGCCACTCCCAACGTCGCCGTGGTGACGCTGGCGCCCGCGGCCGACCGGCTCGACGTCGACTTCGGCTATTCGTTGGGTGGATTCCTCGCCGACGCCCAGATCGGCGGCCTCGTGTGGTTGGATGCCAACGCCAACACGACGCAGGACGGCGGCGAACATGGCATCGCTTCCGTGCCCGTCACCGCGCTCGATGCCAACAACGTCGCGGTCGGCTCGGTCAACACCGATTCCGCCGGCCATTATAGCTTCGCCGGGTTGTTGGGCGGGACTTATACCGTCGTCGTCGCCCCGCCCAACGGCGTCGTCGCGACCTACGACTACGACGGCTTCGGGACCCCGGACCGCGCGGTCGTCGTCGTCGGCGACGGGGAACACGTGAACGGGATCGACTTCGGCTACCGCGTGCCGCCCCCGCTCAAGGCGCGCGTCGCCGGCGTGGTCTGGAACGACGCGGACGGCAACAGGTACGCCAACAACGGCGAGACCGGCCTTCCCGGCATCACCGTCACGCTCGGCAACGCGGGCGGCACCGTCGCCACCGCGACCACCGATCCTTCCGGTGCCTATGCTTTCCTCGACATCCCGGCCGGCGCCTATGTCGTGGCGGTCGCCCCGCCCACCTACTGGGGCCCGACCTTTGACATCGATGGCATCGGCACGGCCAACACCGCCGGCCTCAGCGTCGCCGCGGGCCAGAACCGCACCGGCGTCGATTTCGGATACCAATACTCGCCGCCTCCCGGATCGATCGGCGACCGCGTGTGGAACGACGCCAACAACAATGGCGTCCAGGACGCGGGCGAGGCAGGCGTTGCCAACGTCGTCGTGGCCATCAAGGATTCCACGGGCCAGACGCTGGCCAGCGTCGCGACCGACTCCAATGGCTATTACGGCTTCCAGTCCGTCTCGGCCGGGACCTATAGGATTTCCATCGCGGCCCCGCAGTATTGGGACGCGACGGCGGACCTCGACGGCGTGGCGACGCCGAACACTTCCCTCGTGACGATCCAGATTGGCCAGGACCGCACCGATGTCGACTTCGGGCTGCAGTACAACCCGCCGCCCGCGTTGATCGGCGACCTCGTCTGGAACGACAAGAACAGCAACGGCGTCCAGGACGCCGGCGAGGCCGGTTTGGGCAATGTCGCCGTCACGCTCGTCGACACCGCCAACCACGTCGTCGCCACCACCACCACCGACGCAGCGGGCAAGTACGAGTTCCCCGCTCTTTCCGCCGGCTCCTATACCGTCAAGATCGTCGCCCCCCAGTATTATATCCCGACCTACGACCTCGATGGATTCGCGACGCCCAACAAGGCATCGTTGGCCGTCGCCATCGGCGAGACCAACCGCCTCGCGGATTTCGGCCTGATCTACGCGCCGCCCCTCGGGAGCATCGGGCAGTACGTCTGGTCGGATCTCAATTCCAACGGCGTGCGTGACCCCGGCGAACCCGGCGTGCAGGGCGTCGCCGTGACGCTCCGCGACGCGCATAACGCCGTGCTGGCGGCGACCACGACCGATTCGGACGGCTCCTATGCGTTCTCCGGTCTTCGCGCCCAGACCTATAGCGTCACCGTGGCGCCGCCCCAAGGCGCGACGGCCACCTTCGATCTGGACGGCGTGGCCACGCCCAACGTCGCCTCGGTCCCGCTCGCGATCGGCCAGGACCGCGCGGACGCGAACTTCGGTTACCATCTCTACGTCGCGCCACCCCTCGGTTCCATCGGCGACCTCGTGTGGGTCGACTCCAACAACAATGGCGTCCAGGACGGCTCGGAATCCGGCCTCACCAACGCGGTGGTCACGCTGCGCAACGGCCTGAATGCCGTCGTGGGAACCGCGACGACCGACGCGACGGGCCGATATAGCTTCGCCTCCCTGCCCGCCGATACCTATACGGTGACCGTCGTGCCGCCGGCGAACTTCTTCCCGACGTTCGATGTCGACGGCATCATCTCGCCGAACACGGCGACGCTAACCCTCCCGTCCGGCGCGAACCGGACCGACGTGGACTTCGGCTACGTCTACATCGCCCCGGCACCGTCGGTCGCCACGATCGGCGACACGGTTTGGGCCGACGGCAACCACAACGGCTTGCGGGACGCCGGCGAGCCGGGCCTCGCCTATGTCGCCGTCAGCCTTCGCAACGCGGCCAACACGGTCATCGCCGTCACCACGACGGATTCCAGCGGCACCTATCACTTCGCGAACGTCGCCGCCGGCAACTACAGCGTCGTCGTCACGCCGCCCGACGGCTCCGTCCCTACCTATGACATCGATGGAATCGGCACCGCGAACGTCGCGTCCTTCGTGGTCGCGGCGGGCGTGAACCGCGGCGACATCGACTTCGGCTACCTGCCGCCGCAATTGGCGACGATCGGCGACCGCGTCTGGGTCGATGCCAACAGCAACGGCATCCAGGAAGCGGCCGAGGTCGGCCTGACCGGCGTGCCGGTCGTGTTGTATAATTCCTCCAACACCCAGGTCGCGGCCACCACGACCGGCGCCAACGGCAGCTATCTGTTCCCGAACCTCGTCGCGGGCACCTACCGGGTGGCGGTGACGCCGCCGGCAAACTACGGCCCAACCTTCGATGCGGACAGCATCACAACCCCCAACACCGCGACGGTGACGGTGGCGTGGGGCGAGTCCCGCCTGAACGTGGACTTCGGCTATGTCTATACGCCGGGCACCGGACGGATCGGCGACCTGGTATGGATCGACAAGAACGGCAACGGCGCCCGCGACACCGGCGAGACCGGCCTGCCGAACGCCGCGGTGAAGCTATATAACCGGACGACCGGCGCTTTGCTGGCGACCACGGCCACCGACTCGAACGGTGCCTATCTGTTCCCGGGGCTCCCGGCCGGATCCTATACCGTGACGGTCACGCCGCCCGCGGGCTATACCGCCACGTACGACCTCGACGGCGTCCTGACGCCGGACACGACGGTGGTGGTGTTGGCCAGCGGCCAGGCCCGCCTCGACGCGGACTTCGGCTACATGATCACGCCGTCCGGCAAGGGCGTCGGCGCCTCGCCCGGATTCTGGTCGCACAACGGCCTGTCGTCGGTGACTCCGGCGGACCTCGCGGTGCTCAGCGCCCTCAGACTGGTGAACGACGACGGCACGGACGCCGACTTCGTGAACCCGACCACGGGTGCCTACGGCGGGGCCTATGGCGCCAACTATTTGGCGGCCCGGACCGCCTTCGGGGCGTTCGAGGCGAAGGCGACCGCGGTCAACATGGCCTCCCAGTTGTCCCGCCAACTCGCGGCGTTCGTCCTCGACATGCGCCACGGGGAATTCTCCCCGACCAAGCTCATGCCGTGCCCGGCGGCCCCCGGCGGCAGTTGCACCGCGCAGGCGATGATCGACCTCGCCAACGCCGCGCTCATCGCGAACCCGGTCACGACGAGTTCGAACGCGGCCAGTGCCTACGAGGAGTCGATCAAGAACTCGCTCGAGAGCGGCTACATGACCTTCGGCACGCCGTAATTCGGACTTGGCATCCATCGGCGCCGCCGGAGAAATCCGGCGGCGCCTTTTTCTTGGCCGGAGCGTCATGCCGTGGGCGACGGCGGCCCCGCCGTCGCTCCCCACTTTCCTTCCTATGAACCGAAGGTCGATGTTCCATCCTTATCCGCAGATGACGCGGATTCCGCGGATGTAGGTCGGCACCGGCCCAAAACACCCCGACTATTTGAGACATGCCTCACCCAACGTGCATCTGCGAAATCCGCGTCATCTGCGGACAATGCTTCCTCGGCGGTTCATTGCGGCATGGCACCCCTTCAAAGGGGGGCGGGCCTTGGCGTGCAATAGTTACTCGACCGCGCCCGCATGGATCCGGCCGAGACCCCGGGTTTACCGCGCCTTAACAAATCTCCCCGATTCCACAAACACGCACTTCACAAGAGCGGCGTGACATGGGATCGCACGATGAAAACGAAGGAAGCCGAAGCCAATCCCCGCGGGTCGCGCGTCGGCTCCCCGACCCAACTCCCAGAACCCACGTCCACCTTGTTCCGCTCCTCGATTCCGTTCCTACTGGCCGCAGTCCTCGCCCTGACGCGCTTGTGTATGGCGCAGGATCCCGGCTTTCCTCCCCCACCCGGACCCAGCGGTCCCCCGCCCTTCGGCGGTCCGGGCGGTCCGGGCGGCCCGGGCGGACCCGGCGGCTTCGCTGGGCCGGGCGGACCGGGAGGCCCCGGTGGACGCGGCCCGGGCGGACCCATGCAATCGATCGTCGAGTTGGTCCCGAAGTTCGACAAGGACGGCGACAAACGCCTCGACGCCGAGGAACGCAAGGCCGCGCGGGAATACCTTTCCAAGAATCGCACCGGCCGGCGCGGCGGACGCATGGGTCCGGGCGGACCCGGCGGACCGCGCGGCGGCGAGGCAACGGCCCCCACCGCGGGGATCCGCGTGACGCCGGCGGAAGCGAAATCCGGCGGCAAGGCGCCGCTCTACGATGCCGGCGTCATCCGCACGCTCTTCCTCGATTTCGAAGGCGCCGATTGGGAAAAGGAACTCTCGGACTTCTATCATACCGACGTCGATGTCCCCGCTAAGCTAACCGTCGACGGCAAAGTCTATCCCGACGTCGGCGTGCATTTCCGCGGCGCGTCGTCGTTTTTCACCGTGGGAGCGGGCTCGAAACACTCCATCAACCTCTCCGTCGATTTCGCGAACCCCGGCCAGAGGCTCCTGGGTTACAAGACCCTCGATCTCCTCAATTCCCACGAGGACCCGTCTTTTCTCCGCACGGTATTATACGAGCAGATCGCCCGCGACTACCTGCCCGCGCCGAAAGCCAACTTCGTCCGCGTCGTGATCAACGGCGAGAGCTGGGGGCTCTACGTCAACTCGCAGCAGTTCAACAAGGACTTCGTCCGCGACGCCTTCGACACCTCGAAGGGCGCGCGCTGGAAGGTCGCCGGAAGTCCCGGCGCCGACGGCGGTCTCCGTTACCTCGGCGAGGACGTCGCTTCCTACAAGACTCGCTACCGCATCAAGTCGAAGGACGATCCTCAGGCGTGGAAAGACCTCGTCCAATTGTGCCGCGTTCTCAACCAGACGCCCGCCGACCAATTGCCCGCGGCCATCGAGCCGCTGCTCGACGTCGACGGCGTGCTGCGCTTCCTCGCGCTCGAGAACGTGTTCATCAACTGCGACGGCTATTGGATCCGGTCCAGCGACTACAGCCTCTATCAGGACTCGAAAGGGCGGTTCCATGCGGTGCCGCACGATGCCAACGAGACGTTCAATTATCCCGAGGGCCCGGGCATGGATCGCATGGGACGCGTCGAGGGCGTCGCGCTCGATCCGTTGACGGGGACCCGGGATGCGTCGAAGCCGCTGCTTAGCAAACTGCTCGCCGTGCCGGCGTATAAGGCACGGTATCTAGGACTGGTTAGGGACATCGCCACCCGTTGGTTGGATTGGTCGAAGGTGGGCCCCATCGCGGAACAATACCACGGGCTGATCGCGGACGAGGTCAAGGCAGACACCCGGAAACTCGAGTCGTTCGCGGCCTTCGAAGGCAGCCTGAAAGGCGGCAACGGGGCGTCCGACGACAACGCCGGCCGGCGTCGGGAGCGGATTTCCATCCGCCAATTCTGCGAGCAACGCCGCGCGTATCTCCTCGGACTCCCCGCCGTGGCGAGCGCCGAATTGCCCGCCAAGGCGCGGTAAAGTTTCAAGTTTGAAGCGGCCGAACTGCGCGCTGCCGTAGAGCGGGCGTCTCGCCTGCGCATTCGAGGGCGGCCCCGCCCGATTCCAAAGCGTTCGGTCCGTGACCAGAAATGCCGCGCGTAGCGTCCCGCAGTCGCGCATGCGCCTCAACCCAAGCCGCATTCCCGCAGCATGCCGTGGGTGGCACCGGCCCGGTGCCACTCGCCAGCCAAATCCCGAATGCAACTCGTGCTCCGAGTGGCGGCGGGCCTGCGCGCCGAAGCCCGGCGAAGGCGGGCCGCCGCCACCCACGACAGCCAGGGTGAGGACATGCTTGGCCGTATCCATGCAGTAGCGGCCGAGGAATTATCTCACGCCAAGCCGGGCCAAGGCCATCCAAGGGGGCAAAGACCGCCGGCGTGTCGTCTCACCGAACGGTGGGATCCAATCTCTGGTTCCCGATGCACGTTCCCGCCTTCTTGGCCGGCCTTGGTCCCCCTTGGCGTGAGACAATTCCCATGCCGCGACCGCAGGGTTCCGTCCCGGCTCGCTCGGGAATGCTTGGATTCTTGGCGTCTTGGCGCCTTGGCGTGATACCCAATCGAGTTCCTACTGCAGGGATACGGCTGAGCGTCTTGAGTTCTGCCATGGTACCGTCGGTCCCGCGGCGATACGGTTGCGATACCTATAGGTCAGTCGCTCGTCGCGAAAAGACACATCACCGCTTCTCCCCGCTGCTCACGAACACGATTTGGGTGCCGTCGGGCGACCAACACGGATGCTCGAGACTACCGTTGCCGCCGAAAAGGTAGGCGACGGTCCGCGGCGCCCCGCCCGCGGTGGGCATCAATTTCAGCGACACCTGCTGGTACCCGACGGCCTTTTGCGGATTCGCATCGTGCGGATACGCGAGATAGACGAGTTGCTTCCCGTCGGGCGAAACCTGCGGAAACCACGCGTGGTCGGACTCGAACGTGAGTTGCGTCGGATTGGAACCGTCGGCTCCCGCGCGCCAGATTTGCCGCGTGCCGGTTTTGCCGTCGCTGATATAAGTATAAGTGCCGTCGGAAGTCCTGCGGTCCACCGGCGATGCCGCCGTGGACGGCACGGGTTGTCCGCCGGCGAGGGGAACGGAGAAAGCCTTCCCGTCCTCCTCGAAGACGACCGAATCGCCGTCCTTGGCGAACCACGCGCCGGAAATCCGCGCGGTGGTTTCGCGAAGCACGCGGCGGTGGCCCGACGCGATGTCCAGCACCTCGAGCCGTTTTTCCAACACGAGCCCCTCGTGGATGATCGGTTTGATTTGGCGGTTCGGATGCCAATCCGGCGCGATGGGCGTGGAGATGCGGACGTTCCATACGCGGGCTTGCTGGAGCGCGTTCGTGTCGTGCGCTAGCACGTACGGGCCCACGAGCACCTCGTCCTTGAGTTCCGGAAGCACGATCGAACCCATGTCCTCGAGCGGTTCGCCGGGATGCGCGATCCGCATCGTGATGCGTTTCGCGACGCGCTCGAGCTGGATGATGCTCTCGCCGAAGTATTGCTTCGGGAAGAAGATCTCCTCCTCGGGATCGCGCATGTAGGCGCCGCGCATGAGACGCCACTGGAGGACCACGAGGCCGTCGCCGTGCAGGCAGGTGTTGATGCTCACGGCGTCGTGGTTCGTTCCCTCGCGGATCATCCAGCCCGTCTTGCGATGCCCGTTTCCGCGTTCGTTGCCGACCAGTTGGAAATTGGCGGTGAGAAGGAAGTCGCCCTTGATCCTGCGGGCGAGGAAATGGAATTCGTCGTGGTTGAACCAGATGTTATATCCGCCGCCGGCGAGGGTATAAGTCTGGGAGCCCTCGTCGTAGGAAGAGGAGCCGGAAACCTTGGGTCCACCGATATCGAGTGCCATGTCGAACTGGCCCACGGGTGCCGCGGCACTCCGGCAAGCAAGCCACGACAGGAACCAAAGGAACACAGCCGCCTTGGAACGCGGGCCACGGAACAAGGGAAGCATGGAAGTAGTCTGCCCGCGGCCGGCCGCATTTCGATCCGATTCGGCGAGACACCGTTCCGGCGGGCGCATCCGGACACTGCCCCCGAAAAGTCCGGGGCTGCCATCGATCAAACGAAATCGACGAAGTGGGACCGAGCGAAACTCCCTGACGTTGATGCGATCAATTCCGAACGTATCCCGGCGGGCGCTCCGACTTTTCGTGTGGTTCGTGTATTTCGTGGATGCCAAGTCCACGGGCCTGCTCGGCTTGCATCAAGTTGGGTGGGTGAACCACGAAACACACGAAACACACGAAACACACGAAAAGCTCGGGAAAGGAGATTCGATGGGTTGCAGGGGATTCCTCACGCCAAGGGGAACCAAGGCCGGCCAAAGCGCCATGAAGGTGGATTGGGAGGCTCTCATCGAATCCCACCGTTCGGTGAGATGATACCCGGCGGATTCGGTCCCCTTTGATGGCCTTGGTCCGCCTTGGCGTGAAGTAATTCCTCTACCGGGACTACATGCGTCCGGTTCAGCCGGGACGATGCAGTGGAAAGCGGGTGAGTGACGGCAGGGCCGCCGTCACCCACGCCGACTGCATCGCTACGGCTACGACCTGCCGGTGTTCCGCCCCTTGGATGCGTCGCTCGGGGGCCTTGGCCCGCCTCGATGTGTCTCGGATTGGGCGGGGGTGGCAGGGCCCGTCGCCACACACTTTGGCATCGGGCTCCCGGCTGGGCGTGGGCACGAAAAAAGGGGGACTTGGACGATGTCCGAGCCCCCCTTGGATTTTGATTCGATCAATACCGGCTGCGACCGCCGCCGCCGTATCCGCCACCACCGCCGCCGCCGCCGCCGCCACCGCCACGGTAGCCGCCGCCGCCCCCACCACCGCCACCGCCGCGGTAGCCGCCGCCGCCGCCGCCGCCCGAGGGGCGATCCTCGCGGGGTTTGGCCTCGTTGACGGTCAGCGCG
>JANYDN010000172.1 GCA_025363585.1 Verrucomicrobiota bacterium | reverse complement strand
GCGGTCACGCCCTCGAGGCCGCGCCCGCGCACGAAGTGCTCCGCGGTGAGCGGGTTCGCGACGTTCAGGGAGAAATCGCCGCGCCGACGCTGGTCCGCGAAGAAGCGGATGTGCTCGGCATTCCGCACCAGATAGCCATCGGCATCGCTCGACCGGACCAGTTTCAGGATCCAGTCCTCGCCGGGTTTGTGGACGCGCGGCGGCGCGACCCAGACCGAGCGCGCGGGAGCGTCGCACGCGCACGACTCGCGGACCAAGCGCACCGCCTCGCGGTAACGCTTGGGATCCTCGAACTCGCAATAGACGGTCGAGACGCCGCAGCGCAGCGCGGCCTCGAGTTGTTCCATGCGCCGAGCCAACACCACGAGTTCCGGCGCGGCCGACGCGTCCGGGGTTTCGCCCGCGCCCACGACGGACCAGGACGAGGCGTCGGTCGCCGGCGAGATTTGCCAACGCACCGGGGACGCGCGGAGTTGGTCGAGCGCGGCAACGGCCTCGCGCCGGAGGCGGTTCAATTCGCTGACGGGCACGATGACCGCGCCCTCGAGATGATTCCGCAATTCGCCGATGCGATACGGCGTTCCGCCGAGGCGGCCGAGTTGGTCGCGGAGGCGTTCGGTCGACAACGGTTGCTTCTCCGCGACCGCGAGCGGAAGTTGGGATTCGACGCGTGCCACGAGGCCGCGTTCGTCGCGCGCGATCAGCGTCATCGGGACGCCGGCGTGCCCGTGAACCTCAAGCGTGATGGGGCGCTGGAATTTCGGCGCGTCGCCCGCGTAGGTGCGCTGGACCTCGCGTTCGAGGATGGGATCGTTGGTTTTCCAAAGACGCTGGCCCGGACGGACTTTTTGGAGATCGACGGCGGTGTGGCCGAATTCGAGCGCGAGCAAACCGCCGGGGCGCGGATGCACGGAATAGACGCGGCCGCCTTCCTCGGGAAGGTCGGGTCGGCCCGCGTCGAACACCACGCCGTCGCCCGGTTTCACGGCGCCTTCCGGGCGCAGGAGCACCTGCACCCGCTCGACCCCCACGATCTCGCCGAGATAGACGCCGCGCTTTTTGCCGAAGCGGGCGTGGACCAATTCCTGGTTGTTGGTCCCGCGGAACCATCCGGTCTCGAGCCCGCGGCTGAATCCCATCTCGAGCTCGTAGCGCGCGCGTGCCGCGTCGAATCCGGGAACGTCGGCGATGGTGCGCATGCGTTCGCGATCCCGCGCTGCGCCCGGTTCCGCGCCGAGCTTGTCGAGCGCCTCGCGGTAGACGCGCGTGATGCCGGCGACGTATTCGGGACTCTTGAGTCGCCCCTCGATCTTGAGCGACGCCACGCCGGCGCGAACAAGGTCGGGAAGCACCTCGAGTCCGGAAAGATCCTGGGGCGAAAGCAGGTAACGGCGGTCGCCAAGCTCCACCTGCTGGCCGTCCGACAAGAGGTCGTAGGGCATGCGGCACGCTTGGGCGCACTCGCCGCGGTTGGCGCTCCGGCCGCCAAGCGATTCGCTGGTGAGACATTGTCCGGAATAGGCGACGCAAAGCGCGCCATGGACGAACACCTCGAGCGGAAGCGGGGCGCGTCCCGACGCGGCGCCCTCGGCCTGCGCGGATTGGATGGCGGCGATGTCCTTGATCGAATTCTCGCGCGCGAGCACGACGAGTTCGCATCCGAGATCACGCGCCATGTCGACGCCGGCCGGGCTCGTGACGGTCATCTGCGTCGAGCCGTGGATGGGGAAGTCGGGCGAGAGACGTCGGATGAGGCGGCAGACGCCGATGTCCTGGACGATGGCGGCATCGACGCCCGCGGCGACGATGGCGCGGAGGTATTCGGCGGCGGCCGGGAGTTCCTCGGTGAAGACGAGGGTGTTGAACGTGACGTAGCCGCGAACGCCGCGGCGGTGGAGGAACTCCATGAGCGCGGGAAGATCCGCCTCGGTGAAGTTACGCGCGCGCATGCGGGCATTGAAGCGGTCGAGGCCGAAGTAGATGGCATCGGCGCCGTTCTCGACGGCGGCGCGCGCGCATTCCCAATCGCCCGCGGGGGCGAGGAGCTCGGGCAGGCGCGGCGCGGCCGGTGCGGGTGCGGACGCCGGGATGGTGGCGTCGATGGATTCGTTGACGTTCAAAAGGACGCGGCGCGCGGATGCCGCGTTGGCAGTAGACACGAGAAGGCGACGGCGGAGAAGTGGGGAGAGATGGAATGCATGGGGAAGCGCGAGTGGAACCGGAAATATTTTACAGGAGGTAACGGAGAAAACGGAGGCTTCGGCTCGCTTGCCGGCCCGACGGCACCACTCGCGGCTTTCTTTTTCGCACGGAGGCTCGTCGCGGAATGCCTATCCGTGAATGGAACATGAACGGCGATTCGGCCGAGGGAATGTGGATCCTCTCCGGGATCTCTGCGTCTCCGCGGGAGTTACGGCCCCCGCCTCCGTTTCCTCCGCTACCTCCTGTAAAACTATTCCGGGTCCCTTTCCTGGCGATCCGGGGGCAGTGGCGAGATGCGCCCCCCGCGGCGCGCCGTCAACCGCAGCACTTCTTGTACTTCTTCCCGCTGCCGCAGGGACAGCGCTCGTTGGGGCCCGGTCGGGGCACGGGCACGTGGGTCGGGGGAGCGGGCGGACGGGCGGGCGCCTCGTAGGCCGGCTGCTGTTCCCTCACTGGAATCTCAAGTCCCGCGCGCGCCAAAAGGGCATTGGCGTATTGATCCGGGCTGAAGTTGGACCACCACCCGAATTCGTCGGCGGCACGGGTGATCAGGCTGAATTTCGTCGGGTCAGGGTATGCGCG
>JANYDN010000215.1 GCA_025363585.1 Verrucomicrobiota bacterium | reverse complement strand
GTTTGCGCATGCGCCCACTCGGGAACGCGAGACTCTTTCAAAGCATCCCCGGCAACCCATCGAATCTCCTTCCCCTAGCATTTCGTGTGTTTCGTGTGTTTCGTGGTTCACCCACCCAACTTGATGCAAGCCGGGCAGGCCCGTGGAATTGGCATCCACGAACCACACGAACCACACGAAAAGTCGGGGGGCCCGCCGGGGTGCGTTCGGAATTGATTGCATCAACGTCAGGGAGTTTCGCTCGGTCCCACTTCGTCGATTTCATTTGATCGATGGCAGCCCCGGACTTTCGGGGGCAGTGTCCGGATGCGTCCCAGTCACGCTACTCCCGCCGAGGCTTCGTCTCAGGGCTTCGTCACCTTCGCCTCCACCGCGCGGCCGGGTTCGATGACGAGCTTCGTTCCCGAGAGTTTGTCCTCCGGGAACGGCGTCGGCGACACGAAGTACTCGCCCACGGGAACGTCCTTGAACTCGACCCAGCCCTCCGGATCGGCGTTCCCCGAGCCGCCCCACGAACCCACGCCGCGCCGCGCCGCTTCCTGGATATGAACCGTGCCGCCCACGCCCACGCTTACGCGGACCGATCCCGTCGGTACCATGCGGATCGTGAGATCGGTCGAGGGAAGTTGGATGATGCCGGACGATTCCCAGACTTGGTGGAATCCCGTCTTCGCCGCGCGCAGTTGCACCCGGGAACTCGGCAGCCCGCGCAACACGAAGTGCCCGTCGTCACCCGTCGTCGCGCCGGGAGCAGCGGGCATGGCGTACCCGTGGCCATCGCTGCCGATCACTTCGCCCGCGTGGATCTCCACGCCGGGGATTCCCTTGCCGTCGCGATCGACCGCGATGCCGGCAACGAGGGATTCGGGATCGAGGGCGACCGAAAGCTCGCGGTAAGTGTCGCCGTCGGCCGTGGTCTCGCCGACGACCCGGGCGACGAAGTCGGGCGCGGACGCGACGATCTGGTAGGGGCCGGTTGGGATGCCCGTGACGGTCGCCGTGTCGCCGACCGCGTTGGCCGCCGGTCCGGGTCCGCCGTTGGGAGAGTCGGTTCCTTGATGGACCAGTTCGACGCGGCCGTGCTCGACCGGGCGTCCGGCCGCGGGAAGGAAATGCACCTGCAAGGTCAGTTGGTCCGAGGGAAAGCCGTGTTTCTCCGCGCGTCCGTCGACGATCCTGGCGTTCTTCGGAACCTTGATCGCGTCCCAATCGGCACCGCCGGCGTGTACCCAAACGTCGAATCGCAAGGGCGCGTTGGTCGCGCCGAAGTCGGGATGCCGCGACATGAACGGGGCGCCTTTCGGCCCGAGCAACTTTTCGAAAGTGTCTGCCTTCCAGACCGTGAACGACCAATCGTAGCCGATGGGTTCGCCGGCCGCGTCGCGCGTGGAATACGGGATGTTGGGATGCCCCGGATGGACCCGGATGTCGTGGACCGGCGACTCGATGCCGGCGAACGCATCGATGCATTTCTGGAGCGCCGCGGTGTCGCCCGTGTGGAAGAAGGTCCATTCGCCGCCGCCGAAGGGCGGTCCCTCGGCCCAAAATATCCGGGAGGGAAGATTGGCGGCGGGAAGCGCGCCGGCCGGCCAACCGGGGTCGTCGATGTGGTTGGTGCCGCCCGTGAAGATGAGCGCGTTCGCGCGGAGCGCGAGGGCAAGGAAGGCGACCGGCGTCGTGAAGCGTGGCGTTTTCATCGGATCGAGAATGTGTCGTTCGGATAAACGACACGCGGCGCCCGGAATCATTAGGCGGAGTCTTCGCGGCGCCCGCGCGGGTTTTGCAAGCGTCCTTCGTCTGCTACGGTCGGCGCGCCCAAACAATGGATCGTCCCTTGCTGTTGCCGTTCGGCGCGTTCGCGCTCGGGCTGTGCGTGGACGCGTGGCTGGAACCGCCCGCTTTCGCCGCCGCGCTCGTCGTGGTCCTCGCGCTCGCGTCGTGGCTCGCGCTGGCGCGTTCGCGCGCGTGGTTGTTGTTGGTTGCCCTCGCGGCGTGCGGCACGTGGCACCACGCGTCGTGGCGGATCATCGGGCCCACCGACATCGCGTCGCTGGCCGGTCCCGAGCCGCGGTTGGCGATCGTCCGGGGAATCGTGTCGTCGGTCGACATCGGCACGGCGGATCCGAGGCGTCCCGATGGATGGGTGCCCGCGCACGGCACGATCGAACTCGCGGCATGCCGGTTCGGCGACGGGACGGAGCGGCCGGTGCAGGGGACGGCGCGGTGGCGGATGTCGAACGCGAGCGGGCTGGAATTGCGCGAGGGAATGGAAGCCGCGTTCTCGGGCGTGCTTGCCGAGCCGCCGGGCGCGGTGTTGCCCGGCGGGTTCGATTCCGCGGACCATTTCGGGACGATGGGAATCCACCGCGAGTTGCGGATGGATTCGACGCGCGACGTCGAGATCCTGAACCCGGGCACCGGCCCCGATCTCGGCGACCGGTTCCTCGCGTGGGCGCACGGGGCGTTGTCGAGGGGATTGCCGGACGACGACGCGTCGAGGTTGATCCGCGCGCAGGCGCTGGGATGGAAGCCGGGGTTGACGCGTGAATTGGCGACGCCGTTCCTGCGCGCGGGAACCCTCCATGTGTTCGCGATCAGCGGGCTTCACATCGCGCTGGTGGCCGCGCTGGTCGTGCAGGTGCTGCGTTTGTTCGGGGTCGGGCGCGGCGCGTGTGGATTCATCGTCATCCCGGTCGCGTGGGGTTACGTCGCGGCGACGGGTTGGCAGGCCTCGGCGGTGCGATCGGCGGTGATGGCGACGGTCGTCGCGGCGGGCTGGGCGCTGAGGCGGCCGTCGGACTTGCCCAACTCGCTCGCGGCCGCTGCGCTGTTGATCCTGGTGGCGGATCCCTCCCAACTGTTCCAGCCCGGCTTCCAGCTTTCGTTCGCGGTGGTCGGCGGCATGGCGTGGGGAACACGGCCGATCGAGACCGTGCTCGCGCGATGGATCGCCTTCGACCCGCTCGTCCCCGAGTCACACTGGCCGCGCTGGCGGCGCATCGCGGAGCCCCTGCGACGGCTGCTGGTGCTCAACCTCGCGTCGTCGTTGGCCGCGTGGTGTTCGTCGTTGCCGCTGGTGGTCCACCATTTCCATCTGGTGAGTCCGGTCAGCCTGTTGGCGAACCTCGTCGTCGTGCCGCTCAGCAGCCTGTGTCTCACGGCGAATGCCGCGACGCTGGCGACGGCCCCGTGGTGGCCCGGGCTTTCCGAATGGTTCAACCAATCGGCGTGGGTCTGGATGAACGGGATGGAATGGGCCAGCCAGCGCGCGGCCGCGTTGCCGTTCGGACATTGGTACGTCGCCTCGCCCGAATGGCCGTGGTGGATCGGCTACGTCGCGGCCGCGGCAATCGCCATTCGTTGGGAATCGATCCAGGCCAGGGCGAGACGATGGGCCGCGGGATCCGTCGCGGCGTGGGCGGTGGCGGCGGCCTGTGTCTGGATCCGCGGGCTCGGCGAGGCCCGGATCGTCGTGCCGGCGGGCGGGGAATTCGTGTTCCACGAGCGCGGGTTCTCGTCGGTCCTCGTGGATTGCGGCCCGCGGGGATTCGGCGAGCGCGTCGCGGTGCCATGGCTGCGGACCCGCGGGATCGGCCGCCTCGGCGAGGGAGTGCTCGCGGTGGCCGAGACGCGCTTCCGCGGGGCTTGGGAAGAGATCGATGCGGAACTCTCCCCGCGGCGTTGTTCGGAGGCGCGGCGCGGCGCGGCGGAATCGGGTCCCGGCGAGGCCCGCGAGGCGATCCGTGCCGGCTGGCAAGGCGGTCCGTGGAAGGCCGTTTGGCCCAAGGCCGGCCTGCCGGGCCGGCGCGCGGACGATGTCTCCGCGGTCCTCGTCGGCGACGTGTGCGGCGTCCGTTGCCTTCTGGTCCCGGCGTTGGGCGAGACCGCGCAACGAGCCCTGGCGAGATCGGATTCCGCGGCGATTCGCGCGGACGTCGTGATCGCGGATGTCCCGACGCACGGCGAGCCGCTGGTGCCGGAGTTTCTCGCGGCGGTCCAGCCGAGATTGGTGATCGTGGGTTGCGGCTCGCGCCCGGCGTCGCGGCGACTTTCCGCGTCGGTGCGGGCGCGGTTGCGCGCGGGTTCGTGGCGGGTCCACTTCACCGACGAGGAAGGTTGGGCGGAAATAAGGATCGCCGGCGGGAAGGCGCGGTTGCGGGGCCCGGCGGGCGAGGTCGAGCTCGGCGCGGGCGATGGCCCGTGAAACCACGACGGGCGCTTGTTCCGGCGGCGCGGCCCGCGCTAGTCTGGCGCCGTGAATCCGAGCGCGAGCCGTGGTCCGATGCGTTGGGTATTGCCGATCATCCTGACGGCGGCCCTCGCGGGAGGACTGTTGTTCCTGCGCAACACGGGATTGTTCGACTTCATGGGCAGGGGAGCGAAGGCGTGCGTCGTCGCGAGCGACCTGTTCGTGGTCGTGTTGCTATGGGCCCGCGCGTCGCGTCGGGCCGCATGATCGCTGGGCGACCCGCGGTCCAGTCGGTGTCCACTGCGGGACGCGCCTTTGCCCGGCGTTTCTTTCCCAGTCGGCGCGTCGTTTCGGATCAGGGCTTGGGCGTCGACGGTTTTCGTTTTCCGTCCGGAGACGAAGCGGGCGGTGCGACCAACGGGGAATTCGTTCGCACCTTGGTTTCCGGCGGCCGCCGGCCGCCGGGCCCGGTCGCGACGATGGGTGCCGCGTCGTCGGAGATGATGCCGGCATCGCGCGCCATCCAGTAGGTCGCGAAGAGGTCGAGTCCCGGATGGGAGATGGGTTGCGCCGCGACGCCCGCGAGCGAGAACGACGAGCGGGTCCATTGGAACGCCTGGACGCCCTGTGCGGCGAGCGGCAGCGCGTTTTTCGACCACACGGAACCGTTTGCCGACACCAATTCGAGGCCGTTGGTGCCTTGCAGGTCACCCGGACCGGTCCATCGGGGTGCCGGTGGAAAATCGAGCAGCACCCCCTGGAGCGTGGCGATCGAGATCGTTTCGGAAGGCGCGTGGTCGAACGCATTCACGAAGGCCACGGCGAGCCAAGGATTCAATTGGCTTCCCGAGTCCCGCCACAGGCGCGTGACCTTGTCCTGATAGCCAAGGCTGCGCTTCTTGGAATTCTCGAGTCCGTTGAGCGTGCACAGATTGGCCGCCGCGAACACCGCGGATCGCGCGTCGCCATAGCGCGACGTGCCCGGCGGCGGAAGATCGACGACGTCGTCCGCACGGTCCTCGTAGTCGCGGAAATAGCGGTTGGTGTTGACCGAGGCACCGAGGCGGAGGATCGCGGCGCCGAGCAACGGGGTGACGAACGACTCGTGCCCCTGGCCGTCCTTGATCCGCCAGCCGTCCACTTCGAGCCGCTCGGTGACTTGCTCGACGATGTTGCTCACCCGCGACCGCATCTTCGGCTCGCGGACGAATTTGTGGACCATCGCCAATCCCATCGCCAATCCGGCGTAATTGTCCCGCGAGGTCGAACTGAGCCAGACGAGATCCTTGTTCGTCCCTTGCCCCGCGAACGCCAGGCGTCCGAATCCCGGACGCGCGGGATCCTCCCCGCCGTACGTCCCGTAGACGGCCCGGTAGGCGGGATCGTCGGCGCGACCGACGAACGCCGGAAGGTAGCCCGGTCGCCCGCTGATCCCGGTTAACCGTTCGATTCCTCCCAACGTCGTGCGGATTCGTTCGAGCGTTTCCGGACGGCGATCGACCGCGAACCAATACGCGAGTCCGGTCAGGTAGAAACCGGTCCATGCCGTGCTGTCCTGGAGTTCCTCGTACCGCACCTTCTGCGTGCGGTTCGTGTCCGTGAAACGCGTGGAGACGATCAATCCGTCCACCAGGTGGTACTTCGGAATGTCGGCCGAATAGACCTCGACCTTCTTGCGGAGCGCCACGAGTTGGTTGGTATCGAGATCCACCCAGCGTCCCATCATGTGGCCGCGGCCCGCATGGGCGAGGAACGCCGCCTGTTTCTCGCCGAGTCCGGACTGCGCGGCGACGGGGCCGGCGAGGCCGACGAGGAAAACGGCCAGCGCGAACCAGACGGGAGGGCGGTTGCCGAACATGGGAAGCAGCATGGGGAAGTGCATCGGGATCGTCCACCGGCGAGAACATCGCTTTGGACGCGCCGCACCGTTGCTCAGCGTCTTCGCCAGGCGCCGTGGCGCGTCGGGATTCCCCGGGAATTGAAATCCGTCTCGAAGTCGGTGCGGCGATCCAGAAGACCGGCGGTCTCCGCGATGCGTTCGAAATCGGCGCCGCCGTCGAAAACCACCGTCATCTGCGCGAAGTAGGGCTCGTCGTCGGTGCGTAGATACGCGACGCCGCCCGGGGCCAGGGCGAGGGAAGCGAGTTCGACGAACCTCGGGTTGACGAGCCGCCGTTTCCAATGCCGGCGTTTCGGCCACGGATCGGGAAAATAAACGTGCAGGGCGTCGAGGGATCCCGGGCGGATCATCCATTCGAGGACGTACCCGGCCTCGAGGCGCAGCGCACGGAGATTCGCGAGCCCGCGGCGCCGGCCCTTGCGGTCGATCTTGCGGAGGCGTCCGAGCAGGCGTTCGACGCCCATGAAATCGCGCTCGGGATGGGCGGCGGCGTGGGCGAGGAGGAACGAGCCGTCGCCGGCGCCGAGTTCCAGTTCCACGGGCGCGCGGCGTCCGAACAGCGCGGGAAAATCGAGGCGCCGAAGGATGTCGGCGCGCACCCGGAGCGTCGGTTCCTGGGTCGCGGCGGTGGAAGCGGTGTCCATGTATCGGGCGGGGACTCAACGCGGCCTTGGCGTTGGGCTCAAGTCCCGACGAACAACCCGAGCGCCGCGGTGTAGCCATGGACGAAGCTCCGTTCGCCGACGGGGCCGATCTCCCCGTTGCCGAAAAACCCGGTGATCGGCAACGGACCGAGCTGTTCCTGGACCAACGCCGCGTCGTGGTGGCGGCTGCCGAAGAGGCGTTCGCCGCGGCCGAGGCAAATGGCGAGGACCCCGCCGAAAACCGGCTTGCCGGCCAGTCGTTCGCGCGTGCGCGCGAGCACCCAGGCGAGATCCTCGCTGGCGGTCGCCGCGTCGCGCCTTTGGAATTGCAGGGTCTGCCCGGCCCGCGGCACCGCGCCCACCGCGAGGACGCCGTGCTCCGGATCGACGCCGAGCAAGTGGCGCACGAGAAAATCGCCGCGCCGGAATTCGTCCCGGTACTCGCTGCCCGCGAAACCCACGAAGAGATTGCCCTGGGTGCGGGCCTGGTCCTCGCGGCTCAACCCGTTGAAGGTCTCCACCAACACCGAGTACGCCGGCCGGTTCCCGATGGTGAGGATGTGGTTCCGGTCCGTCTTCGTGACCGTCCAGGTGTCGCCGATCGGCGTGCAGCCCTGCGAGACCACCGGCTCGAGCCGGACCGCGCCGCCGACCGACACTGCCACCAGACCCGTCTCGTGCACGTCGCCGTCGAGGAACAACTGGGTCTTCCGCACCTCGGGATCGCCGCTCGCGAGTCCGCCCACGATGGGTTCGCCCGGATGGAGTTCGTTCCAGCGTTTCAGCCAACGCTCGCCGTCCATGTGGAAGGGATCCGCGAACACCAACCAACCGCCCGACTTGCCCGCCCGGGCCCCCGCCGCGGGTTCGGGCGTGTCGTCTTCGAAATGGCGCGCTTCGAGCAGCGCGCCCGGCAGGTGGTACAACGCCAGCGAAAGGCCTTCGTCGGACTCGTGTTCCTGTCCGTTCACGACGACGGCCGCCGTCGAGCATCCCACGAGCAACGGGATCCGCGCCGCGATGCGGAGGGTTTCGAGAAGTTCCGTGCCATGCGCCGCGAGCCCGCGCGTCGCGAAGAGTATCCCGATCGAAATCGCCGGGGCATCGAGACGGGAACGGAGCGACGCGGCCCAACGCTGGATGCCGGGGCCATCCCATCCTCCTTTCCAATGGCCGACGATCGCGTGCGGGTGCCGCATGACGCCGATGCTAGCGCGCGGGTCGCGCACGGCAAGGCGACGGCTCTCAGGCGACCGATTCGTACATCGCCGCGAAATCGGCAGTGGAAACCCGGCGCGGGTTGAACGACGCCGTCCATTGGTCCGCGGCATCGGCAGCGAGCGCGGGAATCGCGGCGTGATCGACGCCGGCCCGGGCGAGATTGGACGGCAATCCCGCGGCATGCAGCAACGGGGCGAGGGACTCGACGAGGGCGTCGACGGCGGCGGCTTCGGGGAGATGGGTCCCTGCAAGGCCGCCGGCAACGGCCAGCTTGGCATAGATGGCGCGCGCGGCGGGGTCCGCGGCATTGAAGCGGATGACGGGTCCGAGCATGAGCGCGACGGCCACGCCATGGCCGACGTCGAAGCGCGCGGTGAGGGGATTCGCCGCGGCGTGGGCAGCACCGAGCATCGAGAGTTCGATCGCGATCCCGGCGAACGCGGCAGCGAGTTGCATCCGCGCGCGCGCGTCGAGATCCCGCGGCGCCGCGAGGACGCGCGGCAGGCTCGCGATGCCGAGGCAAAACGCCTCGCGCGAGTGCATCCACGAAACCGTCGTCCGCTTGAGGGTCACGGCACTCTCGATGGCGTGCGCCAGCGCATCGATGCCCGCGACGCCCGTGATGCGGGCGGGCAGCGACAAGGTCAGCTCGGGATCGAGGATCGCGATCCGGGCCGCGGCCTTGGGATCAAGGCAGGCCATCTTCCGGTGGGTGACGGCATCCGCGATGAGCGCGGCGGATTGGCATTCGCTTCCGGTGCCTGCCGTCGTGGGAATCGCGATCAACGGGAGCATTGGGCGCGTGGCTTTCCCGACGCCCCAGTAGTCCTTCATCTCGCCGCCGTTGGTGAGCAGGAAATTGGCGCCCTTCGCCGTGTCCATCGAACTGCCGCCGCCGAGACCGACGATCAGGTCGACGCGCGCCCCGACCGCAACGGCCAGGCACTTCGCGACGTCCTCGGTGGTGGGGTTCACGCGGACGGCATCGTAGACGGCGACCGAGAGGCCGGCGTCGCGGAGTCCGGCCTCGGCTTTCGCGGCGTAACCGGCGGCGACGATGCCCGGGTCGGTGACCAGCAGGACGCGCGTGCCGCCGAGTTCGCGGGAGAGTGGGCCGAGACGAACGAGCGCGCCGGGCTCGAACACGATGCGGGTCCGCGGTGTCAGATCGAAACCGGCGGGGGGTGGCGACGACGACATGAGCTTTGAAAGACTTGCACGACTCGCCACGTGTTCAAGCACTTCGCAAAGCGCGCTTCCCCAACGACAAGTCCGGAGTCTACGCTGGCACGACATGAAACATTCGGGAAAGGCCTCGAAGGCCGCGATCCGGATCCTGCTGATCGGGCTCGTCGTGTCCGTGGTGCTTGGTGGAATCCTGCGGGCGATGGGAGTGGCGGGCGGATTGGCCGGCGGCGTCGCCGGCGCGCCGTTCCTGCTGTTCGCCGCGTTCACCCTCTACTTCTTCCGGGATCCCGAAGCCCGCGTTCCCCCGGGGCCCGGCATCGTCGTCGCCCCGGCGCACGGCAAGATCGACATCATCGACGAGATCGACGAACCGAAGGTGATGGGCGGGCGTTGCCGCCGGATTTCCATTTTCCTCTCCGTGTTCGACGTCCACGTGCAGCAGTCGCCCGTCGGCGGGCGCGTGTTGTTGGTCGAGCACACGCCCGGGAAATTCCTCAACGCCATGAAGGCCGAGTCCGCCACCGAGAACGAGAACGTGTTGCTCGGATTCGAGTCCACCGATCCCAGCGTCCGGCGGATCGGGGTGCGCTTGCTGACGGGATTGATCGCGCGGCGCATCATCCCGTGGGCGCGTCCGGACGAGACCGTGGCGAAGGGCGAGCGCATCAGCCTGATCCAATTCGGGTCGCGCGTGGATCTCTATGTCCCGCTCGAGGCGCGCGTCGAGGTGAAGCTCGGGGACCGCGCGGTGGGCGGCGAAACCATCATGGCCCGCATCGGCTGAACAACGCATGAAAGCCGAGAAAGACAAGCGCGAGGCGGCGAGGGTCGCCGAGGAAACGGCGGTCGATGCCGAGGCCGCGCGGCTGAAGATCTACCTGCTGCCGAACCTGTTCACGGCGGGCAACCTCTTCTGCGGCTTCCTGGCGTTGACGAAGATCGTCGAGGCCGACCTTGCGAACTCGAACTACCACGACATCAAGGTCGCGCTCTTCCTCATCCTGCTGGCCTGCATCCTCGACCTGCTCGACGGGCGCGTGGCGCGGATGGGCGGGTACGAGAGCCCGTTCGGACGGGAGTTCGACTCGCTGGCGGACATCGTTTCGTTCGGCGTGGCTCCGGCGTTTTTGGTGCACCGGATCGTGTTGCGCGACGTGTTCCGGGACAACCCGGAGTTCGGGTGGTTCATCGCGGCGGCGTTCGTGATCTGCGGGGCGTTCCGGTTGGCGCGCTTCAATTGCCTAGCGGCGATGTCCGGCACCGGCGGCGGCCGGTACTTCCTCGGGTTCCCGATCCCCGCGGCGGCGGGCATGGTGGCGTCGCTCACGCTGTTCCTCGTGAAGTGGGACGAGAAGGGATGGGCGCAGGGTCCCTGGCGTTTCGCGCTTCCCGTCATCCTGGTGTTCCTCTCGGCGATGATGGTCAGCGAGGTGAAGTACCCGACCTTCAAGAAAATCCATTGGCGCACGCAGCACCCGTTCGTGAAGACGGTGGTGATCGTGCTGTTGATCTCGCTGTTCCTCCTGCTCAGGAACCAGCTCATGCCGTACATCATGCCGATCGTGTTCACGGCGTACCTGCTCTACGGCTTCATCCGGCCGTTCATCTCGCGACGCATGCAACGGCGCGTCGAGGTGGACGAGGACGACGAGGACGAGTCCGGCAAGGACGGGGAATCGGAGAAGACCGGACCCACCCGCTGAGAGCATGGTGGATGGATCCTCAACGATGGTCGCTGCCGGATTGGGCGTGGTGGCCGGATTCGTCGCGAGCATTCCCGGCGGGCCGATCAACGCCACCCTGATCGCCGAGGGCGCGCGCCGCGGCATCCGCTGGTGCCTGTTCCTGGGATTCGGCGCGGTGCTGATGGAGGCGATCTACTGCGGGGTCGCGTTTGCCGGATTCGCGCAGGT
Source organism: Verrucomicrobiota bacterium (assembly GCA_025363585.1). Taxonomy (GTDB): domain Bacteria; phylum Verrucomicrobiota; class Verrucomicrobiia; order Limisphaerales; family UBA9464; genus UBA6176. Next base: position 11,379 of record JANYDN010000215.1, on the reverse strand, counting down.
CTTCGAACTCCGCTGGGTGCGCGCCACCATGGAGCTCGCGAGTTTTCTCCTGATGCTGTGGCTCGGGGTGAAATACCTGCGCGGAACCCAGATCCCGGGAACGGAGCAGGTGGAGAATTTCGTGGAGGAACGGTTCCATCCGCACACCGCGTTCTGGACCGGATTCCTGCGCGTGCTCGGGAATCCCGGCGTGTTGCTGCTGTGGGTCACCGTCGCAGCGATGCTCCTCTCCCGCGAATGGCTGGAGAACCGATGGGTATCGAAGTGGCCGTTCATCAGCGGCGTGGCCGTCGGCGGCATGGCGTGGTTCGGGCTGGTCGCGTGGGGCATCGCGCGCGGCGGTTCCGGTTTCTCCGCGACGGCGTTGCGCCGCATGTCGCGCGCGAGCGGCTTTCTCCTGCTCGTCGTCGCCGTGGTGGTCGGCGTGCGGCTCATCGAGCTCCTCGCCCACGGCCACAAGCGGGTCGGATGACGGTGCTCGTGCGCATGGGTGGGTGACGGCGGCCCTGCCGTCACTGCCTTTCACCGCCGGCTCGCCGCCTCGCGCCGGATCGTCGACCACCGATCCGCGGCGACACGTCCCAGATCCTGCACGGTACCGTCGGGCCAAAGGACTTCCGCGCGTTGGATCACGGCCGCGTTTCCGAGGCCGAAGTGGACCGCGCCGACCGATTGTGAGCGGAACGATTCGCCGCTCGCCACGCGTCGTTGCTGGACGCCGTTCGAAGTGGTTACGCGCACCGTGGCGTTGACGCTGCTGCAACCGTCGAAACGAAAACCGACCCAATGGTTCGCGTTCGTGCCGACGTTGCGCAGCACGACCAACCGCTGCCGGCGCACGGGCCAATCCTCGAACGTCGTGATCGCGAGATCGATGCGGCCGTCGCCGTCGAAATCCGCCGCGACCGCGTTGCGCGTGTCCGCGAACACCGACGTTCCCTCCAGCCACCCGACGTCTGGGTATTTGTCGGTTCGTTCGCGGTGGAACAACGCGCCGTGTTGCCAACCGCCGTAAGACGCCTTGTCCGCCGCGCGGCGGCCCGCCGCGTTGCGGAAGTAGAGGTCGACCACCGGATTGTTCGTCGACTTCCCCACGTAGACGTCGTGGCGCCAGAATTGCCGCTCGTAGTCGCGCGTGCTGGCGCGGGTCTCGTGGCCGTTGGCGATGTGGAAATCGAGGTGGCCGTCGTTGTCGAAGTCGAGCGGCGTCACGGCCCAAGCCCAGCCCGCACGCATGAGATCGAATCCCCACGGCGCGAGTCGCAATCCATCCGCCGTCCCCGAGAACATGCGATTGCCGCTCATGGCTCCCGCGAGGGCGCCTTCCGGCTCCTTGCCGAACGTGTAGATCCCATACATCGCGTCCAACCGTTCCGCCAACGCCGAGACCATGCCCGTCATGAACACATCGGTGCGTCCGTCTTCGTTGAAATCGCCCGTCGCGTGCGCCATCCCGAACGCGTATCGCGAGGACCGATCGAATGCTAGGGGGCGCGGGTCCGGCGTCGGTTCCCGGAACTTTCCGTTACCCGCGTTCATGAAAACATCGAGCCCCGAGAAATCGCTCGCGACCACGAGATCGAGTTTGCCGTCGCCGTCGAGATCCACGAACGAACCGCTGTAAACCCGACGCCAACGCTTCGTCCCGAGCCCCGATTCTTCCGTCGTGTCGCGCAGTGTGGACGGGCCCTCGCGATGCAGCAGGTACGATGGAAAACCATCGTTGGCATTGAAGACCGGCGTCGGGAATTGGCCGCCTTGGTACGGCAACTTGTATTGGCCTATCCAGAGATCGAGCCGTCCGTCGCCGTCGTAGTCGCCCGCGGCCACGACCTGCGGGTGGTTCAGTTTCGTCGGCGCGTTCCACACGGTCTCGCCCGGTCCATCGAACGCCGGCCCCTTCACCACGCGCACGCCCGTGCTGCCGACGAGGATCAGGTCGTCCGCGCCGTCGCCGTCCCAGTCCGCCAGCGTCGCGGCCCAAAGGCGTTCTTCGGGCAAATTGCTGGATGGTGACGAAACCCAATGCCCCGACGGATCGCGTCGCAGACGAACGCCCGCGCCGACCAACGCCAGGTCGGTCGTGCCGCGTGCGTCCGTGATCGCGAGCAGCGGATCGACGAACGGCGTGTGTGGCGGCACGGGAAGATCGATGTCGGCCTCGACGACGAAGCGCGTCGGCCCGGTTTGTCCCCAGGCTGCGACTCCCGTGACCTCGATGTCGTCCGGACGCAGGGGTTCGGTGCGGGTCCATTTCACGTCGGCGCCGCCGCGAATCTGCGCGCGTGAATGGGTGCGCTGGTTTTCGGCAAGGATTTCGAAATGCAGCCACGAATGGCGGGAGGTGCTGACGTGGTGAGTCACTTCCCAGCGCGAACGCCGTACTTGCCAACCGGTGTCGCGCAATCCCGCGAGCCATTCAAGGAGTTCGCCACGCTTGAGCCGGCCGGACGGGAGGGAATCGGCAAGGTCCGTGAATCCGGGCGGCGCGGACGTGTGGTTGGTAGAGAAGTGGAACGAGTCCGGCGCGTGCGCCCCGAAGGTTTCCCACGCGTGTCCGGACGCGTTGAGTTCGTCCCAGAACGCGACGAGGACATCCTCGGAGGCCTCGGCCTCGACCTCCTCTCCCCAAACGGTGCGATCCCGCTCCGCCTCGCGCGCCTCGAGTTCGAGGAAGGCGCGCGTCACGGCTTCCGTGGCCGCGCGGCTGGCCGACGCGGGCGATACCGGCTCCGTGTGAATCCGATGCCACGCGGCGAAAGCAGCGACGGCGGCGAGGATCGCGACCCAAAGCGCGAGACGGGCCTTTGGATGCATGGGTGGAAAACAAACCGGCGGGTGTCGGCGGAAGATCGCCGGCACCCGCCGTGTGCGTCGCGCGGAGGCGGGGTCAGTGGCCCTTCATCATCCGGGCATAATTCTCGTAGGCTTCCTTGGCCTTCGCGTCGTGCTGCGCCGCCTCCAGCAACTTGGTCGTGGTATCGAGAACGGTCTGGTTGTACTGCGCTTTCTGTTGGTCCGACATGCCGCCGGACTGCTTGGCCTGGACGAGTGCGGCGATCGCGGCGTCGTAGTCGCTCTTCTGCATCGCGGCGTTGACGGAGGCGATGGCTTGGCCGGCCTCGGCATCGCCTTTTTGAGGCACGGCGGGCGCCGCGGCCTTGCCCGATTCGTCGACGACGGCGTCGTCGGCGGTTTTCTTGCACCCGAAGGATCCAAGCGCGAGGGCCGCGACGATCGGGAGATACAGGCGAATATTCATGGCGCGATGCGGGGGGGAAGGCCGGTCACCTGCTGTAACGCGGGCCGATGAAGAGATAATTGTCGGCGCTGTTTTGCGGGATGCGGAGCGGGGCGGGACCCGTTTGGGTGGCCATGCCCATGTACGTGCGGAACTTCATCATCTCCGCGCTGCCCGTGGCGCGGCCGATGATGGCACCGCCACCGAGGTCGGTCGTCGCGCTGGATTTGGCACCGCCGGCATGGCGTTGGGAAACGCCCTCGCCGGGTTGGTTGCCGGCGTCGTTGAACCAGAACGGGGACATCTCGTTGGCTTCCCAGAGAAAGATGTCCAGTGGGCGGAACTGGCCGAGCTTGTACGTCTTGCCGGTGGGCATGAGTTGCACGTCGTTTCCACTCAGGCAGCCGTTGAACGTGTAGCTGGTGACCTTGACTTGGCGGGCGGCCCACTGGGTCTTCTTGGCGCCCGTGATCTCGCCGACGTCCTTCGGGCAAAATGCCGCGCGAACGGTGGAGAGATATTTCGCGACCTGTCCTTGGAGGAAATACGGCGTCTGGTTGGTCTCGTCGCGGCCGAGTCCGCGGACCTGGCTGGCCGGGATGACCCCGTTCGGGATCCATTTGGTGCCGCCGGGACCATTGAGCGAGGTGGCGTACGCCCAGCCGTTGGGGCCGGCACCCGAGCTGCCGTCGACACCGCCCCACGTCGGGTGCGGGACATAGTCGGCCGCGTCGTTGGCATACATGTTTACCCCGAGCATGATCTGTTTGACGTTGCTCAGATCGAGCGTGGTTTGGGCTTTGTCCTTCGCCTTGGCCAAGGCGGGGAGAAGCATGCCGGCGAGGATCGCGATGATCGCGATCACGACGAGAAGTTCGATCAGCGTGAAGCCGGAAGCACGGCTCCGGGGCAACGCACAGGAATTCGGGTTACGCATAAGTAAAGTCAGCCGCGCACGGCGTACGGTTTCCGCGTGGGGTTCGGAGCCGATTAAGGCTACTGTGTGGGAAAGGTCAACAGTCGAGTGGTCGGAGCAAGGAAACGGGAGGGGGAGCCAGGATTCAGTAGTCAGTGAGCAGTGAGCAGTGATCAGTGATCAGTGATCAGTGATCAGTGATCGGAACGGGCGCGGTGGAGAGGTCCGCGTCGCACTCCAGAGACGCGTGGCTCCCAAGACACGCCGTCGCGTCCTTCTGACGACTGACGACTTCAAACTGAACACTGACAACTGACCACTGATTACTTTCCCAACACTTGCTTCGCCGCCGCGGCGAGCTTCTTCAGGCCGGCGACCGATTTCGCCTCGAGGTAGCAGCGGATGAGCGGTTCGGTGCCGCTGGCACGGAACGCCACCCATTCGTCGTCGGGAAGGACGAACTTGAATCCGTCCTTCGTGATGAAATCGACCACCTTCTTCCCCGCGAATTCCGGCATTCCCTTGGCCAGTCGCTCGAGCAACGCGGCCTTGGCGTCGGCGGGCACCGCCACGTTGATCCGGTCGGTGTGGAACTCCCCGGTCTTCTTCTCCAATTCCGCCAGGATCTTCCCGAGCGGCTTGCGTTCCGTGGCCACGAGCTCGGCCATGAGAAGGCAGGCGAGCACGCCGTCTTTTTCCGGAACGTGTCCCTTCACGCTCAACCCGCCGGACTCCTCGCCGGCGACGATGACGGCCTCGGATTCCATCAGCGCGCCAAGGTATTTGAAGCCTACCGGCGTCTCGTGGACCGTGACGCCGAGCAGCCGGGCGACGGCGTCCACCTGGTGGCTCGTGGGGACCGTGCGCACCACCGAGCCCGTCCAGCCGCGGTTTTTCTTCAGGTGATACAACGTCAGCGCAAGGATCTGGTTCGGCGTGAGCCACGTCCCGTCCTTGTCGACGATGCCAAACCGATCCGCATCGCCGTCGAGCCCGAGCCCGAGTTGCGCCTTGCCCGCAAGGATCGCGTCGCGGACTCCCGACATGCCCTCGGCATTGGGTTCCGGATGGTGCCCGCCGAAGAGCGGGTTGAGGAAATCGTGGAAACGAATGACCCGGGCGCCGCCGTCGTCCTCGAGCAGCGTGTCGAGATAGCCGCGGCCCGTGCCGTACATCAGTTCGACCGCAACCTTGAGTTTCGCGCGTCGGAGGGTCTCGAAATCCACCAGCTTTTGGATCTGTTTAACGTAGGCCGTGCGCGGATCAATGGTCTTGCAGGAATACGTGCCGACGAGCGCGGCCTTGAAGGTCCAGCCGGCTTCCTGTCGGGCGCGGATGTTGGCCTCGATCCGCGAGGTGACTTCCTGGGGCGCCGCGGCGCCGTTGTGGACCGAAAACTTGAGCCCTTGGTACTCCGCCGGGTTGTGGCTGGCGGTCATGTTGATGCCGCCGATCGCCTTCCGGACGCGGATGGTGTGCGCGATGACCGGCGTGGGCGCGTCGCGCTCGCACAGCAACGGGGAAAGGCCGTTCGCGGCGAGCACCTCCGCCGCGGCGAGCGTGAATTCGCGTCCGAGGAACCGCGTGTCGTGCCCGAGGATCACCACGGGCTTGCGACCTTTGATCGGCGAATCGGGACGGGCCATTTCGGCGAGGAGATAGTCGGCGATGCCCTGGATGGCGACGCGGACGTTCTCGAATGTGAAATCGCGGGCGATGAGGCTTCGCCAGCCGCTGGTGCCGAACTTGATGGAGGTCATGACCGTTCCGATATCCGGGCCGGGATCAAACTAGCTGCGCCAGTCGAGCGCCTTCTTGCGGAGCGCGTAGACGTAGCCGACGAACAGGACGCCGAGGAACGTCAACATGCCACCGAGGGCGAGCGCCGCATTGGACTTCAGCAACTCGCGGTAGGTGACGGCCCACGGGTACATGAACACCACCTCGATGTCGAAGAGCACGAAGAGCAACGCGACAAGGTAGAACTTCACGGACATCCGCGCGGAGCCGGGTCCCTCGGGGAGCATGCCGCATTCGTACGGCGAGTCCTTGACGCGCGTGCGGCGCCCGAATTTTCCGGCGACCACGGAGAACGCCAGCGTGCCGCCGGCGAATCCCACGGCCACGAGCAGCAGGATCAGGACGGGCAGATACTGCGACAGTTGCGAATCCATTCCGGGCGCGAGGTTACGGGACGCGGGAGGCGGTGCAAGCGCGGGATTGGCCATTGAAACCGCGGTGGCACGTCCGTAACGTTCGCCGAGCCCGGCGGGAAACCGGGCCCAAAACGGTCTTTCGGAACCAGCCTTTCGTCGTCGCATGAAATCCCCCGCATTCGCCCGCCGCCGCCAGTTCATCGCCCTCGTGGCCGTCGGCCTCGCGCTCGCGGGCTGCAAGCCTTCCGCGGACTCCGGCAAGACGGGTGACTCCTCGACCGGCCCCATCGTGGTCGGCGAATTCGCGTCGCTCCACGGCAGCGAGGCCGCGTTCGGCCAGTCGTCCCACAAGGGCACCGAACTCGCCTTCGACAAAATCAAGGCCACCGGCGGGCTTCTCGGGCGCGAGGTGAAACTCATCGTCGAGGACAACCAGTCGAAGGCCGGCGAATCCGTCACCATCGCCAAGAAATTCCTTTCCCGCGACCACGTCGTCGCGGTGCTCGGCGAGGTTGCTTCCGGACGCTCGCTCGAGGCCGGGCCAATCTGCCAGGCCGCGGGCATCCCGATGATCTCGCCGTCGTCGACGAATCCCAAGGTCACCGAGGTCGGCGACCACGTGTTCCGCGTGTGCTTCACGGATCCCTTCCAGGGCAAGCTGCTGTCGGACTTCGCGTGGAAGACGCTCAAGGTCCGCAAGGTCGCGATCCTCTCGGACACCGCGTCGGCCTACAGCGTCGGCCTCGCGGAGTTTTTCAAGCAGCCGTTCGTCGCGGCCGGCGGCGAGGTCGTGCTCGAGGTGAAGTACGCGTCGCGCGACAAGGACTTCAAGGCGCAGTTGACCGCGATCAAGGCGTCGTCGCCCGACGGCATCTGCGTGCCCGGATACTACACCGAGGTGGGATTGATCGTGAAACAGGCGCGCGAACTCGGGCTCACGATCCCGATCTTCGGCGGCGACGGCTGGGAAGCGCCGCAATTGATCGAGATCGCGGGCGGCGACGCGTTGAAGAACACGTATTACTCCACGCATTTCTCGCCGTCGCAGGACAGCCCGGCGGTGAAGGAATTCGTGGCCGCGTTCAAGGCGAAGTACAACGAGGTGCCGGACGCGATGGCGGCGCTCGGGTACGACTCCGCGATGGCGTTGGCGGAGGCGATCAAGAAGGCGGGAACGACCGATCCGGCGAAGCTGACGGCGGCGCTGGCGGCGACGGATTTCACGGGCGTCACCGGCCGGACGAAACTCGACGCGCAGCGGAATGCCACCAAGCCCGCGGTGATCATCACGGTCGAGAACGGGCAGTTCAAATTCCTCCAGACCGTCGAGCCCTGAGCGCGCCGCGCGGCAATCGCATCCACGGTTTTTCCAAGCGTGTCCGAGTTCCTGCAGCAGCTCCTGAACGGGATTTCGATGGGCGCGATCTACGCGCTGATCGCGCTGGGCTACACGATGGTCTACGGCGTCCTGCGCTTCATCAATTTCGCGCACTCCGACGTCTTCATGGTGGGATCCTTCGTCGCGTTCTACGTCGCGCCCCGCCTGGGTTCCGGTTCGATCGCCGGCGGGATGTCGATCCTCTGCGTCGCGATGGCGGCGTCCGCGCTGCTCGGCGTGGTGATCGAGAAACTCGCGTACAAGCCGCTGCGCGGACGCTCGACGCTCACCGTGCTCATCACGGCGATCGGCGTGTCGTTGTTGCTGCAAAACGTCGGGCAGAAACTCTTCGGGGCCGATCCCAAGGCTTTCCCGCCGATCTTCCCCGCCCGCACGTTCCATTTCGGAACGGTGGTGGTCAACTCGACCCAATTGGTCACGCTCGCGACGACCCTGGTGTTGTTGGTCGCGCTGCACCTGGTCGTGCACCACACGCGCGTCGGCACCGCGATGCGCGCCGTGTCCTTCAACGCGACGGCCTCGTCGCTGGTGGGCATCGACAACAACCGGATCATCTCCTTCACGTTCGCGCTGGGTTCCGCGTTGGCCGGCGCGGGCGGCGTGCTCTACGCGCTGAACTACCCGAGCATCGACCCGCTCATGGGAACGTTGCCCGGCCTCAAGGCCTTCGTGGCCGCGGTGCTCGGCGGGATCGGCAATCTTGCCGGCGCGGCGCTCGGCGGCCTCGTCATCGGGTTGGTCGAGACGTTCGTCTCCGGCACGCGCCTTTCCACCTACCGCGACGCCATCGCGTTCGGGATCCTCATCGCCATCCTTTTGTTCCGTCCCGCCGGACTGCTCGGCAAGGCCCGGGTCGAAAAGGTCTAGGGATATTATATAATATAACCCCGCGATGCATTTCCCGAAATCCCAACTCTGGCTCGCGCTCGCCCTCGTGGTCGCGGGCGTGGTGTCGGCGTTTTCGGGGCGCATCGACGCCTACTTCCTCGACGTGGCGCTCGGCGCGGGCATCAACATCGTGCTCGCGGTCAGCCTGAACCTCATCAACGGGTTCACCGGCCAATTCTCGCTCGGCCACGCGGGCTTCATGGCCGTCGGTGCCTATACGTCCGCGATGCTCACCACCACCTTCGCGGCGAAATTGCTCCCGTTGGTCGGCGGGCAAACATGGATCCTTTTCCCGGTTGCGCTGCTCGCCGGCGGTTTGGTCGCGGCCGTCGCGGGCATCGCCGTCGGTGCGCCCTCGCTCCGTCTCAAGGGCGATTACCTCGCCATCGTCACGCTGGGTTTCGGCGAGATCATCAAGGTCGTCCTCCAGAACATCGATGCCCTCGGCGCCGCGCGCGGGCTTTACGGCGTGCCGTCCTACACCACCGTGTTCTGGGTTTTCGGACTCGCGGCGGTCACCGTCTACGTCGTGTGGGCGCTCGTGAATTCGACGTACGGGCGCGGGTTCCTCGCGGTGGCTGACGACGAGATCGCGGCGGAATCGATGGGTCTCGACACGACGCGCTACAAGGTCACGGCGTTCGTGGTGGGCGCATTCTTCGCGGGGCTTGCGGGCGGGCTCTACGCGCACCTGAAGGGCTACATCAACCCGACCGGATTCGATTTCAACAAGAGCATCGAGATCGTCGTGATCGTGATCCTCGGCGGCATGGGGCGGCACGTCGGCGTGGTGGCCGCGGCCATCCTGTTGTCGGTGCTCATGGAACAACTGCGGCGGTTCGGGGATTACCGGATGATCCTGTATTCCCTGCTGCTGATCGTGCTGATGCTGGCTCGGCCGCAGGGTCTCTTCGCGTGGCGCGCACGGCGCAAGGCCGCTTGAACATGGCGCCCACGAACCCAACGTCCGACGCGCTGCTGGAACTCGAGTGCGTGACCATCCGTTTCGGCGGGCTCACGGCGGTGGGCGGCGTGAGCCTCTCGATCCGTCCGGGCGAACTGGTGGGACTGATCGGTCCCAACGGCGCGGGCAAGACGACGTTGTTCAACATGATCACCGGCGTGTACCAGCCGACCGAGGGCACGATCCGGGTCGCCGGAAAACCGACGCGCGGGTTGAAGCCGTTCCAGATCACGCGGCTCGGCGTGGCGCGGACCTTCCAGAACATCCGGTTGTTCCCGAGCCTGACGGTGCGCGACAACGTGCGCGTGGCGTTCCATCTACATCTGTCGCACGACGCCGCGCACTCGCTCTCGCGGTTCGGCGCGTTCCGGCGCGAGGAGGCGGAGATCGACCGGCAGGTTTCCCGCCTTCTCGACATCTTCCAACTCGGCCCCCATTGCGACGCCCCGGCGAAGAGCCTGCCGTACGGCGACCAACGTCGTTTGGAAATCCTGCGCGCCCTGGCGACGCGGCCGAAATTGTTGCTGCTCGACGAACCGGCGGCCGGCATGAACCCGACCGAGAAGGCCGACCTCATGCGCTTGATCGCGCGGATCCGCGGGGAGTTCCAACTCGCCATCCTCGTGGTGGAACACGACATGAAGTTCGTGATGGGCCTTTGCGAGCGCGTCAACGTGCTCGAGTACGGCGTGAAGATCGCGGAGGGAACGCCGGACGAAATCCGTCGGGATCCCAAGGTCATCGAGGCCTACCTGGGTTCGGACCACGCGGATTGAACCGACGCGCGCCATGCTCGAAATCGAGGACATCAGCGTCAGTTACGGTGCGATCGCCGCGCTTCACGGCGTGTCGTTGAAGGTGGGCGCGGGCGAGATCGTGACGTTGATCGGCGGCAACGGGGCGGGGAAGACCACGACGCTGCGCGCGGCGTCGGGCCTGGTGAAGCCGCGTTCCGGCAGGATCGTTTTCGATGGCAAGGACGTCACCGGTTGGCCCGCGCACCGTCTGGTGGCGGCGGGACTCGCGCATGTGCCCGAGGGCCGGATGGTGTTCGCGAACCTGACCGTGCTGGAGAACCTCCGGATGGGCGCATACCTAAGACGCGACCGCGCCGAGGTGAAGCGATCCCTCGAGCGCGTCCATGGCGTGTTCCCGCGTCTCGCGGAACGCCACGCGCAACCCGCGGGAACGTTGTCCGGCGGCGAGCAACAGATGCTGGCGATCGGCCGCGCGCTGATGGGCAAGCCGCGTTTCCTGATGCTCGACGAACCGTCGCTGGGCATCGCGCCGCTGCTGGTGAAATCGATCTTCGAACAGATCGCGAGGATCAACCGCGAGGACGGGATCACCATCCTGCTCGTCGAGCAGAACGCGAACCTCGCGCTGCGCGTGAGCGCGCGGGGTTATGTGTTGGAGACGGGCCGCATCACCTTGGCCGACACCGCCGCCGCGCTGCACGCGAACCCCCAGGTCCGCAGCGCGTATCTCGGCGGGTGAGTGAAGCCCGTCGTGCGCAGCCTTCGTGGGTGACGGCGGCCCTGCCGTCACTCCCAACCGGCAGGCGCGGGGCGCATCTTGACCCTGCCCCCGAATTCAAAAGCGTTGATGAAGGCGCCCTTGCGCTGGGTTCCGGGTGAACGGTGGCCGCGCCAGTGGATTCGGGTGTTTCGCGCGGTCCTACACAACCGATTTCGGTTTGTTCGTTGGAGGGACCAGGATTTTCGGGGAGCGGTTTGCGGACGCGCCCGCTCGGGAATGCAAGACCCTTTCAAAGCATCCCCGGCAACCCATCGAATCTCCTTTCCGGAGCTTTTC
>JANYDN010000212.1 GCA_025363585.1 Verrucomicrobiota bacterium | reverse complement strand
GCCATCACGCCTTCGGCGGCGCGGCCTTCACCTCGAGATGAAGGTCCTTCAACTGCCGCGCGCTCACCGGCGACGGCGAGTCGGTCAACATGCAGGTGCCCTTCGCCGTCTTCGGGAACGCGATCACGTCCCGGATGCTCGTCGTCCCGCACAGGATCGCGCACAGCCGGTCGAACCCGAGCGCGATGCCGCCGTGCGGCGGGGCCCCGTACTTGAAGGCCTCCAGCATGTAACCGAACCGAAGCTTCGTCTCGTCGGGCGGGATTTGCAGGATCTCCTCGAAGATCGTCCGCTGCACGTCCGGTTGGTGGATCCGGATCGATCCGCCGCCCAGTTCCACGCCGTTGACCACGATGTCGTAGTGCTGGCCGCGGACTTTTTTCGGATCCGTCTTCAGCAACGGGATGTCGTCGGCAACGGGCGCCGTGAACGGATGGTGGCTCGAGTACCAGCGGTTCATCTCCTTGTCGAAGCTGAGCAACGGGAACTCCACGACCCACAGGAAATCGAAACGCCTCGGGTCGATGACCAGCTTGCCCTGCCCCTTCAACACGTCCGCGCAATACAAGCGGATCTTGCCGAGGATCTCGCACGCGTTCAGCCATTGGTCGGCCGCGAACAGGATGAGGTCGCCCTGCTCGATGCCGAGTTTCGCGGTCAACGCCGCCTTCTCGGCCTCCGTGAAGAACTTCACGATCGGCGATTTCCACTCGCCGTTCTCGACCTTGATGTACGCGAGGCCCTTCGCGCCGAAACTCTTCGCGTGCTCGGTCATGGTCTCGATCTGGCCCTGCGTGGCGCTGGCCATGCCCTTCGCGTTCATCGCCTTCACGACGCCGCCCGCCGCGATCGCGCCGCTGAACACCTTGAACGTGCTCGCGCGGAATTCCTCCGTGAAATCCACCAGCTCCATCCCGAAGCGCGTGTCCGGCTTGTCGATGCCCCAGCGGTTCAGCGCCTCTTCGAAGGTGATCCGCTTGAACGGCGTCTGGATGTCCATGTCGAGCGCCGTCTTCCAGACGCGCTTCAGCAGCCCCTCGATCAACGCGTAGATGTCCTCGCGGTCGATGAAACTCATCTCGATGTCCACCTGCGTGAACTCCGGCTGGCGGTCGGCGCGCAGGTCCTCGTCGCGATAGCAGCGCGCCAACTGGAAATAGCGCTCGATGCCGCTGACCATGAGGATCTGTTTGAACTGCTGCGGCGACTGCGGCAGCGCGTAGAACGTCCCCGGCTCGCGCCGGTTCGGGACGAGGAATTCCCTCGCGCCCTCGGGCGTCGACTTGAACAACGTCGGCGTCTCGATCTCGAGGAAACCCTGGTCGTCCATGTGGCTCCGCGTGGCGATGGCGACCTTCGACCGCAGGCGAAGGTTGCGCGTCATCTCGGGTCGACGCAGGTCGAGGTAACGGTATTGCAACCGCAGTTCCTCGTTCACCTTGCCGGCGACCTCCGGGTCGTCGATGGAGAACGGCAGCACCGCGGCGTCGTTCAACACCTCGATGCCCGTCACCAACACTTCGATCTGGCCCGTCGGGATCTTCGCGTTGTCCGTGCCGGCGGGACGCGTCCGGACCTTGCCCGACACCCGGACCACCGACTCGCTGTGCAACCGGCTGGCGCGATCGTAGGAATCCGCCGGCAAGTCCGACGGATCGAACACCGTCTGGGTGCGGCCCTCGCGGTCGCGGATGTCGAGGAAGACGAGCCCGCCGAGGTCGCGTCGGGAATGGACCCAACCCTCGAGGATCACCGTCCGGCCCGCGTCGGCGGGCCGCAATTCGTTGCAATGATGGGTGCGCTTCATTTCGGCATGTCACGGGAAACGGTCCGGTTTCCTCCGGCCGCGGCCCGCAAATGGAACGCGGATACTGCGGACGCCACCGCGCAAGGCCAAGCCCAGTTTCGGCCGACAACTTGGCGCGACGGGAAGCAGGCAATTGACCCGAACACCCAAAAATTGGTATTGGAGTCTGTCCGGCGGGGAGTCTTGCCGGAAGTTCAACCCCCATGAAAATCCCAATTTCCCGCATCACGGGAACCACGCTGATCCTCGTCTGCGCCCAAGCCGCCTTGGCGGACTCGGTCGGTTACTTCACCGACAACGGCACGCCGGGAGACCAAGCCGCGGTCATCTCCGCGTCCGGCAACACGCCCGTCGAGATCATCGACATCACCACGTTCAATTTCAGCACGGTGAAGGCCGTGTTCCTGAACGAGGCGGACAACGGCGGCCCGTCGGTCGCCCTCGGGAACCGACTCGCCGACCTGAACTCCTACGTCTCCGGAGGCGGCCACCTGATCCTGCACGACCGCTTCGTGGCCATCACCGAAGACGTCCCGTCGTCGCATCAGTTCCTGTTCGGCCACCCCGAGATTCAGGTCGAACGCAATTTCTCGAACGCTGCCGACATCGACCTGTTGCCCGCCGGCACCGTCGCGTTCCCGTCGTTGACGAACCTCTCGCTCGACAACGGGACCTCGTCGAGCCACGGATTTGCTTTCGCGGCGACCCTGCCGTCCGGCTCCGTGCAATACCTTTCGCGCGGCGGTGCGCCTGCTGAAACGGTGGCATTCCAGTACGGCTACGGTCTGGGCTCCGTTTACTACTCGACGGTTCCCCTCGATTATTACCTGAACCACTTCGACGGCGACACGGATCTGGATGCCAACATGGCTTCCATGGCCTCCAACGCGATCAACGCGGCGCTTGGCCAACCACCGGCCATCGTGCCCGAGCCGTCGGCCTACGCGGCCATGGCAGGCGCGGGATTGCTCGGCTTCGCCCTGTGGCGCCGCTCCCGCAAGGCCTGAGCCGTATCCATGCAGTAAGAACTCGATTGGGTATCACGCCAAGACGCCAAGAATCCAAGCATTCCCGACCGAGCCGGGACGGAACCCTGCGGTCGCGGCATGGGAATTCTCTCACGCCAAGGGGGACCAAGGCCGGCCAAGAAGGCGGGAAC
>JANYDN010000168.1 GCA_025363585.1 Verrucomicrobiota bacterium | reverse complement strand
CAAGCCCGCGGGTTGGACTGAAGCGCCTTCACGAACGCCGGAAGGTCCGCCGCAGTCACTCCGGCAAGGTCTTGGGACGCGATGTCCATCCGGGCGCAGCGCCAGGGTTTGCCGTCGTGGTTGAAGCGGCACTCGCGGTCGTCGGGTTTCATGCGCGTGTTGGGTTCAGAGCCGTCGTGCGACTTCCGGCAGGACGGCCAGCTTCTCGAAATCGCGGAGAGCGGACTCCGTCGAGCGGGGCATGGCCGGATGAACGGAATCGAGAATGGCGAGGGCGACGCCGTGGATGAGGTCCTCGGCATTCGAGCGCAGGATGCGGAGCGCGTCCTGAATCAGGCTCGCGGTGATCTGGTCCTGCCGGCGGGCGGACCGGACCCCGTTGTTGCAGGCCGCGTCGAACGTCAGGACGAGCATCGTCACCTTGCGGATCTCGTCCTCGGCCAGTGCGGCGCCGGCCGCGTCCACCCACAGCTTTGGGTCGATCCCGAGCGACAATTGGAACGAGCGTTCCTCAGCGACTTTCCGGGCCCGGCTGAACGACTGGTGCCGCTTGCCCTTCACCTGAATCGATTCCTGACCGGCGCGAAGGTGCGAATGCAGCGACTCAAACCGCGGGCAGACGAATCCTCCCTCCGGACATGGGATCAACAATCCGGACTCAACGAGCTGGGGCAGACAGGCGAGAGATCGGGTCAGCTTGTCGCTGAGGTAGCCCACACGACGGGTGACGGGGGCCTGGTACACCAACTCCACGAACAAGCGGACGGTCTCCAACGCGGCGATCGACGCGCCGCCATCAGGCGGGAAGAGCGCGGCGAGACTGCGGACTTCCGGCCATCGTTCGAAGTCCGGCTCCAGGTGAAGGCCGCTCATCGGGGGAAGGCCCTTCGCGGGATCGTCGGTGGAGCCGTGAGAATCGGAAGTGGCCTCATGTCGATTGAGTTGGAGCGTGGGTGCGGGCGAATGCGCCGTCAACGAACGTGTTCGCAAATGGAACATATTCAAGAATAGGCCGCTATCGAAACGAGGCTGGGCGCCCATCCCGACTTTCTGGCTTGGGCACGGATCTCATGGCCGACCGTGACGATAACGCCGGTCACCAGTGCCGATGCCAATGCGGACCAACCGTTCGAGCCCGGCGTCGGAATCTCCGCGGGATCGCCGGACGAGAACACTTTGTGCGTGATCGAAGCGCCGGATGTGGTGGTGGAGAGGGTGACGCCGAGCGGATAGGAACCGTAGGTCCCCGCGAGGGGTGCGAAGGTGGGCAAGGCCACTTCGTCTCGGGATAGAAAGAGCGTCATCGCGGGCGAGGTTCCGACCCACGGGTCCTTCATCCGCATTCCCAGGAACCGCTTTCCGCGATACCCATCGCGAACGAACCCGATTCCGGAGTCCTCCCCGTCCATGATGCCGGGGTCGTATTGATCCCCAACCACCCTGGGCCGCAGCACGATTCTGCCGTCGCTTGGCACGCCTGCCGGGCAGTTGGGAAACCGAATCGTCGAACCCACCCAGTGGTTTGCGATGGCATCTGTGGCAACGAACGGAAGCCCGACCGAGACGAAGCCGACGTTGGAAAGGTCGTCCCACGGGTACAGGTAGGTGACGGTGTAGGTGACCCCTGGCGTGAATCGCCAATTCGTGAACCCGGTTGGGTTGATGTCGATGGTTCCGTTCTCAAGCGGATTGCACCAGACACGCTTGGGAATGCCGAAGGACTCCGGAACCCAAAGCCAAACGTCCGTCAGGAACGAGGACGATGGCATGACCCCGTCGCCACCGCTGAAGTAGGGGACGATGCCGATCCCGCCGATGTCGGCATACGTCGATCCTTCCTTGAACCTCGATTGTTCCCCGTAGTAGCCGTTCGGGCGGATCACCATCGGGATGCCGAATCGTGGCATGTTGAAATTCGGCGGCTCAAACCACGGTGGAGGAGGGGAAACGTTGATTGTCGCCCATGCCACGCAATCGGGCATCGGCTTCATCCAGCGCCATCCGACTCCGATCACAGGTAGTGCCCTCCAACAGCGGCCGACGACACCTTTCCGGATTCGATGCACACCACCCAAAGCCAATCGCCCGCGCTGACCGAGATCGTGACGGGGCTCGCCGACAGCGCGGTCCATCCGCCAGTTCCCGGGGTAGGAGTCTCGCCGTCGGCACCGGAGGCTTTCTTGCAGGTCATCTGACCAGCGGAGCAGGATGCGTGGACGTCGAAGGTGTAGCCTCCCCCGTAGTCTCCGGGCGGGGCGTCGAACGTGGGTGTGGCGGAAGTGTACTCGCCGGTCGCATAGGCTCCGGGGCTCAGGCTGGAGTGGTATGCGCGGGCTTTGAGGAATCCCCTGACCGAAACCGGCGCCGAGACGGGTTGCGATGCTAGTGCAGACCACCCGTTGGATCCCGGAGTTGGGGCCTCGATGCCGCTTGCTCCGGTGTCGAAGCGCTTCCAGGTGATCTGGTCGCCTCCAGCGGCCGAAATGGTTGCCGTGAACGGAAGGGAACTTCCGAATCCGGTGATGGTGGGGGCGTCGGTGACGGTCCCGGAGATCACGACTCGGTATCCCAACGCCACAAGCCAACTTCCATTCGGAGGATCCGCCCACGTGTTCGGCAGGGTGCCGTTGGACAGCCACCACTTCCCGACCTCGGTGCTGGAAACCAGATTGGTGAAATTATCGAGCGGGACCCCGATGGACGTCAGGTCGACGACGCCGGCGATGCTGTAATAGACGCCGGGATACAACAGCGACCTCCCGCTTGCCGTGAGGCTGGGACCTTCCGAGGTGGACATCCGGTAAACCCGGTAGTCCGTTCCGCCGATGTTGATCTTGTCGAAGCGGTAGCCGTTTTCCTCGAAGGCCCCGTACCCCTGCGCGGTGCCGGCCATGGGCCAGGGCGCGTAGTCCTTCTGCCAGATCGCGCCGACACCCGGGGAGCCGAACGAGTCCGGCCACGCGAAGTAGGCGTACCCGTTTCCGCGAAAGAACAGGTCGTACTCGCGGACGAAATCGGATCGCTCCTCCCGCGAGCCGAGCGTGAGCAGTTGCTCGTAGTTCATGAGGACCGAGGTGTCCCCCCAAGACGCCGGAAAGCTCGGGATGAATCCCCAGAACACCGTGTCGGGAATTGCGTCGGATCCACCGCTCCCGCCATCGCCACCACCGCCGGTGGTCGTGGTGGTCGAGCCGCTTCCGATGTCGACCCATGCAAGTCGAGTCGCTCCGGATGGGATCGCAGCACGTGCGACCGCCACGCCATCGGTGTCCACTTTCTTGAACGCCGGACTGCCCGTCTGCAAACCCAGCGAGTCGCCCACCGCGACGCCGCCGGAGCCGCCGGACACCTTCGCCAGAACGCGGCCGGATTGTTGCACCGGGATGTTGGCTTCCACCGGTTCTCCGTGGCGCGCCGTCACCCCCAGGAAAATGCTGTGGGATGTCGAGACGTCGTCGGGGTGGGCGGCGGCGGTGGCCGTCGGGCGGCGCCAGAGGACTGTGCCCACGTCCAGCGAACCCGATCCGCCGAGCACCTTGGCCGGAGTGGTGGTGCCAATGCCGACGTTGTCGAGGAACGCCTGCGCGAGGGTCTGCAACATCGCCGGATTTTGCGCGAGCGACCGCGCGATCGCCTGCGACGCGTCCGCTTGGGCGCGCAACTCGCGTTGACCCGGGAACAAGTCCGCCGCGAGCAATCGTCGCTCGTAGCTGCGTTCCGGTTCGAAGGCCGGCGAGCTGCGTTCCGCGGTGAAGTCGACATCCTCGCTCACGCCACCGGACGAAACCTCCATGGTCACGCGATCGATCAACCCGTTGAGCTGAACGCCACTGTCGCCGGGATCGATGATCCGGCGGAATCCACCCTGGCGGATGTACCACGAGCGGAGGTACGCGACGCCCAACTGGTTGGCCTTGTCCTCCGGAGACTGGCCATCCTGATAACCGATCGATCCGATGACGGTGCCTTCGGCATCCGCGACGATCTCGCGGAAGAGGGCCGGCTCGTGGATCGCATCGTCGCGTTGCGGGGACGGGGCCGACGAGGGGTAGGCGTGTTCGAAGCGTTCGCCTGCCAAGGTCAACGACGCGCGCACGGGGGCCTGGCTGAAGCTGGGTGTCGCCTTCGGAACGCCATAGGTCGCCGAGCCACTGGTGATGGCGGCATACGCGTCGCTGGCATCGATCACCGGTTGATCGAACACGATGAACCCGATGCCATCGCCACCATCGGGATCGACCTGAAAGCTCATCGGTGTCCACGAGGAGTTCGACGTCACCCAATCACTCAGTACGAACCGGTCGGGATTCAGGGCCCGGAAGGCCTCGCTGCTGTTGAAGCCGTAACCTTGGGCGATCGCATAGCCCGCACCGTCCACCGGCCGGGTTGCGTCCGCGGTCATGACGCCGGAGGAATCGTGGCTCACCGCGCACAGCGCATGGTCTTCGAGCCTCCACGCCGCCGCAGCGCGACCGAGCACGATGTCCGGCAATCGGTAGGCACGCCACAGCACGGCCCGGATGTAGAGCGCCGCCGGCATGTCCATCCGCGACAAGCCGCCGAATCTCCGAAAATCGATGAAGTTTGCACCGTCATCGGTCGTGGCTTGGCGTTGGACCGCGAACTCGGCAACGGTCATGCGCTGCGCGCGGGCGGTCGCGATCTGCCAACCGATGATGTTCTCGGTGTCGCCGGCGATCGACGTGTAGGCGCTGCCGGAAGCCGCATCCGTGCAGTGCGCGTAGACCCAGTTCACCAACACCGACTCGTCCCAGAAGTCATTCCAACCGACCGGCCAGTCGGCCTCCAACTCCAGGTTGAGGACCTGGTAGCGATTGCGATCGCCGGAAACCAGCACCCGGGTCGCTTGCCCGCTGATGGTGACGCCGTCGCGCGCATCATCGACGGATGTGCGGCCGGCGCTGTCGGTGGGAAAGATGAAGTTGCCGCTGCCATCCAACGGGAACGGGCTCGATGCCCATGGCATGTTGGCGTCCACCGGCCGATAGGCGTTGGTCGTGGTGACGAGCTCGCCCTTGCGGGCCCATCGTAGCGTCCACGCGCCGAACAGTGAGAACACCATCCCGAGACGATCGCCGACATTGGTGATGGAGATCGGAAGAGCGTCGTGTAGG
>JANYDN010000164.1 GCA_025363585.1 Verrucomicrobiota bacterium | reverse complement strand
CGACACCGTCCAGCCATCGGCGGCATCCTTCCTCGTCGGCGCGACGATCTATAGCGGCACGCCGACCGCGGGATTCAATGGTTCGATCGACGAACTGTCCGTGTACGGCTCCGCGCTGACGTCCGCGCAGGTCGATTATCTCTTCCAGAATCCCGCGACGGAAAGCGTCCCGCCGCTCGTGCCGCCGACGATCACCCAACCGCCCGTCGACACGCTCGTGGACGTCGGCGCCGACGCCGTGTTCTCCGTCGTCGCGTCCGGCATCGGGCCGATCACTTACCAATGGATTTACGAAGGGAACGACATCCCGGGCGCGACGGACGCGACGCTGAAGGTGACCAACGCGACGGTGTTCCTGCCCGGCCGCAACCTCGGCCTCTACTCGGTCCGGGTCGGCAACGGATACGGCGCGACCACCAGCACGGCCGCGGTGTTCGACGTGAATGGAATCCAGCGCGGGCTGGCCGCGTACTTCCCGTTTGACGGCGACGCCACCGAACGGATCGCCGCGCGCAATGGGTCGCCGGTGCAGAATGTTTCCTCGAACGGGTTCGCCGTCGCCGGCTCGTCGTTCCTGTTCGAAGGTGCCGGGTTCATCGGCGCCACCAACCTGCTGACCGGCATCAGCGACGACTTCACGGTGAGCTTCTGGGCAAAGCCGACCGGCACGCGCGCCGTCACTCCGGAAACCAACGACGGAATCGTCGCGACCTCGGGACAAAGCTATGCGATCGGCGCCGGCTGGGATCCCGCCAACAACGACGGCGGCGGCAACGTCGGCGTCAGCGTCGGCTCGAACGGCGTGACCGTCGTCGAACACCAGATCAACTACCTGCCGTCGCCGTTGGTCCTCAACACCAACATCACCGACTGGACCCTGGTCACCGTCGTCTACGCCGACAAGACGCCCACGCTTTACCTCAACGGGGCCCGCGTCCGCACCGGCCTCAGGAGTTCCCGCGGTGCGGTCCATCCGGGCAGCGACTTCGGCGGCATTGCCAACTATGGCAACTACTCGGGATGGCTCGACGAGGTGCGCATCTGGAACCGTTCGCTCAATGATCTCGAAGTCACCTCGCTCTTCATCCCGGGCATCGCCTCGGCGCGCCTCGTCGTGTCGCCCGGCGACACCAACGTGGTTTCCGGCGCCAACGTCACCCTGACCGCGGTCGCGACCGGCTCCGATCCGATCGCGTACGGATGGACGCAGGACAACGTCGCCGTGGCCGGCGCGGTCGCGACGACGCTGCCGTTGCCCGCGTTGGTCGGGCTCGACGACCGACTCGGCGATTACCAGGTGCGCGCGGCCAACCGCTACGGGGCCGACGTGTCGACGAACGCGCGCGTCACGGTGACGCCTTCCGCCGGCGAGGCCGGTTGGATCACGTGGGAAGCGAGCGGCGGGAAGCAACCCGAGGACATCGATCCCGCGTGGCAACTGTCGCTGAACAATCCGGCGGTCGCGCCGCGATTCGATTTCGGCGCGCAGCACATCGCGACCTCTGCGAACGACGAGGTCTCGGGCTTCACCACGGCGGGCCGCGGTTATGCGTTCCCGCAGGCCGCCGCCATCGAGTTCCGCCTCCGCATCGGTCCCGGCGCGACGGCCAGCGCCGCGCGCGGGTGGGCCAACGTGACGGTCTATCTTGGCAACGACTTCGTCGGCACCCTGCACTTCACCGACACCGAGCTTTGGTTCAACACCGGCAATCTCACCACCGGACCCAAGGTCGGTCTCGCCAACGACGACGCGTACCATCTGTACCGGATCGAATTCGACGGTCGTCCCGGCATCCGCGCGCTGACCCTCCTCCGGGACGGCGTCGTCGTTACCAACGGCTCCACCTACGTCCTGGCCGGCAGCGGCGGCCCCGGTGTTGATTTCGGCGAATTGTCGATCCTCGCGCGCGGCACCAGCGACTGGCGTTCGTTTCGTTACACGGCGTCGATCGATCCGAATCCGAAGATCACGAGGGACCCAGTCGGCGGCACGTTCCCCGTGGGAGCGATCGTCAAGCTCGACGTGGATGCGACGGGCCAGGCGCCCTTGAGCTACCAGTGGTCCCGCGGTGGCGTTCCGTTGGCGAACGAGACCAACCGCACGCTCGTGGTCGCCAACATCCAATCGCCACAAGCCGGCACGTACACGGTGACCGTCGCGAACGTCTACTCGTCCGCGACCTCGCTGGGCGCCGTCGTGTCCGTCACCCCGGGCGTGGTCGCGTCGCCGGTCGCCGATCCCGGGACCGGCGGTCGTCTCAACAGCATCAACTTCCTGAATTCCCTGTTCGGTTTCGTGACGGGCGACAACGGGCAGTTCCGCTACACGATCGACGGCGGCGCGACGTGGTTGACCAGCGTGCCCGGCGTCCCGAACCGGATCACCGGCGCGGCGTTCTACGGCGGCGCCTACTGGATCGTCGGATCGGGCGGCCTCATCTGCGTCAGCTACGACGGCGGCTTGACCTGGGTTCCGTTCGACACCGGCACCAACCAGAATTTCACCGGCATCACGTTCGGTCCCGACGGCACCGGCTACGCGGTCGGCGCGCGCGGAACGATCTGCGTGTATCGCAACGGCGTCTGGAGTCCCGCGTCGGGCATTCCCGGCGACGTGGATTTCTACGGCGTTTATGCCTTCGGTGGATCGGTGTGGGCGGTCGGTTCCAACGGCACGATCTGCGTCTATCGCAACGGCGCGTGGGTCGCGGCCGACACGGGCGGATTCGCCGGCACCTTCTACGGCGTCGGATTCCGCGACGGCAACAACGGCATCGCGGTCGGCTGCTGCGGCCGGATCTGCAAGTCGACCAACGGCGGACAATCCTGGTCGCCCGTGAACTCGGGCACGGGCGCGGACCTCTTCGCGTTCTCGTGGGCGACGTCCGACATCGCCTTCTACGGCGGAGCGGGCGGCGCGCTGGGAGTCACGCTGGACGGCGGCGCGACGTGGACCGCGCTCGCGTCCGGCACGACCGCCGACATCACCGGCTTCGTCTGGCGCGACGGCATCGCCTACTACGTGGACGCGTCCGGCCGTTGCCGCGCTTTCCGCTTCCGCAATTTCGTCCCGAACCTGCCGCCGATCGGGCGCATCGTCGCGCCGACCAACTACGTCACCTACGCGACCAACGTGGACATCGGCCCCGGCGGCATCCGGTCGACGAACATACTCACGATCCGACACGCGTTCACGAATCTCGCCTGCGTGCCGGTGCTCGTGAACGCGACCGCGTCCGATCCCGACGGGTTCGTGACCCTGCACCAACTGTTCGTGGACGGCCAACCCCTCGCCGCCGAGAACGATGGTTCCATCTCGGTCCGTTGGACGAACTGCGTCCCGGGTTCCTACTGGATCACGGGCGTCGTCACCGACAACCGGGGGGCCGTCGCCTACAGCCCGCCGGTGCGGGTGACCACGCTCAAACCGTACCGCGTGCTGATCCCGGGCGTGCTGCCGGACGGCGTGTTCCGCCTCTGCTATTCGGGCGACCCGGGCCACAAGTACGGCGTGGAAATCAGCACCAACCTGACGGCCTGGAGTTATCTCGGGCCGTTCATCCCGACCAATTCGATCCTTCAATACTTCGACGGCTCGATCACCAACACGCCGCACCGCCTCTACCGCGCGGTGGAGTTGCCGTAGCCTGCGTGTGCCGCCACGGCGCGGCCGGGGACGATGCCGCATGCGTGGGTGGCACCGGCTCGGTGCCACTCGCAAGCCCATTCCCAACTGCAACTCGTGCTCCGAGTGGCGGCAGGGCCGCCGCCACCCACCGAGGTTGGCAGTGACGGCTCGAAGTTTGCGCCTCCTCTTCCCGCGCGCTTCGTGCTTCATCTCGTCCGACAAGGATGAACGCGGCCGACGCAAAGACCCCGTCCCACATCGACGCCGCGCGACGCTCGCTGCGGCGCCTCGTCTGGCTGTCGCGATGGATTCCCTCGGGCGACCAACGCTCGACGTTCCTGTGGGCGCTGTTCGCCGGCGGCATCGGCGCGGGCTGCGTGCTCGCGATCCGCGGCGCGTTGCTTCTGGTCCAGTGGACCCTCACCCAGAGCACGGGAACGCTCATCGACACCGCGCGGGTCCTGCCGCCGTGGCAACGCCTCGTGACACCGGCCGTCGGCGGGATCCTCGCGGGACTCGTCCTGCGGATCGGTCATCGGTTCACGCGCAACCAAAGTGGCGCGGACTACATGGAGGCGGTGGCCGTGGGCGACGGGATCATCCGCGGGCGCCCGGCCCTGTTGCGCACGCTCGCGGCGCTCCTGAGCATCGGCTCGGGCGGATCACTCGGTCGCGAGGGCCCGCTGCTCCAGCTTTCGTCGGCACTCACCAGTTCCGCCGGGCGACGCGCGGGGCTGCGTCCGCCGCGGCTCCCGTTGATGACCGCGTGCGCCGCCGCCGCCGCGCTCGCCGCGTCCTACCACGCGCCGCTCGGCTCCGCGCTGTTCGTATCCGAGATCGTTCTCGGCAGCATCGCCATCGAGAGCCTCGGCCCGCTCGTGCTCGCGTCCATCTTCGCGCTCGCGCTGACGCGCCCGATCCTCGGCAACCATCCCATTTTTTCGGGCGCGGTATTCAGGTTCGATTCCGTCCTCGAACTGCCGCTCCACCTGTTGGTCGGGATCGTTCTCGGCGCGGCGGCGCCGGGATTCATCGCGTTGATTGCGGCGGCCCGTTCCTCGTTCGATGCCCTGCGCCTGACGTTGCCGCTCCAACTCGGTCTCGGTGGGCTGATCGTCGGGGCCATCTCGGTGGCCGTCCCCGACGTGTGGGGCAACGGCCACACCTCGCTCGAGATCATGTTGAGCGGGGAATCGCTCGGATGGACGGCACTGTTGGTCCTCTTGGGCGCGAAGCTCGCCGCGACCCTTTCGTCGGTGGGATCCGGCGCGATCGGCGGAGTCTTCACCCCGACGATGTTGCTCGGTGGGATCGGCGGATGGTTCCTCGGATCCGTTTTCCAGAATATATTTCCCGGCCACACCGCCGGCCCGGCCGCCTACGCGTTGGTCGGGATGGCCGCGTTCCTCGCCGCGTCCACCCACGCGCCGCTCACCGCGGTCGTGATGGCATTCGAGATGACGCTGAGTCCCGACGTGATCGCCCCGCTGTTGCTGGCGACCGTCGCCGCCTATTACGTGGCGCGCGGCCTCGGGCGGAAATCGATCTATTCCGCCCAGCTCCACCCGTCCCGCGCCTGCACCACGCCCCTCCTGCACGTCGAGTCGCTCCAACGTCCCGCCCCGCCCACCGTGGGCGCCGACGCCACGCTGGACCACGTCGCGATCGCGTTTTCCCAGGCGCGCGCCGGCGTCGTCGCGGTGGTGCAACCCGACGAACGCGTGCTGGGCGCCATCCGGATCGACGCCGTCCAACCGTTCCTCGCCGACGCCGACCTTTGCCACTTGGTCACCGCCGGCGACCTCGCCGCGGATTTTGCCGGCACGGTGACTTCGCGCTCGACGCTGACCGAGGCGTTGGCGGCGTTCCAGAACACCACCGATCCCTATCTGGTCGTCGTCGATGGAAACGGGACGGGGCGGGCAGTCGGTTTGTTGTCGCGCAGGGACCTGCACCTGACCCTCGCCCACGGTTCGGAATGGTGAAATCCGGGCCGCTCGCGGCTGGATACTGGATTGCCGCGGATGGTTGACCGGTTGCCAACCCATCGATGGACACCCGTCGCACCCTCCCGGAATTCCCGAGGAAACCCCGTGTTCCCGGTCGATTCCCACTTGGCACGGAGTCCGCGTTAGCCCGCCATCGAATCCGGACGGAGTGTCCGGACGTTGGTTCCGTGTCCGTGAAAAACAGCGTCCCGCAAAGTTTGAATCCATCGCTCGCCCGCGTGCCGGCCATCCTCTGGCTCGCCATCGCGGTCTGTCTGGCGTCCGCGGGACCCACCCTCCGCGCGCAGTCCACCGCCCCTCTTCCGGGAGCGGGTCTTGCCGAGGCACGCCGCCGCGCGTTCGAACGCAACTGGGATCTCCTCGCGGCCAAGTCCGACGTCGACATCGCGTCGGCCCAGCAGATCGTCGCCAAGTCGTTCCCGAATCCGAACGTCTCGTTGTCCGTCGCCAAGATCACGACCGACGGCAAACCGCAGTCGACCGAGCTGGGAAACTCGTTGTTCCACCGGAGCTACGACACCATCGCCGCCTTCAACCAATTGATCGAGATCGGCGGGAAACGCGACGCGCGCAAAACGTCGGCCCGCGCGGGCGTCGCCGGTGCGGAGGCCCGTTTCTCGGAAGCCCGGCGCCAACTCGAACTCGCCGTCACCCGCGCCTACGTCGCGGTGCTCGCCGCCGACGGGCAATCGCAGGTGCTCCGCGCTTCCGCCGCGTCGCTCCGGCGCGAGGCCGACATCGCCGAGACACGCCTGAAGGCCGGCGATCTCTCGAAGGCCGACCGCGACCAGATCCAGATCGCCGCGGACCGTTTCGAACTCGACGCAAACCGCGCCGAAGGCGACGCCCGGACCGCGCGCATCCAACTTGAGATCCTGCTCGGCGAGCCGGTGGCTTCCGGGATGATCGCGCTTTCCGACTCGCTCGACCAACTCGCCGCACGCCCCGTTCCGTCGGGCTGGGAAACGCCCTCGCCCTCCGCGGTGGAGGCACGTCCCGACGTCGTCGCGGCGCGCGCCGAGGTGCGCAGGACCGAGGCGGAACTCCGCCTGCAGAAGGCGCAACGGATTCCCGATCCGACCTTCCTCGTCCAATACGAGCGCGAACCCCCGGACCAACCGAACACCCTCGGCGTCGGCGTGTCGTTCCCGTTGCCGCTCTGGAACCGGAACCGCGGCCCGATTGCCATCGCCACCGCCGCGCACGCGCAGGCCGAGACCCATGCCCGGCAGGCCGTCGCCGCCGCCGTCGGCGGATGGTTGACCGCCTCCAACGACTACCGCACCGCGTCCGAACGCAGCGGGCGCTATCGCACCCGCATCGTGCGCGATTCCGCCGCGGTCCTCGAGACGGTCCGCTTCGCCTACCAGAAAGGCGGGGCCTCGCTCCTCGATCTTCTCACCGCCGAACGCAACGACAACGACGTGCGCCTCGCCTCGGCCAACGCCGCCGCCGACCTCGCCAATGCCATCGGCGGCCTGGACGCGGCGGTCGGCACTGCTACGTCCAAACCCACTTCCACCGACACCCGAAATCCTTCCCGCCCATGAAATCGCCTTCCATCGCGTGCCTCGCGCTTCTCGCCACGCTCGCCGCCATCACCGGTTGCGAACACAAACAAGCCGCCGTCGAGCCCGAGTCCCCCGCGAAGGTCGCCGAGGGGAACAAGGTGGTGATCCAGCCTGGAAGCCCGCAGCTCGCCATCCTCGGCATCGAGCCCGCCGGCCAACCCCAGGCCACCGTCCTCCGGCTCAACGGCCGCCTCGCCTGGGACGACCGCGCCACGGTGCGCATGTTCTCGCCGTTCGGCGGACGCGTCGTCCGCGTCCTCGCCGAACCCGGCGCTAGCGTCCGGCAGGGCGATCCCCTCGCCATGGTCGCGTCGCCCGATTTCGGCCAGGCACAGGCCGACGCGCGCAAGGCCACCGGTGATTTCACGCTCTCCGAACGGACGCTTTCCCGCGTCCGAGACCTTCTCGAGCACGGCGCCGCGCCCCAGAAGGACCTCGATGCCGCGCTCGCCGACTTTTCCCGCGCCCAGACCGAATTGCAGCGTGCCACCTCCCGCCTCGCGACGCTCGGCGGCAACACCAACGGCGTCGACCAAGTGTACGAGCTCCGCAGCCCGCTCGACGGAGTGGTCGTGGAACGCAACCTGAATCCCGGCCAGGAAGTCCGGCCCGACCAGATGCTCGCCGGCACCGACAAACTCGCCGCGCCCCTGTTCACCGTCACCGATCCCACGCGCCTGTGGATCCAACTCGACGCCACCGAATCCGATCTCGGTCATCTCAAGGAGGGCCAATCGTTCTCGTTCTCGTCGCGCTCGATGCCGGACAAAAAATTCACCGGCACGATCGACAGGGTCTCCGACTTCGTCGATCCGCTCACCCGTACCATCCATGTTCGCGGCAGCATTCCCAATCCCGGCCGATTGCTCCGCGCCGAAATGTTCGTGACCGCGGAGGTCGAGACGGGATCGGGCCACGCGAGCGCGGAGGTTCCCTCCAAGGCCGTGTACCTGCGCGGCGAGAAGTATTTCGTGTTCATCGAGGAATCCGTCGGCAAGTTCGCCCGGCGCGAGGTCAGCGCGGGAAGCGAATCGCACGGCCGCCTTCTGATCCTTGACGGAGTCCAACCCGGACAGCGCGTCGTCTCCGACGGCGTGCTGTTGCTCGAACAATTGCTGCAGACTCCCGAAGGCGGCTGATCGGCCGCCCGACCCATCGTCCGTTCCATTGTTTCCCGGCTTCCCGTCCAGACGGCGGCCGGCAACGCGGAATCCTTGCCGCGCCACCGCGCGCTTCCCTTTGACATGATTCGCCGACTCATCGCTTTCGCGCTGCACCAACCGCTGTTCACCCTGATGTTGGTCGCGCTCTTCGTCGCCGGCGGTGCCGCCGCCTTCAAGTCGCTCCCCATCGAGGCCTTTCCCGACGTCTCCGACATCCAGGTCAACGTCATCGCCCTCTATCCGGGACGAGCCGCCGAGGAGGTCGAGAAACAGGTCACCAACCCGCTCGAGATCGCGCTCTCGGGACTTCCGCACCAGGTCCGCGTCTTCTCGCACACGCAGTTCGGACTGTCGTTCATCATGCTCACGTTCGACGACGGCGTGAACGACTACTTCGCCCGCCAACAGGTCCTCGAGCGACTCCAGTCGGCCGACCTCCCGCCCGGCGTCCAGGCTCAGATGGGCCCGCTCTCGACGGCCATCGGCGAAATCTATCGCTTCCGCCTCAAGGGCAAGGACCACTCGGCACGGGAACTCCGCTCGATCGAGGATTGGACCGTGGAACGCCAGCTCCGGATGGTTCCCGGCGTCGCCGACATCGTCACGCTCGGCGGATTGATCAAGACCTACGAGGTCCAGCCGAACCTCGCGAAACTCAAGTACCACGACATCACGCTGCAGCAATTGCTCGCCGCCATCGGCCGCGGCAATGCCAACGTCGGCGGCAGCAAGGTCACCCAGGGCGTGCAGCAATATCTCATCCGCGGCATCGGGCTTCTCCGCACGGAACAGGACATCCGCGACATCGTCGTCGCCTCGCGCAACGGGACCGCCATCTTCGTCAAGGACGTCGCCGACGTGACCCTCGGGTCCCTGCCTCGCGAGGGCATCATGGGACAGGACGAGGACGACGACATAGTCAGCGGCATCGTCCTCATGCGGAAAGGCGAGAATCCGTCCGACGTCCTCAAGGGTCTCAAGGAGCGCATTCGTTTGCTCAACGATTCGATCCTGCCAAGAGGCGTCGAGATGGTCTCGTACTATGACCGCGAGTGGCTCATCGGCACCACGCTCCACACCGTTTTCCACAACCTTCTCGAGGGCGCGCTGCTCGTCGCGGCGGTGCTGCTGTTGTTCCTCGGCAACGTCCGCGCGGCCTTGATCGTCGCGCTGATGATCCCGCTCTCGCTCCTTGCCACGTTCATCGGCCTGAGTTGGCGCGGCATTCCCGCGAACCTGCTTTCACTCGGCGCCATCGACTTCGGCATCATCGTCGACGGTGCCGTCATCGTGGTGGAAAACATCTTCCGGCACCTTTCGGAAACTCCGCAGGATCCGAAGAACGCGCCGCACAAATTCCGCGACACCATCCTCCGCGCCGCGGCCGAGGTCGGCCAACCGACCTTCTTCTCGATGCTCATCATCATCGCGGCGCACCTCCCCATCTTCACGCTCCAGCGCCACGAGGGCCGCATCTTCGCGCCCATGGCCTGGACCGTCACCAGCGCCCTCGTCGGATCGCTGCTCCTGTCGCTCACGCTCGTTCCACTCCTCTGTTTCTTCTTTCTCCGGAAACCCATTCCGCACGAGGACAACCTCGTCGTCCGCCTCTCGAAGCGCGCGTACCAACCGATCCTCGCGTGGAGTCTCGGGCATTGGCGCTCGGTGCTCGGCATCGCCGTCGTCGCGTTGGTCGGGGCCCTGGCGCTCGGGACCCGGCTCGGCACCGAATTCCTCCCCGAGCTCAACGAGGGCACCGTCTGGGTCAGCACCTCGCTCCCGCCCGGCGTGTCCCCGGAGGAAGCCCAGTTGCGCTGCGCCCAGATGCGCCGACTCATCCGCACCGTCCCCGAGGTCAACACCGTCATCTCCAAGGCCGGCCGGCCCGAGGACGGCACCGATCCGAAACCGCTCAACATGCTCGAGTGTTTCGTCGACCTGAAACCCGCCGAGCAATGGCCCGCCGGGCGCACCAAGGAAGCCATCCTCTCGGACATGTCCACCCGCCTCCGCACCATCGTCGGCGTCGATCCCAGTTTCTCCCAGCCGATCCGCGACAACGTCCTGGAGTCGATTTCGCAGATCAAGGGACAGGTCGTCGTGAAGGTTTTCGGCGACGATTCCTCGCGGCTCCAGCAATACGCCGAGGCCATCTACACGAACGTCGCCGGCATCCGGGGCGTCGACAGCGCCTTCGTCGACCGCGCGGGCGAGGTTCCCCAGTCGGTCATCGACGTCGACCGGGCCGCGGCCGCGCGCCACGGCATCAACGTCCAGGACGTCGAGGATGTCATCGAGGCCGCGCTCGGCGGGAAGGCCGCCACCGAACTCTGGGAAGGCGAGAAACATTTCTCCGTCGTCGTCCGGCTTCCCGAGTCGGAACGCGCCCTCTCGCGGATGCCGGGCATCCTCGTCGACACCCCGTCCGGCGCCCGCGTCCCGCTCTCCGATCTCGCCACGTTCCGCGTCGCCAGCGGCGCGATGAACATCAGCCGCGAGAACGGCACCCGCGTGAAGGCCGTCGGCGTGTTCATCCGCGGCCGCGACATGGGTTCCGTCGTCGCCGAGATGAAGGACCGCGTCGACACCCTCGGCATCCAGGCACCCTACCGCGTCACGTGGAGCGACGAGTTCGAAAACCAGGAACGCGCCATGAAACGCCTCGCGCTCATCGTCCCCATCAGCGTGTTCCTGATCTTCCTGCTTCTCTTCAACACGTTCCACTCCGCCAAAAGCGCCTTCCTCATCCTGCTCAACGTTCCCTTCGCCATCATCGGCGGAATCGTCGCGCTCTGGGTCACCGGCATTCCCCTTAGCGTCAGCGCCGCCATCGGGTTCATCGCGCTCTTCGGCCAAGCCGTCCTCAACGGCGTCGTCATGGTCAGTTGCTTCAACCAACTCGTCGACTCCGGCCAGACTCCCGCCGCCGCCGTTCTCCACGGCGCCGCCATCCGCCTCCGCACCGTGCTCATGACCGCGATGCTCGCCATGTTCGGCCTGCTGCCCATGGCCCTCAGCCACGGCA
Source organism: Verrucomicrobiota bacterium (assembly GCA_025363585.1). Lineage (GTDB taxonomy): Bacteria > Verrucomicrobiota > Verrucomicrobiia > Limisphaerales > UBA9464 > UBA6176. The sequence goes on along the minus strand of JANYDN010000164.1, from coordinate 2,912 downwards.
TCGGTTCCGAAACCCAGCGCCCGCTTGCCGTCGTCATCATCGGCGGATTGCTCAGCGCCACGCCGCTCACGCTCCTCGTGTTGCCCACGTTCTACCTGCTCTTCGCGCCGCGGAAGGACGAGGAACGGATCCCGGAACCCACCGTCGCGTCGCACCCGGCATGAACCGGCAAACACGCCCGGCCTCGTCCGCGTTTTTCCGGCGGAGCGAGCGTCATTCTACAGAAGGAAACCAGCAAAAGCAGGTGCCCTCTGCCAACGTGCTCGACGCGGACGACAGCCCATTCTTCGTTCCCTCCGTTTCCTTCTGTAAAAAGATTCCGTGTCCCGAAACCGATTGCCGGTTGGGCGCGGTTCTCCATTCTCGGGGCCGTGATCCGCCGTCTCATCGCCTTCGCGCTGCACCAACCGCTTTTCACGCTGCTGCTCGCGGGGTTGTTCGTCGCCGGCGGCGCCGCCGCCTTCAAGGCGCTCCCCATCGAGGCCTTTCCCGACGTCTCCGACATCCAGGTCAACGTCATCGCACTCTATCCCGGCCGCGCCGCCGAGGAGGTCGAGAAGCAGGTCACCATTCCCCTCGAGATCGCGTTGTCCGGTCTTCCCCACCAGGTCCGCCTCTTCTCGCACACGCAATTCGGACTGTGCTTCATGATGCTCACCTTCGACGAGAAGGTGACCGACTACTTTTCCCGCCAACAGGTCCTCGAACGATTGCAGGGCGCCGACCTTCCCCCCGGCGTCGTCCCGCAACTCGGGCCCCTCTCCACGGCCATCGGCGAGATCTACCGTTACCGGCTCAAGGGCGACGCACTCTCGGCACGCGATCTCCGGACGATCCAGGATTGGACCGTCGAACGCCAACTCCGGATGGTCCCCGGCATCGCCGATATCGTGACCCTCGGCGGATCGATCAAGACCTACGAGGTGCAGCCAAACCTCGCGAAACTCAAATACCAGGACGTCACGCTGCAGCAGCTCTTCGCCGCGCTCGGACGCGGCAACGCCAATGTCGGCGGGAGCAAGGTCGAGCAAGGCGTCCAGCAGTACCTCATCCGCGGCATCGGTCTTCTCAAGTCGAAGGAGGACATCGGCCAGATCGTCGTCGCCGCTCGCAACGGCAGCGCCGTCCGCGTCCAGGACGTTGCCGATGTCACCATCGGTTCCGTGCCGCGCGAGGGAATCGTCGGCCAGGAAAACGACGACGACATCGTCAACGGCATCGTCCTCATGCGGAAAGGCGAGAACCCGTCCGAGGTCCTCGCCGGACTCAAGGCCAAGGTCGAGCAACTCAACGGGTCGGTCCTGCCCAAGGGCGTGGCGATCGTCCCGTACTACGACCGCACCTGGCTCATCGACACCACGCTCCACACCGTTTTCCACAACCTTCTCGAGGGCGCGCTGCTAGTCACCGCCGTCCTCCTCCTGTTCCTTGGGAATCTCCGCGCGGCGCTCATCGTCGCGCTCATGATCCCGCTCTCGCTCTTGGCCACGTTCATCGGGCTCACGTGGCGCGGCATTCCCGCGAACCTGCTTTCCCTCGGCGCCATCGACTTCGGCATCATCGTCGACGGTGCCGTCATCGTGGTCGAAAACATCTTCCGGCACCTTTCCGAAACACCCCAGGACCCGAAGAATTTCCCGCAGAAGTTCCGCGACACCATCCTTCGCGGCGCGGCCGAGGTCGGCAAGCCGACCTTCTTCTCGATGCTCATCATCATCGCGGCGCACCTCCCCATCTTCACGCTCCAGCGCCACGAGGGTCGCATCTTCGCGCCCATGGCCTGGACCGTCACCAGCGCCCTCGTTGGCTCCCTCCTGTTCTCCCTGACCCTCGTCCCGTTGCTCTGCTATTTCCTGCTCCGGAAGAAAATCCCGCACGAGGACAACTTCGTCGTCCGCATCGCCAAGCGCGCCTATCAACCCATCTTGGTGTGGAGCCTCGCCCACTGGAAATCGGTCCTAGCCATTGCCACCGTCTGCCTCGTCGGCGCAGTCGCCCTCGGTTCCCGCCTTGGGACCGAGTTCCTCCCCGAACTCAACGAGGGCACGATCTGGGTCAACACCACCCTGCCCGCCGGCGTCTCCATCGCCGAGGCCCAGCAGCGCTGCGCCCAGATGCGCCGCCTCATCCGCACGGTCCCCGAGGTCAACACCGTCATCTCCAAGGCCGGCCGGCCCGAGGACGGCACCGATCCCAAGCCGATCAACATGCTCGAGTGTTTCGTCGACCTGAAACCCGCCGAGCAATGGCGCCCGGGTATCACGAAGGAAAAAATCCTCGAGGACCTCGACCACGCCCTCGATCCCCTCATCGGCCTAGAGACCTCGTTCTCCCAACCCATCCGCGACAACGTCCTCGAATCGATCTCCCAGATCGACGGCCAGGTCGTCATCAAGGTCTACGGCGAGGACGCCGCCACGCTCCAGCAAACCGTCGACGCCATCATCCGCAAGGTCGTCGGCGTTCCCGGCGTCGCGCGCGCCTTCGTCGACCGCGCCGGCGATGTCCCGCAGTCCGTCATCGAAGTCGACCGCAACGCCGCCTCGCGCCTCGGCCTCAACGTCCAGGATGTCGAGGACGTGATCGAGACCGCCCTTGGCGGAAAGGCCGCGACCGAACTTTGGGAAGGCGAGAAGCATTTCTCCGTCGTCCTTCGCCTCCCCGATCCCGAGCGTGCCCTCGCCCGTTTGCCGGACGTGCTCGTCGACACCCCGACGGGCGCGCGCGTCCCGCTCCAGCAGGTCGCGACGTTCAAGGTCACCAGCGGCGCCATGAACATCAGCCGCGAGAACGGCACCCGCGTGAAGGCCGTCGGCGTGTTCATCCGCGGCCGCGACATGGGATCCGTCGTCGCGGACATGCAGGCCAAGGTCTCGGAACTCACCTTCCCGAAGGGCTACACCCTCTCGTGG
>JANYDN010000152.1 GCA_025363585.1 Verrucomicrobiota bacterium | reverse complement strand
TGCGATTGCGGACCGCAGTTGCATGCGGCGATGGAACGGATCGAGAAGGAAGGATGCGGCGTCGTCCTCTACATGCGCCAGGAGGGGCGGGGGATCGGTTTGGCCCCGAAACTCGCCGCCTATCGGCTTCAGGAGCAGGGTTTGGACACCGTTGACGCGAACCTGAAACTCGGGTTTCCCATGGATTTGAGGGACTATGGAATCGGCGCGCAGATGCTGGTGGATCTCGGGCTCCACTCGATCCGGCTGTTGACGAACAATCCGAAAAAAGTCGTGGGATTGCAGGGATATGGATTGGAAATCATCGAACAATTGCCCGTCCGCGTGAAACCCAACCCGCACAACGCGGCCTATCTGAAGACAAAGCGTGACCGGATGGGGCACACCATTTGAACTGGTCGCCATGATGAAGGCATCGAAACCGAGGAAAATGGACGGACGCGGGCTGGTGGTCGCGATCGTGGCTTCCCGGTACAACACGCGGTACGTCGACGGCATGCGACGTGCCGCCGCGGAATTCCTTTCGGGCGTCCATGCGACGGTGACGGAAGTCCGCGTGCCCGGGGCGTTCGAGATCCCGGTGGCGGCCGCGACGTTGGCGCGTCGCGTGGAGGATCGTCCCGATGCGATCGTTTGCCTCGGGGTCATTTGGCAAGGGGCGACGAACCACGCGCTTCATATCGGGGAAGCCGTGACGTCCGCGTTGATGTCGCTGCAGGTGGAAACGGGAGTGCCGTGCGTGCACGAAGTGTTGACGTTGGCGTCGGAAGACCAAGCGCGGGAACGCTGTCTGGATCCGCGGACGAACCGCGGTCTGGAAGCGGCGGCGACGGCGGTCGAAATGGGTCGGCTACTCAGGCGGTTGCGGGGCAAGGATTCGCCGGAAACCCCGAGGAAACGCTCGGGAAAGCGATGAATACATCGGGGTGCCCAGCGTCGTTCCCCCGAGCTTGTGAAAAATTTCACGAAATGCTTGCCGCTCCGGGGACTCGTCCCTAGCGTGCGGCGATTCGACACTGTCACTGGATCACTGAAGCCATGAAACACTCCCTCATTGCGGCCGCGATCGCGGCCTCCGCCGCCACTGTTCTCGGTGGCGATGTCACCGGCACGGTCACCTTCAAGGGCACGCCTCCTCCGGAGAAGCCCATCGCCCCGCTGATGGCCGACCCCAATTGCGGCAAGTTGGTGAAGGGCACCGTCACCACCCGCCACTACGTGGTCGGAGCCAACAACGGACTCGGGAACGTGTTCGTCTACGTGAAAGCCGGCCTCGCGGAAAAGAAGTACGACGCGCCCGCCACCAAGCCCGTCATCGACCAGGTCGGCTGCCTGTATGAGCCGTACGTTTCGGGCGCTCTGGCCGGATCGCCGATCGAGATCCGCAATTCGGATCCGGTCTTGCACAACGTGAACTTCATGAAGTCCGAGGCCGGAAACACGCCGTTCAACACGGCGCAGGGGCCCGGAGGGAAGTCCTTGGATCGCACGTTCGCGAATCCCGAGGTGTTCGTGAAGCTGCAGTGCAACGTCCATCCGTGGATGTTCGGCTACATCGGCGTCGTGAATAACCCGTTCTTCGCGGTCACCGACAAGGATGGCAAGTACACGGTCAAGGACCTGCCCGCCGGCAAGTACACGCTGGCGTTCAAGCACCTCAAGGGCGGGGAAGTCACCCAGGAGATCGAGGTCAAGGATTCCGGTGCCACGGCCGACGCGACCATCGAGCTGAAGTAATTCTGTCCGAATCGCCTGCCGCCGAGGGGTCCATCCCCGCGGCGGCAGCGTGCTTTTTCCGGCGAATCCCCGGCGGATTTCGCCGGGTGCGACCGATTCAATGCCCATCGATTCCCCAAACCCCGCTTCGCCCGGAGCCCAGGCGCCGCGATGGCTGCATTGGTTGGCACTCGCGGCCGTGATCGCGACGCTCGCGCTGATCGCGCTGGGCGGGGTCGTGACGTCCAAGGGAGTGGGCATGGCGGTGCCCGACTGGCCCACCACGTTCGACCACAACATGTACACTTTCCCCGTCGCCAAGTGGCAGGGGGGAATCTTCTGGGAGCACACCCACCGGCTGGTCGCGAGCTCGATTGGCGCGCTCACGATCATCCTGGCGATCTGCATTCAACGGTTCGACGAGCGGCGTTGGCTGCGGCAACTCGCGTGGACCGCCGTCCCGGTGGTTTGCCTTCAGGGCCTTTTGGGCGGATTGCGTGTCGAACTGAATCGCATCCCGGTTTTCGGCATGCCCGGGGCGATTTTTTTCGGCGTGTTGCACGCGACGATTTCCCAGATTTTCCTGTGTGTGTTGGGTGTCATCGCCTTGGGAACCTCCGCGATCTGGACTCGCGTGGGAGTCTTGGGACGCGGGCTCCTTGGCGGGCGCGCGCATCGCGAGGTCCTCGCCCTGACTGGCGCGATGATCGTCCAATTGGTGATCGCGGCCACGATGCGGCACCAGCACGCGGGGTTGGCGATACCCGACTTCCCGTTGGCATACGGACGGATTTATCCGGCGACGGACGCGGACACGCTGTCGCGCATCAACCAACGGCGAGGGGCCGTGGTCGACGACGCGCCGGTCCAGGCATTCCACGTGCATCTGCAGATGGCGCACCGGATCGTGGCGTTGTTGCTGGTCTCGGGCGTCGTTTCGTTCGCGTTGCGGCAACGGGGTTCCGGGCAACCCTGGGCGGCGTGGAGTCGGATTTGGGCGATCCTGCTGGTGGTCCAATGCGGTCTCGGTGCGGCGACCATCTGGACGGGAAAGAACGATGGGGTGGCGACCGCGCATGTCGCGGTGGGCGCGCTGTCATTGCTCACCGGCGCGACGCTGGGCATCGCGCTTTTGCGCGCAAGAAACGGTGCCATGGCAATCAATCCTTGCGACCCGACGCGCGGCGAAATACAAACCGCGGCCGAGGTTCGTTCCCTCGCTTCGTAGCCCGCGTCTTGCCGTGAAGGTACCCGCCGAAATCGCCGTGGACATCGCAACCCCTTCCGAGGGGCGCGGTGCCTTTGCCATTTGGTCGGAGATTTTCAAGGCACGCCTTTCGGCGTTGGTCCTCCTGACCACCGCGGTCGGCTTTCACATGGGTTCGCGCGATCCCATGGATTACGCGCTGTTGGCGCAGACGCTTCTTGGTACCGCGCTGTTGGCCGCCGGCGCCGCCGCGTTGAACCAATATCTCGAGCGCGAGCACGACGCGCGCATGCCGCGCACCGCGCATCGGCCCCTCCCGTCGGGAGAAGTCCGGCCGCGAACCGTCCTCGTGGTGGGGACACTGGTGTCGGTCGCCGGGATGCTGGTATTGACGTTCCGGGTCAATTCCCTCGCGGGCGTGCTCGGCATGCTGACGCTGGCAACCTATGTGTTCGTCTACACGCCGCTCAAACGCATCACCACGCTGAACACGTTGGTGGGCGCCATCCCCGGCGCGCTGCCGCCGTTGATTGGTTGGACCGCCGCCACGGGACGGATCTCCGTTGGAGGATGGGCGCTCTTCACGGTTTTGTTTTTCTGGCAATTGCCCCATTTCATGGCGATCGCGTGGCTGTACCGCGACGACTACGCCAAGGGCGGGTTCCGGATGTTGCCGAACGTGGATCCCGACGGGCGCCGGACGGGGGCGACGGCGGTCCGGCACACGTTGCTGTTGCTGGCGTTCAGTCTGGCGCCGTTCCTCATGGGCATTGCCGGCAGGGTTTATCTGGCGGCGGCGGTGCTCCTCGGGACATTGTTCCTCGCGAGCGCGGTGGTTTTCTCGGTACGCCTGCAAAAACGGGATGCGCGGATCCTGTTTTTCGCGAGCATCATTTACCTGCCCCTGGTCCTCGGGGTGCTGGTGGCCGACAAAAAGACGAGACAAGCGGAATTCGGGGACGCCAATTTCGACGGGAACCGGGGTGTTCGGCGGGTCGCGCAGGCAGCGCAAGGATCCGACGCGGGCGCCGTGGTTCCCCGGTTGATGAATTCACTATGAGCACAGCGACGAGCACGCAGCATGCGCCGGCCCACGGGCACGACACGGCGCATCATCATCACGAGCCGGGCTTCTGGCAAAAATACGTCTTCAGCACCGATCACAAGATGATCGGCATCCAGTACGGGCTGTCCGCGCTGGTGTTCCTGCTGTTCGGATTCCTGCTGATGCTGTGCATGCGGTTCCAGTTGGCCAATCCCGGCCAACCGATCCCGGTCCTTGGCAAGTTGCTCGAGGCCATCCTTGGGGAATCGGCCAAGGGCGGAATACTCGGGCCGGACCTATATAATTCGTTCGGCGCGATGCACGGCACGATCATGGTCTTCCTCGGGGTGGTGCCGCTCGCATTCGGTGCCTTCGGCAACTATGTGACGCCGCTCCAGATCGGGGCGCCCGACATGGCCTTCCCCCGGCTGAACATGGCCAGCTACCACGTTTTCTTCTGGGGCGGCGTGCTGATGCTCGGCAGCTTCTTCGTCCCGGGCGGTTCGGCCAAATCCGGTTGGACCTCCTATTCGCCGCTCGCGACCGTCGCGGAATTCGGCAAGCCGTTCAACGGCCAGACACTGTGGCTGCTCGGCATGGTGCTGTTGATCTCGTCGTCGCTGCTCGGCGCGGTGAACTTCATCACCACGATCATCCAATTGCGGGCGAAGGGCATGAGCTGGATGCGGCTGCCTTTCTTCGTCTGGGCGCAATTCGTGACGGGCTTCCTGCTTCTCCTCGCCTTCCCGCCCCTCGAGGCGGCCGGCGTCCTGCAGTTGATGGACAACCTCCTCCACACGAGCTTTTTCCTCCCGAGCGGTCTCGTGGTTTCCGGCCAAACGCTTCCCGTGAGCGGTGGCGGCAGCCCGTTGCTGTGGCAGCACTTGTTCTGGTTCCTCGGCCATCCCGAGGTGTACGTGCTGATTCTCCCCGCGATGGGTATCGTCGCGGAAATCATCGCCAACAACACCCGGAAGCCGCTGTGGGGATACAAGTCGATGGTCTACTCGGTGATGAGCATCGGGTTCCTGAGTTTCATCGTCTGGGCCCACCACATGTACCTGACCGGAATGGGTACCAAGGTCTCCACCTTCTTCCAGACCACGACGATGATGATCTCGATCCCATCGGTCATCATCCTCACCGCGCTGTTCATCTCGCTCTGGGGCGGTTCGATCCGCTTCAACACCCCGATGCTGTTCGCGGTCTCGTTCCTCCCGATGTTCGGCATCGGTGGCCTGACGGGGCTTCCGCTGGGATTCAACGCGTCCGACATCTTCCTTCACGATTCCTATTACGTGATCGGCCATTTCCACTATGTGGTGGCGCCGGGCACGATCTTCGGATTGTTCGCGGGCATTTATTATTGGTTCCCGAAAATGACGGGACGCAAGATGAACGAGGTGCTGGGCCAGATCCATTTCTGGCTCTCGCTGGTCGGGATGAACCTCATTTTCGCACCGATGTTCATCCAGGGTCTCCGTGGCATGTCCCGCCGCATGTCGGACGGTGGTTCGGCTTATTTCGGCGCGGATGACATTGCGATCCACCTCAACAAAGATATCACGTACTCGGCCCTGCTGCTGGCCGCCGCCCAACTTCCGTTCATCATCAATCTGTTCATCAGCATCAAGGGCGGGCGGAAGGTCGACAGCGACAATCCGTGGGGTGCGACGACGCTCGATTGGTCGACGCCGACGCCTCCCCCGCACGGGAATTTCACGACGGAACCCGTGGTATACCGCGGTCCCTACGAGTACAGCGCCCCCGGAGCCGTGGGCGACTTCATTGCCCAGGACCGCAAGCCCTGAATTTCATAGGACAAGCCCAGACGTTTCATGGAAATCCCGTATACAATCAAACCCCGGCCGGATACCGGGCTCTACAACGCGAAGGTCGGCATCTGGCTGTTCCTGGCGTCGGAAATCATGCTCTTCGGGGCGTTGTTTTCTTCCTATATCCTCCTGCGTGTCCAGGCGCCGGCCGGCGATTGGCCCGACGTGCGGCTGGGTTGGCCGCATGGGTTGCTGAACATTCCCATCGGCACGTTCAACACCGCCGTCCTCATCACGTCGTCCATCACGGTGGTGATGGCGTGGGCATCGCTGAAGATGAACAAGCTGGCGGCGTTCCGTCGCTACATGGTGATCACGCTCGTCTGCGCGTTCGGCTTCCTCGGCGTGAAGTCCTATGAGTACAACGAGAAGTTCACCCATTACGAACTGCGGCTGAAGAGCGGCGAGACGTATACCGGCCACCTTTCGGTGAACGGCGTCCATCCCGGGTTCTGGAGTTTCAAGGACATCTGGAACCTCGACCGGTTGACCACCGAGAAGGTCGCCGAGGTCGAGTTCATCGCGGATCCCAAGAAGGAAGCCCACGGCGAGAAACATGCCGAGGGGGCCCACGAGCACGTTACCCTCAAGCCCAAGGTCGCCGACATCGCCCATCTCGACGCGTTCATCCCGCGCAACCATCCGTTCTTCGCGATCTATTTCACGATCACCGCGCTGCACGGTCTCCACGTGTTCGGCGGCGCGATGGTGCTCGGGTACTTTGCGTTCCCGGGCTCGAGGATGTTCAAGACGAACCCCGAGCAATTCACCAACCGCATCGAGGTCGCCGGCCTGTTCTGGCACTTCGTCGATCTCGTCTGGATCTTCCTTTTCCCCGTGGTTTATCTCCTTTGACCCCATGAGCGACCCTTCCCATTCCCACGATGCCGCCGCGGGCCACGACGACCACGACGTCGCGGGCCACATCAAGACCTATGTCGGGGTGTTCATCGCGCTGCTGGTCGGAACCATCATCACCGTCAGCTTGTACTACGTGCACTTCGAGAGCATGGCGGTGACGATCACGATCGCGTTGTTCATCGCCTCGATCAAAGCGTTCCTGGTGGCCGGCTATTTCATGCACTTGCTGACGGAGAAGAAGATGATCTACAGCGTGCTCGCCGTGACGGCGATATTCTTCTTCGCCCTGGGTGCGTTGACGATCTGGGGGAGCAGCGATCTCCCGCGCGACTCCGTGACCAAGGCGTTGTACAATCCCTGAAAGTCGACCATGTCCCTCAAGGCCTTCCATCTGGTTTTCATGTCGGCGTCGATCATGCTCATGCTGACGCTGTCCGCGTGGTGCTTTTCGAACTACCGGGACGGGGGCGGGACCTCCGAGCTCGTGTGGTCGGGGGCCGCCCTGGTGGCCTCGCTGGGAATGGTGGTCTATACC
>JANYDN010000121.1 GCA_025363585.1 Verrucomicrobiota bacterium | reverse complement strand
ACCAACACGTCGTTCGTCGGGGTCTCGATGTCTTCCCAAGTCACCGGCGCTTTCAAATTCGCGGCATGCTGCAGGCGAACCCAGCCAAGTATCGCTTTGTCACCCTTGCTGAGACGAAGGCCCAGGATCACGTCGTTCATGGCTTGCGGTGCGTGGCGTACGCGTCCCGTGTGCGTCTGCCGCCGCGTCCCGCCGCGGTTCCGAATCGCAACCCGCCGGGGAATGGCGGCAGGGTCGCCGCCAGCCACGCAGGCTCAGTGCCGCGCCGCCCGGGCCACGAGGATCGCGACGAACCCCAGGATAGCGATCGTGTAGAACCAGTGGAACAACCCCCGGAACTTCGGGAGACGGGTCGATTGCCCCTTCTGTTCGACCGTCGGCATGAACTTCTCGAGACCCGTTGCCAACGCGATCGACTCGATCTGGCGCAGGCAGTGTTCGAGTTCGAAACGAAGGCGGAGGCTGGTCAGGAGACCGATGACCGAGAACGCCACCATGAAGCCCAGGAGCGAGAATTCCAGCAGTCCCTCGCCCCGGACCGAGTGCAGCAACGACAGCGTTCCCGCGGCGACGATACAGTAGATGTTGGTGAACGAGAGCCGCTCGTTCTTGATATGCCGGGCGTTCTCCCAGTGCTGGGCGAACATCGCGAGAACGACGCGCTTCTCGGAGGGAGTGAACGTGGGAGTGGTCATGGCCAAAACTCGGGGGCGGGACGGGAAGGGTTTCAAGTTTGAAGTTTCAAGTTTCAAGACCGCGCCGAAACGCCCCCGCGGATCGCGGGGTCATCCCAACTCCGCGGGCAGCTTGCGCGCTCGCGCGCGGTTCCCCGCTTCAAACTTGAAACTTGGAACTGAAAACTCCCTCCCAACCGGACGCCTTCGAATGGCCCAGCCTCTTGAAACTTGAAAACTGAAAACTTGAAACTCCCCTGCCTCGCCCCCGTCCGCTAGCGTCCGCGCGTCTTATGGCTTTGAGGCTTTTCAACACGCTCGCGCGCGCCACCGAGGAGTTCGTTCCCATCGCGCCCCCGCGCGTCGGGCTCTATTGCTGCGGACCCACCGTCTACGACTTCGGCCACATCGGGAACTTCCGCACGTTCGTGTTCTCCGACCTCGTCCGACGCCACCTCGAGTTCCGCGGCTTCGCGGTCAACCACGTCATGAACATCACCGACGTGGAGGACAAAATCATCCGGCGCGTCCGCGAGACCGGCACTCCCCTCCGCGAATACACCGGCCGCTTCACCGACGCGTTCCTCCAGGATCTCGACGCCCTCGGCTGCCGCCGTCCGCACCATCTTCCCCGCGCCACCGACCACATCGACGGCATGATCCGCCTCATCGCGCGGCTCGTCGAACGCGGCATCGCCTACCGCACGCCCGACGGCTCGGTCTATTTCGGCATCGAGAAGTACCGCGCCTCCGAGCGCTGGCCCGGATGCGCCTGCCGTTACGGGCAATTGGTGAACCTCAACTTCGACGAACAACGCGCCACCGAACGCGTGGCCGCCGACGAATACGAGAAGGACCACATCGCCGACTTCGCGCTCTGGAAAGCCCGCGTGCCCGACGACGGCGACGTCTTCTGGGAAAGCCCGTGGGGACAAGGACGGCCCGGCTGGCACATCGAGTGTTCCGCGATGAGCCTCGCGTTGCTCGGCGACGGCTTCGACGTGCATCTCGGCGGCGAGGACCTCGCGTTCCCGCACCACGAGGACGAGATCGCGCAGAGCGAGGCCGCGGGCGGACTGGAAGGCGGGCTCTGGAACGAACGCCGGCCGTTCGTGAAATATTGGCTGCACGCCGCCCATCTGCTCGTCGAGGGCAAGAAGATGTCCAAGTCGCTCGGCAACTTCCACACGCTCCGCGATCTCCTCGGGCGCGGCTACACGGGCCGCGAGGTGCGCCAGTTGCTGTTGGCCGCGCATTACCGCGACACCTTCAATTTCACCGTCGAGGGACTCGATGGAGCCCGCGCCGCGCTCGCGCGCATCGACGAATGCACCGCGAAACTCCGCGAGGCCGCGGGGAACGCCGTCGCCGCTGGACCGGCACCCGCGTTGGTCACGGCGTTTGGCGCCGCGCTCGACGAGGACTTCAACGTCTCGCGCGGCTGGGCCGCGGTGTTCGATTGGGTGCGCGACACCAACCGCGCCCTTGCCGCCGGAGAGATCGACGCCGCCCGCGCCGCCGCCGAACTCGCCGCGTGGGAACGGGTCGACGGCGTGCTGGGACTCGGCGGCAAATCCGCGGAAGAAGCGCCGGCCGCGGCCGTCGCGCTGCTCGAGGCGCGCACCGCCGCGAAAAAGGCCAAGGACTTCGCGCGTGCCGACACCATCCGCGCCGAGTTGAAAGCGCTGGGCTGGGCGGTCGAGGATACCGCGAAGGGGCCGAAGCTGAAAAAAACCTGATCCATGGAAGCGCCGTTCGTCCTTAGGTTCCGGCTCGCCCGGCTCGATCTCGCCGCGTGGGTCCTGTGGTTCGCCATGCGGTTCTGGCTCTACTGGGTCATGGCGTTCGCCGCTGCGTCGTTCCTCGGATGGCAGGTGTTCCACCAGCGTCGCGCCGAACCCGGCGCCGCGCTCTCCGCCTTGCTCGCCGGCACCTTCCTTTTCGTCGTGATGTGGATCGCGATGCTCGGCGTCACGATCCTGTTGGCCACCTTCAAACGCACGCGCCTTGCCGGCACCGAAGTCGAGATGACCGTCGGTGAAAGCGGGATCCGTACCGTGCACGCGGACGGCGGCGCGGAATTGAAATGGACCGGCATCCAGGCCGTGAAATCCACGCGCCACCATCTCTTCCTCTGCCTCGCCGCAAACCAGGCTTTCGTCGTCCCGCGCCGCGCCGTGGCGGACGACGCGCGTTGGGAGGCCCTGCTGGCCCTCTGTCGGCGTTGCCTCGAGGCGTCCCGTTGAACCCGCGAAGGCCGTTGATTTTCCCGACATGTTCCACGTCGAGCCCATCACCGACTTCGACGACCCGCGACTCGCGCCCTACCGCAACATGCGCGCGCAGGTGGAAGCGTCCGCCGGCGGGATCTTCGTCGCGGAAGGAGAGAAAGTCGTTCGCCGCCTCCTCAATTCGCCGCATTGGGTGGTGTCGGTGCTGACGCCGCCCCAGTGGCAAAAGGAGTACGAAGCGTTGCTCGCCGGGCGCGCGGAGGACGTGCCGCTCTTCGTCGCGCCGAAAGAAGTCCTGAGCCAGTTGACCGGCTTCGTCCTCATCCAGGGAGTCCTCGCGATCGGTCGCGTCCCCACCCCGGCTTCCCTCGACGACCTGCTCGCGTTGCGCCGGCCGCGGTTGTTCGCGGTGCTCGATGCCGTGGCGAATTCCGTCAACGTCGGACTCGTCCTCCGCAACGCCGCCGCGCTCGGCGTGCAGGCGTTGATCGCCGGCGAAACCAGCACGCATCCGTACCAGCGCCGTTCCGTGCGCACGTGCATGGGCACGGTCTTCAAGATGCCGTACCACCTCTCGACCGACCTT
>JANYDN010000077.1 GCA_025363585.1 Verrucomicrobiota bacterium | reverse complement strand
ACGATGGGCTAGATTGACGCCGTGGCTGCACGCCGCGGAAACCGCTACCGACTGCCGAAAGACGGCCGCGCCCGATCCAAGGGCACGGGCGGGCGTGTTTTCTTCACGCTGTTCCTTCTGATGGTGGTCGGCGTGTCGGTTTTTTGGTTTTTCCGGGAGTACGGGAAACCACCGCGCCATTCCCCGCCGGAATCGTTCGTCGTCCCGGAACCGTCCGCGCCGACGACCCGTTCCACCGGCGTCGTGGAACCCTTGCCGGATGTCCGCGTCTCGACGAATCGTCTCCGTCGCGAGGCGCGCCCGCGCGAGAACGCGTCGATCGAAACGCCACGCGGCGACCCACCGACCCCGCTGCCACCGGGATCCGATGCTTCGTGGCGTCCGCGTCCGGTCACGAATTTGCTCGAGGCCCAGATCGCGCTCGCCGCGCACGGGATCAGCGGGGGATCGATCGACGGCGTCGGCGGCGCGCAATCGGCCGCCGCGCTTCGGGCGTTCCAGATGAAGATGGGCCTCGAACAAACCGGCCGCCTCGACGGCGAGACCCTGCGCGGGTTGCAACTCGATCGGCCGCCGTTCGCCGTATTCGTGGTCGCCCCCGAACATCTGGCGCGCTTGGTCCACATCCCACCGACGTGGCTCGCAAAATCACGGCTCGAATCGCTCGACTACGAATCGCTGCTCGAACTCGTCGGCGAAACGGCCCACGCGAGTCCCGTGCTCCTGCGCCGGCTCAACCCGGGCCTCGATTGGAACGCGGTGAAGCCGGGCGCCACGCTTTCGGTGCCCGACGTGCGGTTCGCTCCCGCGCGGCGCGCGGGGCACATTCGCGTGAGCCTCGCGGGCCGGCATCTCCGTGCGTTCGACGACCACGGCAATCTCCTCGCGCACTTCCCGTGCAGCATCGGGCGCATCGCCGAAAAGCGGCCGGTCGGAAACCTCCACGTCGCCGTCGTCGCGAAGGATCCGAACTACACCTTCGATCCGGCGGTGTTTCCGGAATCCGACGAAGGCCGCGTTTTGGGGCGTCGGCTGGTGATTCCGCCGGGTCCGAACAATCCGGTGGGCGTGGCGTGGATCGGGCTCGACCGCCCGGGATACGGCATCCATGGAACGCCGGGCCCGGAGCAAGTGGGGAAGACCGAAAGCCACGGGTGTTTCCGGTTGGCGAACTGGAACGCGGAGTATTTGCGGCAGATGGCCTGGGTCGGTCTTCCGGTCTCCGTGGAACCCTAGTTTTTCATTGTGCGCCACCCGACTCCGGCGTATAAATCGGATGTCAGTCCGGCGGCAGGGACCGACGGGGCAACCGGGAAGAACCGGGTCAGGGCTCCGTCCAGATTGATCGTCTTCATTCTCCCCCACCTGTCCCCGATTGCGAAACGAGGCGGCCGTGTTGTCGCGCGCAGGGGGAGGAGTCATGTACTCGGGTTCAATGTGGGTTCCAGCGAAAGCTCCTAAACGTCGCTGGTTGGTCAGGTCGGCCGTGCTTGCCGCGGTCTGTCTCACGGTGGGATGGATGAACCGGGACGCCGCGGGATCGACCAGTCCCATCACCGGTCTGGGCCGATTGCACGTCCTGGGGATCACCGAGGGCACGGACCATGAGATTCCCGGCAAAGCCTCGATGCTCTCATTCCTGCCGGACTCATGGCGCGATGCCGCCTCCCACGGCTTGGGATATCGTCAGGTCATCTGGAAGGCGTCCGACAAGAAGGAGGAACTTCTCGTCTGGTGCGATTGGCGACTCACCAACGCGCTTCCGTCCTGCGGATGGTTCGAGCCCGTGCTCGTCGACCACTCCGGGCAAGTCATCGCGGCGGGCAAATATCCGGGTGCCGGTTACCATTCCGGGCGCGAGATCGAGCCCATCCGGTTCGCGAAAGCCATCCTGCCCGCGGGCACCAGCCTCCAGATCCGTCGGTTCCAGCCCGGTTCGCCCTACCGCGACGTGATCGCGCAGGTGGCCCTGCCGCAACTCTGAACGGGGTCGGGGAAAAATCCTCCCCCGTTTCGCGGTTCGACTTCGGTTCGTTCCCGGGCATCATCGACCCGTGTTCGTTTCCCCCAACCCCGGATCGCGCCGGCACTTTTTGGGCCGGATGGGAACGGGCTTCGGGGCCTTGGCACTCGCCGCCTTGTCGCAGGGAAACGCGTTGGCCGCCGCCAGACGGCCCGGCATCGATCCGCTGAATCCCTTCGCGCCGCGCCGGCCGGATTTCGTTCCGAAGGCCAAGTCGGTGATCTTCCTGTTCATGGTCGGCGGGCCATCGCAGATCGATACCTTCGATTACAAGCCCACGCTCCGACGCCTCGATGGGAAGCCGGTGCCGGAATCGATCCGCAAGGCCGTCGAGGCGACGCGCCACGCCAACGTTTTCCACGGTTGCAAGGACGAGCTCATGGCCAGTCCGTACGGCTGGGCGCGCCACGGGTCGACGGGTCGTTGGGCCAGCGATCTCCTGCCGAACATGGCGCGGCACATCGACGAGTTTTGCATCGTCCACTCGATGCAATCGGATTCCAACAACCACGCCCCATCGAGCTATCAACTCCACACGGGCGACATCCGTCCGGGGAAGGCGAGCCTGGGTTCGTGGGTGACGTACGGTCTCGGGACCGAAAACCAGAACCTGCCGGCGTACGTGATGCTGTTCGAGGCGGGCCCACTGGGCGGTGCCGCCAACTACTCGAACGGATTCCTGCCCGCCGCCTTCCAACCCACGCGGCTACGCGACACGGGCACGCCCGTGCTCGACCTCTTGCCGCCCCCCGAATTCGCCGACGGACAGCGCCGATCGCTGGATCTCATTCGCGACCTGAACCTGATCCACCGCGCGCAACGTCCGGGCTTCGGCGAATTGGACGCGCGCATCGCGAGTTACGAGCTCGCCTTCAGGATGCAGTCCGCCGCCCTTGAAGTCGGTGGTCTCGACGGGGAAACCGCCGCAACGCGGCGCGCGTACGGTCTCGAACACGGCGCGGCGCGCACGGTCGCGTTTGGACGCAAATGCCTGCTCGCCCGACGGCTTGTCGAACGCGGCGTCCGGTTCGTGCAGGTATACGACATGCCCGACAAGGACGGTTGGGACGCACACGAGGGACTCGAGAAGAACCATCGCGATCGCGCGCTGTGGTCCGACCAACCCGTCGCCGCGCTGATCGCCGACCTGAAGCAACGCGGCCTCCTCGACGAGACGCTGGTGGTCTGGGCGAGCGAATTCGGGCGGACGCCGATGATGCAGGGCAACCGCGGTCGCCAGCACAACGCCGCCGGATTCACCCTGTGCATGGCGGGGGGGGGCGTCCGCCCGGGCACGACCATCGGCGCGACCGACGACATCGGCCTGCTCGCCGTCGACGCGCCGGTGTCGGTGAAGGATTTCCACGCCACGATTCTCGCGGCGTTGGGATTGAGGCACGAGGAGTTGTTCTTCGACGTCAACGGACGGATGGAACGACTCACCGGAATCGCCGGCGGCGCGCGGGTGATCCCGGGAGTGCTCGGGTAACCCACGCGCCGTCGGCCGGGAAGTGGCGGCGGGCCGCCGCCACCCACGGATGCCACCGGATCGTTCCGGCTCAGGCCCGACGGGCGCGGCGACGACGCCACACGGCGAATCCGCCCAACATCCCCGCGGCGAAGAGCGCGTACTCGCTGGGTTCCGGAACGACGGCGGGCGTCGCGTCGCCGAGCACGCTCACGTTGTCGAAGCGCCAGGTGCCACTGGTGCCGTAGTTGCTGCCGACGCCCGACGCCGCGTAGGACGAGGTTCCCGGACCGAAGACGGAAACGACCCGGAATCCAAAGTTGGGATTGTCGGACACGCCGCCGAGGGACGAGAGATCGACGCTGTTTCCGTTCACCCACGCATTGCCGCCGGCGGCATTCGAAAACGTCTTGAAGGCCACGTAGGAGTTGCCGTCGAGGGTGTACTGGAACTGGTACGCCTTCGACGCGGTGCTGCTGAACCGTTGGTCCCACGTCACCGAGATGTTCTGGTATCCGACGGTGGGAACCTGGAATTGCAACCCGCGGTTGCCGCTGCCGGTGCCTTGCGCGGAGAACGTGGCGAGGTTCAAGCCGGTGTTGTCTTTCTTCGCGGCATCACCGGAGCCGGTGGCGTCGCTGAACGAGGAGGTCGCGCCGCCGATCCCCGCAACGATGCCGGTGCCCAGCGTGGGAAGCGCGGAACCGGTGGTCGTCTTGGCGTCGGGCGGCACCGAATTGAAGTCCCAGTGGGACACGACGAGTTGGGCGAGGCCGCGCGGGAACGGGACGAGGGCGACGGCGGCGAGGAGTGCGAGGGAGAGGATTGGGGTTTTCATGGCAAAGGGTTTCGAACAACCTCTACAGGTTTGGACCGCGATGGTTACGCGGTGATCGGCGATCGATTTCCCGATGCGGCCGACCCCGATTCCATTGACGAAGACCGCCGGCGGTCTATATATTACTATCTTTAGTACTTAACGTAAGATTTATGGTTGAAGCAGTTGAGAGCCCCAAGTCGTTGACGCGGAACGAGGTGTTGAAAATCAACATCCCCACCCTCGCGGGCAACCTCGCCGCCACGCTGGCCGATCCGACCGCGGTGTCGTTCTCGGCGGACGACGAGCAGTTCATGAAGTTCCACGGGATCTACCAGCAGGACGACCGCGACAAGCGCAAGATCGCCAAGCACTACATGTTCATGATCCGGGGTCGGATCCCCGGCGGTGTTCTTTCGTCCGCGCAGTACCGCGTCTTCGACGATCTCGCCACCCGGCACGGCAACCAGACGCTGCGCATCACCACGCGCCAAAGCATCCAGTTCCATGGCGTCGTGAAGACCGGTCTCGGTCCCCTCATGAAGGGAATCAACGACGCCTTGCTCGACACGTTGGCGGCCTGCGGCGACGTGAACCGGAACGTCATGTCGGCGCCCACGCCCACGTTCACCAACGCGCGCCGGCAAATGCACGAGCACTCCCAACTCGTCTCGGACTCGCTGCTCCCGAAAACCCGCGCGTACCACGCGATCTGGGTCGAGGGCGTCCAACTCGATCTCGACGCCCCGGAAAACAAAGGGTTCGTCGATCCCCTTTACGGCCAGCAATACCTGCCCCGCAAATTCAAGGTCGCGTTCGTCATCCCGCCGTCCAACGACATGGACGTCCTCACCAACGACCTCGGCTTCATCGCCGTCGTCGAGAACGACCAGGTCGTCGGCTACAACCTCGCCGTCGGCGGTGGCATGGGTCGCAGCCACGGCAACGAGGCCACGTACCCGCGCCTCGCCGATGTCCTCGGCTTTTTCACGCCCGACAAACTCGTCGACGTCTCCAAGGCCGTCCTGACCGTCCACCGCGACTTCGGCGATCGCACCGATCGCAAACACGCGCGCCTGAAGTACGTCATCGCCGAACGTGGCGCCGCGTGGGCGAAGGCCGAGATCGAGAAGCGCGCCGGCATCGTGCTCGGACCCGTTCGCGCCTTCGAATTCAAGGACACGGCCGACATCCTTGACTGGCATCCGCAGGGCGATGGCAATTGGTTTCTCGGCCTGTACGTCTGCATGGGCCGCATCAAGGACGATGGCGCGCACCGCCTGATGACGGGTCTCCGCACCGTGGCCGAACAATTCCCCTCGGTGGAATTCCGCCTCACCGCCAACCAAAACATCCTGCTAGCGAACGTCACGCCCGCGCGGAAGGAGGCCATCGAAGCCGTCCTTTCCGCCCACGGCGTGCGCACCTCGCGCCAGGCGTCGCTCTACCAGGCCGCGGCGATCGGTT
The DNA here is from genome assembly GCA_025363585.1 of Verrucomicrobiota bacterium. GTDB lineage: Bacteria > Verrucomicrobiota > Verrucomicrobiia > Limisphaerales > UBA9464 > UBA6176. The sequence goes on along the minus strand of JANYDN010000077.1, from coordinate 9,636 downwards.
GCCCGTCGTTGCCCACCTGCGGTCTCGGTCTCGCCGAGTCCGAACGCTTCCTCCCGGGCCTCGTCGACCGCATCGAGAAACTCGCCGCGGAAACCGGCATCGCCGAACAGGAGATCATCGTCCGCATGACCGGGTGCCCGAACGGTTGCGCCCGCCCGTACATGGCCGAGATCGGTTTCGTCGGCAAGGCGCCCGGACGTTACCAGGTCTGGCTCGGCGGCAACGCCCCCGGCACGCGCATCAACCGCGTGTGGAAGGAACTCCTCAAGGAAGCCGAGATCGAAAACGAACTCCGCCCCCTGTTCGTCCGCTACGCCGCCGAACGCACGACGGGCGAACGCTTCGGCGATTGGGTCGCGCGCGTTTTCTGGAACGAATCCGTCCCCGCTCCCGCCGCCAACTGAAGTCCCGTCCAGGATTCGCGCCCGCATGAATGCCGACCAAATCGCCCGCGCCAACGCCGAGCTCCAAGGCAAGGACCCGCTGGATGTCATCCGTTGGGGACTCGCCCAAGCCAACGGCCGCGCCATCGTCTCGACCAACTTCCGACCCTACGAGGCCGTCCTGCTGCACCTCGTCACCCGCGTCCAGCCGGACCTCCGCGTGCTCTGGGTCGACCACGGCTACAACAAGCCGGCCACCTATCGCCACGCCGAGGAGGTCCGCCGTCTTTTGGGTCTCAACATCCAGGCGTACGTCCCGCGCATCACCACCGCGCATTACGATGCCGTCCACGGCGGCGCGCCGGAGCCGACCGCGGAAAACGAGGAGCGCATCAAGGCGTTCAGCACCGCGATGAAACTCGAGCCCTTCCAGCGCGGCATGCGCGAGCTAGCGCCCACCGTGTGGTTCACCGCGCTCCGCCGCGTCCAGAATCCCAACCGCGCCGGTCTCGGCATCGTCAGCGACGACGCCAATTTCGGTTCGCTCAAGGTCAGCCCCGTCTTCGATTGGAGCGACGACCAGATGGAGGCGTACCTGAAGGCCAACTCCCTGCCCAACGAGTGGGATTACTTCGATCCCGCCAAGGCCGACGAGAAACGCGAGTGCGGCCTGCACGCGTCGTGGGGAGGGAAAGCCGTGGCCAAGCCGTGAACTCGTACCATCTCGACCACCTCGGTTTCCTCGAGACCGAGGCGATCCACATCATGCGCGAGGTCGCCGCCGAGTTCGAGCGGCCCGCCATCCTGTTCTCCGGCGGCAAGGATTCCATCTGTCTCCTGCGCCTCGCCGAAAAGGCATTCCGGCCGTCGGACATCCCGATGCCGCTCCTCAACGTCGACACCGGACACCACTTTCCCGAGCTCAACGATTTCCGCGACCGACGCGCGGCCCAACTCGGTGGCAAGCTGATCGTCCGCAAGGTCGAGGACGCGATCGCCGCCGGCATCGCCGTCCCCGCTCCCGGCGAGATCAGCCGCAACCGACTCCAGATCCCCACGCTCCTCGCCGCCATCGAGGAGTTCCGCTTCGACTGCGCCATCGGCGGCGCCCGGCGCGACGAGGAGAAGGCCCGTGCCAAGGAACGCTTCTTCAGTTTCCGCGACGCCTTCGGCCAATGGGATCCCAAGAACCAACGGCCCGAGATCTGGAACGTCTACAACGGCCGCGTGAATCCCGGCGAACACATGCGCGTGTTCCCCCTCTCGAATTGGACCGAAATGGATGTCTGGGAATACATCCGCCAGGAACGCCTCGAGGTTCCCACCATCTACTTTAGCCACACCCGCCCCTGCGTCCGTCGCGCCGGCCAGTGGCTTCCCGTCACCGACATCCTCCCGCCCAAACCCAGGGAAGAGGTCCGCGAACTCGTCGTCCGCGTCCGCACCATCGGCGACATCATCAGCACCGGCCTCGTCGAAAGCCCCGCCAACACCGTCGACGACATCATCGCCGAGATCGCCGCCGCGCGCGTCACCGAACGCGGCTCGCGCGCCGACGACAAGGCCTCCGAGGCCGCCATGGAAGACCGCAAGAAACAGGGCTACTTCTGATGCCCCGACCCATTTTCGAACCGATCCCTCCGATGCCGAATTCACAGCATCCCGTCGAACTCCTCCGTTTCAACACCTGCGGTTCCGTGGACGACGGCAAGTCCACCCTCATCGGGCGCCTGCTCTATGATTCCAAGAACCTCATGGAGGACCAGCTCGAGGCGCTCGAGCGCTCCGCCGACATCACCGGCGGCGGCCAGATCAATCTCGCCAACCTGACCGACGGCCTCCGCGCCGAACGCGAGCAGGGCATCACCATCGACGTCGCGTACCGCTACTTCGCCACGCCCCGGCGCAAGTTCATCGTCGCCGATACCCCCGGCCATGTTCAGTACACGCGCAACATGGTCACCGGCGCGTCCACCGCGAACCTGTCCGTCGTCCTCGTCGACGCCCGTCTCGGCGTCATCGAGCAATCCCGGCGCCACACCTATCTCGCGTCGCTCCTCCGCATCCCGCACCTCGTCATCGCCATCAACAAGATGGATCTCGTCGGATGGAGCGAGGCCCGGTTCCTCGAGATCCGCGACGAGTTCGAGCGCTTCCTCCCGCTCCTCGACATCAAGGACGTCAAGTTCGTCCCCATCAGCGCCCTCAACGGCGACAATGTCGTCGATCCCTCGCACCACACCCCGTGGTACGTCGGACCCACGCTCCTCGGCCATCTCGAGACCGTCCACATTGCCAGCGATTGGAATCTCCACGGCTTCCGCTTCCCGGTGCAATGGGTCAATCGCCCGAACGACCCGACCAACCACGATCTCCACGATTTCCGCGGGCTCAGCGGCCAGATTGCCGGCGGCATCGTCAAGGTCGGCCAACGCGTCATGGTTCTACCGTCCGGGCTCAAGAGCACCGTGAAGCAGATCTGGACCTACGACGGCCCGATCGCGGAGGCGTTCTGTCCCCAAAGCGTCACGGTCCAACTGACCGACGATCTCGACATCTCCCGCGGCGACATGCTCGTCGGTCTGGAGTCGCTCCCCGGCAAGGCCTCCGATCTCGAGGCGCGCGTGTGCTGGATGCAGCCGCGTCCGCTCCAGCGCGGGAAAAAGTATTTCCTCAAGCACGCCTCGCAGACGGTCCAGGCCGTCGTGGTGTCGATCGAAAACCGGATCGACATCCGCACGTTCGAGTCGGAACCCGAGCCCGCCGAACTTGCGATGAACGACATCGGCGGCATCAAGCTCCGCGTGTCAAAGCCACTCGTGTACGACGGCTACGCCACGAATCGTCTCACCGGTTCCTTCATCCTCATCGAGCAGGGCACCAACCAAACCGTGGCCGCCGGCATGCTCTTGCCGCCGACCGAGGCGGTGAAGCCCGAGTACAACGACTTCGCGATCTAAGCCGGAACGCTGCAACCAAGGTGGGTGACGGCGGCCCGCCGTCACTACCTCACAGTCGGCCACCGCCATTTTTGGAAAGCCGTGCGCCTCTTACTCGCGCGTCCGGGCAAAGTAACCACGACCCGTGATGATTCGTCGCGCGGCCTCGAGGCGCGACTTCCGATCGCGCGCGGAACCCAGCTTGAAAACTCCCGCGTCATGTCCCGCGCGGACCTTCGCCAACCGCGGCAGCAACGGGGCCGGATCGAAGGCATGCCCGGCTTCGCCGGCCTGCGACCGATGCCAGCCTTGACCCGAATGCATCAGGTGCAAGGCCAGCGGGAAAATCGACGCGGCACACGATGATGAGGACGGCCAGGTAATCGTTCATGGGTCTCCTTTCAGTGGGTTCGTAGGTTGACGTTAGCGTTCGTCGCGCCACCGGCTCCGGCCGGCGCCACGATGGATTCCGACTTCGGCGTCCATCGCCACGGGCGCCACGCCCCGCTTCGCCACCATACGAACACTCCCAGCAACACCGCGCCGCCAACCACCGCCAGTTGCGTCCGACGCCACTTGCGACGGAACGCGTGGGAATCGTCGGTCGGTCCGGAAGTAGCGTCCGGCAACTCCGATGGCGCGCCTTCCGACACCAACTCCTTGGCACGCCGGAAAATGGGCGGCCATGACACCATGCCGGTTTCCGCGGACACCGCGTAGAAACGACTGTCGCATCCGTTGCGCGCGCAGTAGCCCATGCGCAGTCGATCGAGCCGGGGAGATGACGCCGTCGGGCCGCCGGCCGGCCCGAGCGACTCGAGTTCGCCGGGAAGGAGCGTGATGCCGCATCCGACGCATCGCACCTGGACGGAATTCTCCAGCAATTCGTGGATGCTCACCGAACCCTCGCCGGCCTCGCCCATGGCACGGCCCAACGCCGCGTGCAATCGTGGCAACTCGGAAACCCTCGTTTGGAACTCCGCCTGTCGGCTCACGCGTTGACCGTACCAAGGAGGGGGCAGGGGGCAGTAGTCAGTAATCAGTTTTCAGTTTTCAGTGGGCAAGTCCCGGGACCAACGCGGCTTGAACACTGAAAACTGACCTCTGATTACTGACCACTGTTTACTGACCACTGTTTACTGACCACTGAACACTGTCCCCTTGCGCGTCGGACGCGCCGTGCGTTCCCTCGGGACGCACATGGCGAATCCCCGCGCAAAGCCTTCCGGCACCCCGCCCCCTTCCGCCGCGAAAACTTCCCGCGTCCCGCTTTCGCGGCCGCCGCTCGAACGGATGATGCGCATCCACCAGGCACTTCGATCCGCCCGTCCCACCCAGCTTCCCAACGCGTCGACCCTCGCCCGCGAGCTCGAGGTCAGCACCAAGACCATCGCGCGCGACCTCGAGTTCATGCGCGACCGCCTGAACCTTCCGCTCGAGTACGACGAGTCGCGCTACGGCTACCATTACACCGAGGAGGTCGACTCGTTCCCGACGCTGCAGATTTCCGAAGGCGAGTTGTTCGCGCTCTTGGTCGCCGAAAAAGCGCTGCAGCAATACCGCGGCACCCCGTTCGAGAAGCGCCTCGCGGGGGCGTTCCAGAAACTCGCGCGATCCCTTCCCGACACCATCTCGCTCAACCTCGCGGAGTGGGACCAGACGATCTCGTTCCACACCAGCTCCGAGCCGATGCTCGATCTCGCCGTGATCGACACCCTCGCGGTCGCCGCCAGCGAGCGCCGGCAATTGCGCATCCGCTATCGAAAACCGAACTCCACCGAACCCGAGGTTCGCGTCATCGATCCCTACCATCTCGCGAACATCAACGGGGATTGGTACCTATTCGCCTTCGACCACCTTCGCAAGGCCATCCGCACGTTCGTCCCGGGACGGATCGTGGGCGCCGACCGAACGGGAGAGGTCTTTGACCGGCCCGCGAAATTCACGCTCCCCCGCGAGCTGAAGGACAGCTTCGGCGTCCACTCGCGGCAGGGGGATTTCACCGTGGTCGCGCGCTTCGATCCCGCCGTTTCGGATTATATCCGGGAGAAACGGTGGCATCCATCGCAACGCCTGGAGGAAGCCCCGGAGGGCGGCGTGATACTGACGCTGCGTCTGGGAAGTCTCGTGGAAGTCCGGCGCTGGCTCCTCGGATGGGGCGGCTCGGTGCAAGTCATCTCGCCGCCCGAACTCGTCGACTCCGTCCGCGCCGCCGCCACGCTCACGGCCAAACGCCACGGGGCGTAGCGCGGGCGTCCACGCCTGTGTGAGGTCGTGGGGCGGCCGTCCCCGGCTGCACAAATCGCGGGCGTCCTCGCCTACGCCGAGCTTCGGCGGAGCAAGCCCGCCCGCGCCCAGCTTTCACCCGCATGCCTCGTCGTCAGGTCCGTCTCCCCTCGCGACGAGCCGGGACGGCTCGGACTGCGCAGGCGGGGACGCCCGCTTTACGCTCGCTGCAGCGGGGCCGTGGTTTCCCTCCCATCCCCGTCACGGATCCAGTTGCACCCGGTAGAAGTACGGATGCGTCGCGCCCGCCAGATCCGGATCCCCGAATGCCGACGTCGTGTCCGTCGCCTCGATCCCGGTCTTCACCGCCACGTACGGACCCAACACCACGTCCGCGCGCAGCACCGAGTACTTCTTCCCGACCACCGACACCCACGTCACCGCATCGCCCGGATGCGACGGCGGCAACAGCGCCAACCTCGACTGCGCGTCCGACGGATCGGTCCCCGCCGCGAATTCCTGCGCGTCCGTGAGGCCGTCGCCATCGCGGTCGGCCGTGCCCGTCGACGCCAAGTCCCCGAGGTTCGCCATTTCCCACGCGTCGGGCAGCCCATCCCCGTCGATGTCCTCCGTTCCCAGATTGAACTTCACCGTCTCCGTCTGCGCTCCCGGCGTTCCCTGCGCGTGGACCAGCAACACCGACACCTGTCCGTTCGAAAGGATGCCCGCCGCCGTCGCGTTGGGCCGGCTGATGTTCGCCTTCACCTTCGATCCCTCGTCCTGCCACGGCGTGTTGAGGACGCCAAACGCGGTGCCGTCGACCACCGGCTTTGCCGCGTCGAACTTCACCCACGCGCTGGATTCCCCGAACACTCCCTGCGTCGTCGCGCGGTAACGGAACGACGACTTCGCCGCCGTCAGTCCCAACTGCGCGGCCGTCGCCGTGTGGACCCACACCGCGTTCTCGTACGGCGCGGTGTCCAATACCGCCGGGGAAATCCCGTTCCCGACGCCGCCGATCTCGTAGGCCAGGCCGTCGAGGTGATCGACCGTCGTGATGAACGCGTCGTTCGCGTCGCCCGAGTCCTCCGTGTCGTTGGCCGCCGTGCTGCCTTGGTTGCTGTTCAGCAACGCGAGGTCCGGAACGCCGTCGCCGTCCAGATCGATCTCGATGTCGAGCGCGTCGAAAACCCTCTGCGGCGTCGCCCACGGGGCGCCCGTCGCCAATGCGAAGTACAACCGCGTCTGCGCCACCGAACCCGCCTTCGCGAAATCGCTCGCCGCGCCCACCACCACCAGGTCCGTGATGTCGCGCGCGTCGTTGAAATGCTTCACCACGCTCGACGCCCCGAACTGGAAGACGCCGACCACCGGCCGCGCGTGGGCGTTCGTCCCGCGCGTCGGGATCGGGACCGTCACTAGGTTCCCCGGCGGCGTTCCGGCGATGCGGGTCGGCGACGTCATCGACGATGTCGCGCGGACCACCGAGTACCACGGCACGTGGACGTCCACCGGGCCGCCGAAAAACCACAACTCTCCCGTGCCTTCCGGCAAACCGTAGTGCGGGCTGCCATCGATCGGCGCGTCCGAGGTCTTGTCCGGATTCGCGTTCAACAACCCGGGCGTGACCCGCAACTCGACTTCCACCCGTGCCGTGGCGTGCGGACCCACCGTCACCGACGGCACCTTCGGCACCAGCACGACGCCCGGGTTCGCCAAGGTGTTGCTCGAGACCAGCGTCAGCGTGACCGGCACCGTGCCGTGGTTCGAAACCACGTACGTGCCCGTCCGTGTCACCGGCGCGCCCGCCAGGATTTGCCCGAACGAAAGCGACACCCCGCCGCCGTCATCCTCGGCCCGGATGCTCACCGGCGAGGACACCGCTCGGTCCACGGCGACGCGGCCGGCCCCGGCGCGCGATTCGCTGTACGGGTTTCCGGACGCGTCGCGCATCGGCGTGACCGCGGTGTTCATCAGCACCGCCTTGACGTCCTCCGCCGACCAATCGGGACGCGCCTGCCGCACCAACGCGGCCGCGCCCGCCAGATGCGGCGAGGACATCGACGTGCCCGTGTAGGCGATGCCGGAAGTCCCCGAACCCGCCAGGGTCGATTTGATCTGGTCGCCCGGCGCCGCGATGTCCGGCTTCAACACGGCTTCCGCGTACACCGGCCCGCGCGAACTGGAGACGTGGAGGTTGTCCGTGAATTCCGGATGCGCGACGACCGTGTCGCCCGACATCGTGACGTCGAGCCCGTGCAGCAATTCCTTCTTCAGCTTCGCGCCGTCGTCCTTGGAGATCATCACCGCCGGGATGTGGACCGTGTGTCCGGAGCCGGCGCCCATCACGACCGGCGTGCCGCCCACGTTGTTGACGACGATCACCGCCACCGCGCCCGCCTCCTCGGCGTTGAGCACCTTGTCGTCGAAATTGCAGTCGCCGCGGTCGATCATGGCGATCTTGCCCGCCATTCCGGAGGAATTCGCCAACGGGTCGCACGCCAACGCGGGCGACGCCATCAACACCCTCGCGCGGACCGCGGGCGAGCCGGCCAAAGGCTTTGAGAAATCCGCCTCGACCGAGGTGTAGGAGCCGGCGACGGACGACGGGAGGTTCACCTTGATCGCTCCCGAGACGAATCCCGGCGGGATCGAATCGGCGACCGAGATCGCGCGCGGCGCCGAGCTGGGCGAGCCGACGTTGTATGCCGCGTCCCCGCCGTTGCCCGCGGAGATCGCGACCACGCATCCCGCCTGCACCAGCGCGTCCACGGCCTCGCGCTCCGGATCGTCGGGAGCGTCGTCCGAGAATCCCGATCCCAACGAGAGGTTCACGACGTCCAGGTGGTCCGACGTGTTGCCGTCGCCGTTCGGGTCGGCCGCCCAGTTCAACGCCTTCACGACGATGCTCGACGAAGTGGTGCCGCTCGCGCCGAAAACCTTGAGCGCGTAGAGCGATGCCTCGGGCGCGACGCCCGGGCCAATGCCGAACGATTTCGGATCGAGTGTCGCCGTGTACGGCCCATGGAACGTCGCCCCGTTGGTGAGCACCCCGAACCCCGCCGCGATGCCGGCCACGTGCGAGCCGTGTCCGTTGTCCGCGTGGTCGAGCGGATCGCGGTCGGGCACCGGGGTCGGGGAACCCGAAATACCGGAGGAGTCGTAGTCGTCGCCGACAAAATCCGTGCCGCCGACGACCTTGGACGTCGGGAAGGATCCGGCCTCGATCACCGCCGAATTGTTGGCGTTGTACGCCGCGACGGTTCCCTTGCCGCCGAACATCGCGTGCGTGTAGTCGATCCCGGAGTCGATGATGCCGATGCGGACGCCTTTCCCGGTCATGCCGTTCGCGCCCGACACGCCGGCCCACACCTTGCCCGCGCCGATGAAAGGCACGCTACGGGTCAACTGCCGTTGGTAATGGCGTTCGGCATGGACGCTGGCCACGCCGGGAAGGGCGCGCAACGCGGCGACTTGGTCCGCCGGGATTTCCACGAACAAGGCGTGGTTCAACAATTGGTACCGCTCGAGCACGTGCCCCCCGCGCGCCTCGATCCAGACCGACGCCGCGTCCTGCTCGCGTAGGATCTGCTCCCGTCGGTCTGCCGTCGCGGTCGCAGGCGCCGCCGCGCGCCCCGTGCTCCGGGCGGCCGCCGCAAGCGACTTCCCCTCCAGCACGACGATGTAACGGGAATCCGCCGCGTGCGCCGCCCAGCCGATGAAAAGGGCCGCTCCGACCGAAGACACCCGACACGCACGACGACGTCCAAGGGTTTGCATTGGCGGAATGGTTAGCAAATGACGCGCCGTGTCCCAGTGCGAACCTTGGGGATTGTCGCCCCACCCCGGCCCGCGCGACCCTCGCCCCGATTCGTTCCCTCGTCGTCCCGTTGGCACTCGCATGTCTTGCCGCGCCCTTTTCCGCCGCGGGTGCCCCCGTCCCGCGTTGGGAACAAATGGACTGCGGCCCGTTCCTCATGTCCTCCGTCACCCAACCGTGGTCGCGGACGGGCGAGGATCCCGCCGACATCACCCTGAAAGGCCTCACCGTCCGCCTCGCGCCCGATGCGACCGCCACGTTTGATACC
>JANYDN010000076.1 GCA_025363585.1 Verrucomicrobiota bacterium | reverse complement strand
CGTTCGACGCCCCGGCTGGAACGCTGCGTCTCGATCTCCGAAACGCCGCGGACGCCGCGGCGGAATTTGGCGCGGACCTCATCCACGCCCACCTGTTGTCGCGCGATGAAATGCGTTCGGCGGGATCGGGCGGCGTGCCGGGCGTGGCGACCATCCACAACTCCCGGCCCGGTTGGCCGCCGGGGATCGACGCGGCGGTCCGCGGGGACGTCGCTCTGTTTGCCGCCTGCTCGACGTCCGTCGAGGACGCCCTGCGCGCTGCGGGAGCCCACGTCCCGGTGCGGACCGCGTGGAACGGAATCGACGTCGCGGCGTTCCTGCCGAGCGAAGCGCGGAGGATCGCCGCGGATTCGATGCGGCGTGCATGGGGATTCCACGGCGACGACATCGTCTTGGTCGCCGTGGCGAATCCGCGCCCGCAAAAACGCCTTGATCGTCTCCCCGCCATTCTCTCCGCCGCGCGCGAACGGTTCTCGCCGCGGCGCGAGGTCCGGCTCGTCCTTTGTGGCGACGACGCCTCCACGGCTCCGGGAGCGCGCGAATGCGTGATGCAACTCAAGCGCGGGATCGATGCGCGTGGTCTCGGGCCGCACGTGCGTTGGACCGGGTCGGTTGCCGACGTCGCGGCCGTGCTGGCCGCTTCCGACGCGTTGGTTTCCACGAGCGCCCACGAGGGTTTGTCGCTGGCGCAATTGGAGGCGTTGGCGGCGGGTTGCGCGGTCGTCGCCACGGACGTCGGCGGGGCCGCGGAGATCGCGCGCGCGAACCCGGACTGCGTCCTCGTGCCGGAGGACGCGCCGCCCGAAGCCTACGCGCGGGCGCTCGCGTCGTTGGTCCCGCGCCCGCATCCGCGCGCCGCGGCGTTGCGCGACGCGGCCCATTGGACGCGCGCGACGATGGCCGCGCGTTACCGGTTCCTTTTCGAAAGTGCCGTCCGCGCCGCATCGACCGTCGCCGGGAAAGGCGTCTGGTTGGTCGCCAACAATTTCTCCACGGGCGGCGCGCAATCGAGCGCGCGTCGGCTGTTGGTGGCATTGCACCGGTCCGGCGTGCGCGTGCGCGCCGCGGTCGTCGAGGAGGACGAGGGCAACCCAACCCCGGGACGGCGGGCGTTGGTGGAATCGGGCATTCCCGTGTTCGGCGCGCCCCGGGTCGACACTTTCGGCGAGCGCCACGCGGTGTCCGCGATCCTCGAACGCATCGCGGCCGATCCGCCGGAATCCGTCGTCTTCTGGAACCTGCGCCCGTCCTGCAAAATCCCCTTGGCCGACGCGCTGTGGAACGCGCGCGTTTTCGACGTGAGTCCGGGGGCCATGTTGTTCGACTCGCTGGACGACTTCTTCGCGAAGCCACATCCGGGCCTGCCGTACGCGACGCCGCGCGACTACGGCGCCCGCCTCGCCGGCGTGATCGTGAAATACGGCGCCGAGGCGAATCGCGCGCGCGAGACCCTGGGGGCTCCGGTGCACGTCATTCCCAACGGCGTCGAGCTTCCGGCCGGCGTCCGTGCGCGATGTCCGTTCGCCGCGGGCGACACGCTCGTCCTTGGCACCGCGTCGCGCATCCATCCGCACAAGCGACTGGAGGATGTCATCGAGGCGTTTCGCCTCGTGCACGCGCGTCGGCCGCGATCGATGCTGCGGATCGCCGGCGGCGTTGAAACCGGATGCGGGCCGTACGCCGAGGGTTTGAAATCGCGGGCCGCTGGTTTGCCCGTCGAATGGCTCGGGGACCTCCGCGATCTCGCGCCCTTCCATCTCGGGCTCGACGAGTTCGTCATGGTGTCGGTGCCGCCCGGTTGTCCGAACGCCTCGCTCGAGGCCATGGCGGCCTGGTTGCCCGTGGTCGCGACGGATGTCGGCGGCGCATCCGAGCAGGTGGTCGACGGCGAGACCGGTCGCCTCGTGCAGGCCCGCGATCCGGCGGCGATGGCGGAAGCGATTCTCGAACTCGCGTCCGCGCCCGAACGGATCGAGGCGATGGGGATCGCGGCGCGCGGTCGGGTCGAATGCGGGTTTTCGTTGCAGCGGATGGCCGATCGGTACGCCCGGGTTTTGATCGGCACCGATGTTCCGTGAAGTTCGGGGATTCCCGAGCCCGTCGTTGGCGTGGCAGCTTTCACGTCGTGCGCGCGTTGGAGCCCATCGTTCGTCGTCTGGCGTCCGGCGTTTTCGCCGTGGCGCTGGCCGCGCGCGGGATCGCCGCATCGCCGGCGGACGACGAGGCGTTTTTCGAATCCCGCGTCCGCCCCGTCCTCACGGGGCACTGCGCGGAATGCCATCTCGACGGAAAATCGAAAGGCGGGCTGCGCATGGATTCGCGCGCGCTGCTGCTGGCCGGGGGCGACTCGGGCGCGGCGGCGATCCCCGGCGACGCCGAGGGCAGCCGCTTGGTCCGCGCGATCCGTTACGGCGATCCGGATCTCCGCATGCCGCCGCGTACGCGGCTGCCGCCCGATGCCGTGGCCGCGCTCGAGGAATGGGTGAGGCGCGGGTTGCCGGATCCGCGCGCGGGCATCGCGACCAATGCGCCGCCGGCTAAGGAGCGATCCGCGAACAACGAAACGGGGCGGAAACATTGGGCGTTCCAACCGGTGCGCCGCGCCGGGCCGCCGGCCGTCGACGGGGTTTCCGAGCCGATCGACCGTTTCCTTCTCGCGCGGTTGAAGGCGGCCGGGCTTTCGTTCGCGCCCGTCGCGGACCGACGCACGTGGATGCGGCGCGTGACGATGGATCTCACGGGACTGCCGGCGACGGAGGACGCGGTGCGCGCGTTCGAGTCGGACGATCGTCCCGACTCACGGGAGCGGTGCGTCGACGCGTTGATGGCATCGCCGGCGTATGGCGAGCGCTGGGCGCGCTGGTGGCTCGACGTGGCGCGCTACGCGGACACCAACGGCCAGGACGAGAACAAGGTGATGGCCAACGCGTGGCGTTACCGCGACTGGGTTGTCGGCGCGATGAACGCGGACCTGCCGATGGACCGGTTTCTCGTCGAGCAACTGGCGGGCGACCTGTTGCCGGCGGACGGCGTCGACGAGCGGACCGCGATGTCGCGCCGCACGGCGACGGGTTTCCTCGTGCTCGGGCCGAAGCTGCTCGCCGAGCAGGACAAACCGAAGCTCGTGCTCGACGTGATCGACGAGCAGATCGACACGATCGGCCGCGCGATGCTCGGGCTGACGCTGGGTTGCGCGCGTTGCCACGACCACAAGTTCGACCCGGTGTCGCAGCGCGAATACTACGCGCTGGCGGGCATTTTCCGCAGCACGCGCACGATGGAGAACCTGGCATTCGTGTCGAAGTTCAACGAACGCGACGTCTCGACGCGCGCGGAACTCGACGCCATCGCGGCGAACGCGGCCGAACTGGCGGCGCTCGGGAAACGTTCGGACGAGACGCGCGTCGCGGCGGACGCGGCGTTGCGGAAATCGTGGCGCGAGGCGTTGCCGCGGGTGTTGGCGCATCCGGACGACGCGTCTGCTCCGACGGGTTTGCGTGAACGCGTCGCAGCGGTCCGCGCGGGGACGAATGGCCTCGCGTCCGCGCTGCGCGGGCTCGCGGTCGATCCCGACGCGGCGGCGACGATGGCGCGTTGGGAAGCGGCGTTGGCGTCCGAAGGCCCGGTGCCCGGCCGGAGCGGCGCTGCGTTCGTTTGTCGCGCCACGAATTCGCTCGAGGTCGCCGTCCCCGGCGCCGATGCGACGCGCGCGTGGACACTCTCCGCGTGGGTGCGTCCGGACGCGATCGAGCCGGACGGCGACACGCGGCGTTGGCTGGTGAGCCGCGGCGCGAACGAATGGGTGGACGGGCACCTCGCGCTGGTGATCGAGAAGGACCGCGTGGGCGCGTTCGCCAACGCGGGCGGCGGCCGCGACAAGGTGGTGGCCGCCTATGGGAAGCCCGGCGCGTTGAAGGCACGCGAGTGGCGGCATCTCGCGGCGTCGTGCGACGCGACGCGGCTCCGCGTTTATCTCGACGGCGCCGAAGTGGCGTCGATGCCGATGAACGCCGCGCTTCCGGCCACGAACGCGCCGTTCGTTCTCGGGCGTCGGCCCGATGGTTTCATCGGGTTTCGCGGGCGACTGGATTCCGTCGGCATCCACGGTCGTGTGCTGGATGCGGCCGAGTTGGGAAAACTCGCGCGCGGTGAAACCGTGGCGGGCGCACTGGCGACGCGCGATTTCGACGCGTTGACGGACGAGGAATCGCGGAGGCTCGCGGACCGCGCGGTGGCGGAGGAACTTTGGGACAAGGGCGGCCTGCTGGAACTTCCGGCGTTGGCCGAACGTCGGAAGCTGTATCCGTCGGAAACCCAGGGACGCCTCGACGCCATCGACGCCGAGTTGGCGGGCGCGAAGGCACGCGCCCCTTTGCCAGCGGCCCGCGCGCTCGCGGTCGCGGACGACGTCGTGACGAACCTTCCGGTGATGGCGCGGGGTTCGCACATGAATCCGGGAAAAGAAGCCGTGCCGCGCGGGTTCCCGAAATGCGTCGGACCGTTGCCGGTCTCCGCGCCGCCGGCGGACCACAGCGGAAGGCTTGAGTTGGCGCGATGGATCGTCGATCCGTCGAACCCGCTGACGGCGCGCGTGCTGGCGAACCGCGTGTGGCAGGCGCATTTCGGCGAGGGCCTGGTGCGCACGCCGGATAATTTCGGCCTGCGCGGCGAGGGGCCGTCGCATCCGGAACTGCTCGATTGGCTCGCGTCGGAATGGATGAGGTCGGGATGGAGCCTGAAGGCGATGCACCGCCGGATCGTGTTGTCGCGCGCGTACGCGCAGAGCGCGGTGTCGGGCGAGGTCGCGGCGGACGCGGACAACCGGTTGCTGCACGCGTTCCCGCGGCAACGGCTGGAGGCGGAGATGCTGCGCGACGCGTTGCTGTCGGTGGGCGGCCGCCTGGACCGGACGCTCGGCGGGACGCTCGTGTCGTGGAAGAACGACGAGTACGTGCCGGGCGACGACGCGCCGTTCAGGATGCCGCGGCGAACGTTGTACCTGCCGTTGGTGCGCGACCGCGGGATCGATTTGTTCGCGGCGTTCGACGGCGCGAACCCGAGCGTCTCGGTGGCGCGACGCGGCAGCACGGTGGTGAGCCCCCAGGCGTTGTACCTGATGAATTCGCCGGTCGTGCGCGAGGCGGCGGAAGGCGTCGCGCGCCGCGTGTCCGCGCATCCGGAGGCGTCGCGCGTCGGGCGTTTGTATGGCGTGGTGCTGGCGCGCGCGCCGAGCCCGGCCGAGGCGGAACGCGCGCGCCGGTTTTTGGAAGACGGGCGGTTGTCGGCGTTGGACGTCGGCGGGCGCTGGACGGCGCTCGCGCAGGCGTTGTTGGCCTCGAACGAATTCACCCACCGCGAATGAAGACTTTCCAACGGGGGCTGACACGCCGCGCGATGTTGCGCGACACGGCGTTGGGCTTCGGGCAACTCGCGCTGGCGTCGTTGGTGGCGGGACGCGCGGCGGCGGCCGGCGCGACGACGACGTCGCCATTGTCGGCACGGGCACCGCATTTCGCGCCGCGGGCGCGCCGGGTGATTTTCCTGTTCATGCACGGCGGTCCGTCGCACGTGGACACGTTCGACCACAAGCCGATGCTGGAGCGCGACTCGGGAAAGCCGTTGCCGTTCGCGAAGCCGCGCGTGCAGTTCGCGCAGACGGGAAACCTCGCGCGCTCGCCATGGGAATTCCGGCGCCACGGCCAATGCGGCGCGATGGTGAGCGAGTTGTTTCCCCTCGTGGGCGCGCGGGCGGACGACCTGTGTTTCCTGAAGGCGGTGCACGGCACCAACGAGGCGCACGGCGGCGCGTTGCTGAAGCTGCACACGGGCTCCGACGTCTCGGTGCGACCCAGCATGGGCTCGTGGATCTCGTATGGGCTTGGGACCGAGAACGCGAACCTGCCGTCGTTCCTCACGATCAACCCGACGCTCGGGCACGGCGGCGTGGCGAATTGGGCGAGCGCGTTCCTGCCGGCATCGCACCAGGGCACGCGGA
>JANYDN010000367.1 GCA_025363585.1 Verrucomicrobiota bacterium | reverse complement strand
GAACGTCAGCGTGCAGACGCCCACCGGCGATCTCCTCGTCAACCAACTCCGCGCCGGTGGCCTCGACGTCGCCCTCGTCTACGCCGTCAATGCCAGCCACGTCCGCGAGTTCCTCGACGTCGTCGAGATCCACGAACCGGGATCGATCGCCATCCAACCGTATGCCGTCGGCCTCGGATCGGGGAACGCGCGGTTGATGGCGCGTCTTCTCGAGACGCTCGAGGCGCCGGAGTCGCGCGCGCGTTTCGAAAAATCCGGGTTCCGGTGGAAACTCCCGGGAACCACGCCGTGAAGGACGGCGCGAAAACTCCCCGGCCGATCGCCACGCGCGGTTCCGACCGCGTGTTCCTCGCCTGCATGGCCGTGCTCGGCGGCACGTACGTCGTCCTGCTCGCGGCCACCGTCGGCGCCGACATCCTCTACACGACGCCCGGCCATCTTTGGCGCGCATTGCAAAGCCCGGAGATCCGCCACGCGATCCGTCTCAGCCTCCTGAGCTGCACGCTCACGACGTTGCTCTCGCTCTGGGTCGCGGTGCCGATCGGCTACCTGCTCGCGCGCGTGCGTTTTCCGGGAAAGGCGTTGCTCGACGCGTTGCTCGACATCCCCATCGTCCTGCCGCCACTCGTCATCGGGCTGAGTTTGTTGATCCTGTTCCAAGCCGCGCCGCTGCGCGCGCTCGAGCGGGTGTTCCCGATCACCTACGCGGTGCCGAGCATCATCCTCGCGCAGTTCATGGTCGCGTGCGCGTTCGCCGTGCGCACCATGCGCGCGACCTTCGAGCAAATCAGCCCGCGCCACGAACAGGTCGCGCTCACGCTCGGTTGCACGCGCGCGCAGGCGTTCTGGATGGTCGTGTTGCCGTCCGCGAAGAAAGGCGTTCTCACCGCCGCGACGCTCGCGTGGGCGCGCGCGCTCGGCGAGTTCGGACCCATCCTCGTCTTCTCCGGTGCCACGCGCATGAAGACCGAGGTGCTCCCGACCACCGTCTATCTCGAACTCAGCGTCGGCAATCTCGAGGCCGCCGTCGCCGTCTCGCTCCTCATGGTCGCCGCCGCCGTCGCCGTGCTGCTGTTGCTCCGCGGCCAGGGAATCGCCAACGCCTTCGACCGACCCCTCTGACGTGATCGCCCTCGAACAGGTCACCGTCCATGCCGGCGCGTTCGTCCTCCGCGACGTTTCCCTCGTCGTCCCGGCCGGCAGCCACACCGCGCTCATGGGCCGCACCGGCGCGGGCAAAACGACGTTGCTCGAGGCCATCTGCGGACTGCGACCCGTTTCCGCCGGACGTATCGTCGTCGGCACGCGCGACGTCACCCACGAATCGCCCGGCGCGCGCGGTGTCGGCCTCGTGCCGCAGGACGGCGCGCTCTTCCATCACCTCACCGTGCGCGAACACTTGGCGTTCTCGCTCGTCGTGCGCCGTTGGGAACGCGACCGCGCCGCGGCCCGCGTGGAGGAACTCGCCGGCTGGCTCGGTCTCGGCCCAATCCTCGCCCGCCATCCCGCCGGCCTCTCCGGCGGCGAGGCCCAACGGGTCGCGCTCGGCCGCGCCCTCGCCTTCCACCCGGATGTCCTTTGTCTCGACGAACCGCTCAGCGCGCTCGACGACGACACCCGCGCCGAGGTCTGCGACGTGCTCGCCAACATCCGCCGCCGCACCGGCATCACCGTCCTGCACATCACGCACAACCGGCGCGAGGCCGAACGGCTCGCGGACCGCATCCTGAAACTCGACGCCGGTCGCATCGTGAACCCGACGCCATGAACCCCGGAAGACGCCGCTCCCCACGTAGCGCGGGCGTCTCGCCTTCGTCCGACTTCGGCGGAGCGGGCCCGCCTGCGTCGGCTTGCACCTTCCTTCACTCGGAGCCAACCAAATGAACCCGGCCGAGGAAGATTTGCCCGAGCTATCCCCCGCCGAACGCGCCGCGCACGCGTGGCAATTCGACGTCGCCGGCTTCGGCGAACTCGGCCAACGCCGTCTCAAGGGCGCGTCCGTCCTCATTTCGCGCATCGGTGGACTGGGCGGCATGGTCGCCTTCCAACTCGCCGCCGCCGGTGTCGGCCGACTCATCCTCGCCCACGGCGGAAACATCCGGCCCGACGATCTCAACCGGCAGTTGCTGATGACCCACGACCGCATCGGCACGTCGCGCATGGACTCGGCGATCGAGCGGCTCCGCGCCCTGAACCCGCGCCTCGAGATCGTGGCCGAGCCGGCGAACGTCTCCGACGCCAACGCCGATCGCCTCGTCGCGCAGGCCGATCTCGTCGTCGATTGCGCGCCGCTCTTCGCCGAGCGCTTCGCGCTCAACCGCGCGGCCGTCGCCCGGCGCGTGCCGATGGTCGAGGCCGCGGTGTTCGACCTTGAGTTCCACCTCACGACGTTCGTTCCCGGCCAGACCGGATGCCTCCGTTGCCTCTATCCCGAGGCCAATCCCGGCTGGACCCGGCGCTTTCCCGTGCTCGGCGCGGTGCCGGGCGTCGTGGGCTCGATGGCCGCGCTCGAGGCCATCAAAATGATCGCCGGATTCGGCGAAACCCTGCGCGACGAACTGCTCGTGTGCGATTGCCGCTCCTTTCATGTGAAAAAGCTGCGACTCCACCGGATTGCGGATTGTCCGGAGTGCGGGGCGTTGTAGCCTCCGGCGTTTGATGGCGCGACGCATCCTCCAGTTCCTCGCGTTCCTCTGGCTCGGATCCGCCGGCGTCGCCCTCGCGTGCCGCTACTCGATCCGCGACACGGGCTTCGTCGATCTCGGCAATTCGCCCGTGCGCCTGGAGTTTTCCTGCGACGCCAAGTTCCCCGACGACGTCCGCGCGTCGCTCGCCCAGGCCGCCTCCGCGGTGCTCCTCGATTCCAACATTACCTTCGCATCCAACCCCGACGCCCGCCCAGGCGAACCCGCGTTGCTCCGACTCGTCGATGCCGCAGGCCGCACGCTGCCGGTCGCGGGCGGCGCCTCGCTCCCGCGCACGCCCGCCGACGCCGTGCAATTGCTCGGGACGGTCGCGACCTCGCCGATGCGCGAACGCTTGCAGAAAGAATCGCTTCGTTCCTACGCCGTCGTCCTGCTCGTCGAAGGCACTGACAACGCCGCGAACGAACACGCCCGCACCGCCGCGTCCGCCGCGATCGCACGCGTCTCGCGGTTGATTCCCGGAATGCCCAAGCCCGTGGATGTCCCACCGCAATTGCTTTCGCTCCGCGCCGGCCAGCAGGCCGCCGAATCGATTCTTCTCTGGGGACTCGGCCTCGATCCCGCGCCGTCTTCGGACCCGCGCCTCGCCATCGTGTACGGCCGCGGCCGACGCCTCGGCACCGCGCTCGAAGGACCGCTCATCACCGAGACCGCGTTGCGCGAGCGCCTCGTGTTGGTCGGACAGGATTGCGAGTGCGATCTCGATCGCGCGTGGCTCCGCGGCCCGTTGGTTCCCGGCCGTTGGGACCGCGGCATGCAGGAAGCGGCCGCCAAGGCGCTCGGGTTCGATCCCGAAAATCCCGTCATCCGCTCCGAGGTCGCGCGCATCGTCGAACGCGGTCCCGAACCCGGCCAACGCCGCAAGACCGCCGGCACCACGCACGCGCTCGGCTATTCCGAGGATTCCGTCGACTCGATGCCGTCCGCCACCGACGTCGCGGAGGTCGCCGAAGCGATGCGCGAACAATCGACAGCATCCTCTGCGACCAACGCGCCCGCCGTCGTCCCGTCCGGCCCCGTCACCGCCGCATCGCGCCCGCTCTGGTGGCTGTTGGGCGCCTCGCACGGCACCGCGATGATCGTCGGCACGTGGCTCGCCGTCCGCTCGTCGAACCGCTGAACCCACGATGTCCACGCTCGGACTCATCTTCCGCGAATTGCGCCATCACAAGGCGAACGCCGCGCTCGTCGTCCTCGCGCTCGCCGGCACCGTCGCCCTGCTCGTCGCGGTCCGCATCCTCGCCACCGCCGCCGAACGCGAGACGCGGCGCGTCACCCGCGACCTCGGCTTCAACCTCCGCATCCTCCCGCGCGACGTCGATCCCGACCAATTCCTCGCCGACGGCCATTCCGACAAGACGCTGCCGGCCGATGCCGTCACGCGTCTCGCCGCCGCCGCCGGCACGTTCGTTTCCTTCAACCACCTCACGCCTTCGCTCGAACGCCGCATCCAACTCGGCGGACGCGACGCCATCCTTGACGGCCTCGGCCCATCCGTCGTCGGACCCGGCGAGAAGAAGCAGCCGATGGGTTTTAATATCCCTTCCGGAAAAGCTTATATAGGACACGCGCTCGCCCAACGCCTAGACGCGCGGCCCGGCGCCACCATCGACGTGAAAGGCAAGGCGCTCGCCGTGGAACGCGTGTTGGTCGAGAGCGGGACCGACGACGACATCCGGCTCTACACCTCGCTGGCGGACGCGCAGTCGATCCTTGGGTTGCCCGGACGCATCAGCGAGATCCGCGCGATCGATTGCCTTTGCATGACGGGCGAGCAGGACGCGCTCGCGCAATTGCGCAACGCGCTCGAACGCTCGTTGCCCGAGGCGCGCGTGTTGCAGATCCGCGCGATCGCCGATGCCCGCGCGCGCCAACGCCAGACCGCCGAGAAGTACACCGCGTTCGCCGTGCCGCTCGTGTTGATCGTCGGCGCCGCATGGGTCGGGATCCTCGCCGCGCTCAACGTCCGCGAACGCCGCCCGGAAATCGGCCTTTGGCGCGCACTCGGCAACGGCTCGGTTCGCATCGCGTCGTTGGTATTGGGGCGCGCCGTCATCCTCGGCGTCGCCGGCGCCGCGATGGGCTATTTCGTCGGAACCCAACTGGCGCTCCAAGCCGGCCCGCGCATCTTCCCCGTCACCGCCGCCGGCATCGTCGCCGATCCCAGCCTCGCGTGGTGGGCGTTGTTGATCGCGCCCGGCTTCGCCGCGGTCGCGAGCTTTTTGCCCGCGATGCTCGCCGTCGCGCACGATCCCGCCGAAACCCTCCGCGCCGACTGACCATGGTTTCCTGCGATCATCTCGTCCGCACCTTCGCCGCGCGCGCCGGCACCGTGGCCGCGCTCGACGACGTCTCGTTCCGCGTCGAACGCGGCGAGTTCGTGGCGATCCACGGCGCCAGCGGTTCGGGAAAATCCACGCTGCTCCTGACGCTCGGCGGGATGCTAAGACCCACGTCCGGCGCCGTGTCGATCGACGGCCGCGACTTATATTCCCTGTCCGCGGGCGCCCGCACGCGGTTCCGTGCGTCGACGATCGGCTTTGTTTTCCAACTGTTCCACCTCGTTCCCTATCTGGACGTCCGACAGAACATCCTCGCCGGCGTGCCGCGTCCCGACGCCGACGCGCGAGCGAGGGTGGATCGACTCATCGAAGAACTCGGGCTCGGCCCTCGCGCCGAATCGCTCCCGTCAACGCTGAGCGCCGGCGAGCGCCAACGCGTCGCGCTTGCCCGCGCGCTCGCAAAGCAACCACCGCTCATCCTCGCCGACGAACCGACCGGCAACCTCGATCCGGTCAATGCCGGCGTGGTGTTCCGAAGGCTCGCGGATTACCAACGCGCGGGCGGCACGGTCCTCGTGGTGACCCACGGAAACGACGCTGCGCCATACGCAACACGGACCCTCCGACTCGACCACGGACGCCTCGCCGCACGGCTGACCACGGAGGTTCTATGAAACGCTGCGCTGGAACTTTTTGACCACGGAGCACACGGAGCACACGGATTTTTTACCACGGAAATCACGGAAATCACTGAATGAATACCTCTCGCAAGCCTTCGTCCCTGCTTCCCATTTCCGTGATTTCCGTGGTTAATTACCCACCAAGTTCGCCCTCTTTCCCCTTTTCCGTGTGCTCCGTGTGCTCCGTGGTCAAATAATATAACCGCCATGCCCTCCCACTCCCCTTCACCATTCCGTGGTTATATCATCACCGCGGCAGCCCTGGTCGCTGTGGTCGCGTCAGTGGTCCAGGCGGCGGATTGGCCGACGTACCGTGGTGACTATTCGCGTTCCGGGGTCTCTCCTGATCCCTTGCCCGCGCGCGTCGCCGAGGCCTGGACCTGGCAATCGCCGCATCCGCCGCGGCCCGCGTGGCAGGGCGAGGCCAAGTGGGACGGATGGAACAAGGTCTATGACATGAAGCCGCGGCAGATCTTCGACCGCGCCTTCCATGCCGTCGTCGCCGCCAACCGCGTCTATTTCGGGTCGTCCGCGGACGACCAGGTCCATTGTCTCGACGCCGTCAACGGCCG
>JANYDN010000147.1 GCA_025363585.1 Verrucomicrobiota bacterium | reverse complement strand
ATCGCGGCCTCGACGATGGAGTCGAGGGTTTCCTGGCGGTCGACCAGGACGGGCGACGCGAATCCCGAGTAGAAACGCATCAACGCGCCGTGCGAGCGGTCGGTGTCGAAGCCGATGAACGGGAGACCGCGGTCGATCATGTATTGAGCGACGACGCGCGCGACGAGCGATTTGCCGACGCCGCCTTTTTCGCCGCCGATGAAATGGATGTTGGCCATGGCGGGAGGGTGTAGCAGGTCGTCGCCATCCAAGGGCGATGAAAGTTTCTGGGGCAAACGGACCGCCGTGTTCATCGGGCCGTAGCGCGGGCGTCCCCGCCTGCGGTAGTAGCGGGCGTCTCGCCTGCGCCCATGCGCTGCGAGCCCCGCTTGTTTCGCCCGTGTCGCGGCTTCACGGATACAAGTCTCGCGCAGGCGAGGACGCCCGCGTCTACGGCAGGCGGGGACGGCCGCCCTACGGCCGCTCCAGGGCCACCATTCTTTGCGCTCGTTTGGTTCGCGCCGGCAGGGTAGGTGTCGGCGCATGCACTCCCCGTTCGTTCGGTTCGCTTGCGTTGCCCTTTTGGCTTCCACGTCCTTCGCGGCATCGCAACCGCCGGCACGGCCGTCGGTGGAAAAATCCGGGTTCGGAAAGACCGCGGACGGAATCGAGGTGACGCTGGTCACGCTCCGCAACTCGAAGGGCATGAGCGCCGAGATCATCAGCTACGGCGCGATCATCAAGGAACTGCGGACACCGGATCGTGAAGGGAACTTCGGAAACGTCGTGTTGACCACGGACTCGCTCGACAAATACCAGCACGGCTTCGGCGGTGCCGCGGCCGTGATCGGGCGGGTCGCCAACCGCATCGCGGGGGCCCAGTTCGATCTCAACGGAAAAACCCACCGGCTGGCGGCGAACAACGGGAAGAACGCGATCCACGGCGGGAACAAGGGATTCGCGCAACAGGTCTGGACGGTTGCCGACGCCGTGGCGGGGCGCGACGAGGCGTCGGTGCGATTGGTCTATGTCAGCAAGGACGGCGAGGAAGGTTATCCGGGAAACCTGAAGACGACGGTGGTTTACACGCTGACCGACAAAAACGAGTTCCGCGTGGACTACGAGGCCGAGGCGGACCAGACCACGATCGTGAACCTTACCAACCACGCGTATTTCAACTTGGCCGGCGGCGGGACCTGCGTGGACAACGTCCTATCGATTCCCGCCGCTAGTTATACCCCGACCGACGGGGATTTGATCCCGACCGGCGAGATCAGCACGCTCGACGGGACGCCGATGGATTTCCGGAAACCGACGGCGATCGGGCTTCGCTTCGGGCAATTGAACCCGAAGCTCAATGGCTACGATCACAATTACCTCCTGTCCAAGAGCCACTCGATGAAGAAGGCGGCGCGGCTGGTCGATCCGAAGAGCGGGCGGATCATGGAGGTGCGGACTACCGAGCCCGCTGTGCAGCTTTATACCGGCAATCACCTGGGACACACGGGCGTTTGCCTCGAGACGCAGCACTATCCCGATTCCATCCACCACGCGAACTTCCCGTCGATCGTCGTCGAACCCGGGAAGCCGTCGAAAGAGACAACGGTGTTCGCGTTCCGGGCGAAATAGGAACGGAACCTCAGCGGGTTTGGTTGAGGTCGGAACCGTCGATGTTGAGGATCCGCGGCTTTTCCATGGAGTCGGTGGCGGACGCGGAATGGCTCTCGGTCCTGCCGTCGGCAGCGGTCAGTATAAGTTTCCCTCCGCCGAAGTCATAGGTGCCGCGGGTGATCGCGGCCGACTGCGCGACGGCTTGTCCGGGCGCGGCCCCGCCCGTCCCCTTGGTCTCGGTGGTCTCGACGCCGCCGGAGGTCGTGTGCTCGAAGGTGCCGTCCTTGTGGAAATTCCAGGATTGGGCTCCGAACGCGGCGACGCCGCCGAAGTTGCTCGAGATGTTGACGCCCCAGGTACCCTCGAGACGGGAGCCGGGTTTGAAACGGTACACGCGCGAGAGCGGATTGCTGTCCATGACGCCGCCCGCGCCCGGACTATAGGTATGATCCTCGGGTTCGCCGCCGTTCTTTCTCAACGTCAGGGCCTGGCCGACCAGTTCGTAGGTGCCGCAGTTGGTGGGATCGGATTTTTTCAACGCGGCGAAATCGTCGTCGCCCAGACCCGCCGGCGGGGTGCCGAAGTAGACGTTCCCGTCCGGGCGAAACCAATAGTGGGTGCTCTTCATATGGGCACCCCCGAAGAAAACGATTTCCGTCTTGGCGAACCATCCGTCGAGTTTGCGACGCGTGCTCGCGGCGGCCGCTTCCGGCGCGGTCAACGGCTTCACCGCATCGGCCGCGACCCATTCGTTGTTACTGTCCGCCCAACCCTGGAAATGGACGAATCGCTTGTCGCCGTCCGCTTGCAGGACGGTCGCCAGATACCATTGGCCCTGGCGGTCGCGGGCATGGAGGACTTCCCCGATCGTGGGCGTACCCAGTGTCGTCGGATACGTGAGCTTCTTGGGACGCTCGACGTTCTTCGGGGCCGCGGTCGCCCCCGTGCCCACTCCGCCGGGCGCCGCGGATCCCCGTGCCTTGACATGGTCCGCACCGAGCCACTCGTCCCAACTGTCACTATATCCGTCGTAGTGGATGAAACGTTTGTCGCCCTCCACCTTGAGCACCGTGGCCTTGTACCAGCCACCGTTTTTGTCCTTGGCGTCGAGCATCTCGCCCACCACCGGCACGCCAAGCGTGGTCGGGATATTGGGGGGCGCGAAGACGCGGACCCGGTCCGGCGTCACCCATTCGTTCCAGTTGTCGGACCAGCCCTCGTAATGGATGAAGCGTTTGTCGCCGTCGATCTTCAGCACGGTCGACTTATACCAGATGCCCCCGGTGTCCTTGACCTCGAGGATCTCGCCGACCTTGGGGGGTCCGACCTCGGCGGCGCGTGTCGTTTCGAGGGACAAGGCCGTCGAACAGGCGATCGTGACGGCAGCCAGCAGGCGGGAGAAGGCGGTCTTCGTGGTCACGGGTCAATGACTCCCCGGGAACTGGTCCGGACGCAAGCCCGCGGAGTCATGGCGTGGGCCAGTTTCAAGTTTGAAGTTTGAAGTAGGGAATGTCGTAGAGCGGGCGTCCACGCCTGCGCAAAACACGGGCGTCCCCGCCCGTGCCCCCCGCAAACCTCGGCAAGTCGCACCGGGGACGGTGCTCTTTTGCGCGGCCGGCCTGCGCGCCGAAGCTCGGCGAAGGCGGGGGACGGCCGCTCTACGTCCCGCTTCAAACTTGAATCTTGAAACCTGAACCTCTCCCCAAGTCCCGGGTTGACCCTCCGCCCCCTTCCGGTAGCGTCCAGCCCATGTTGCCGGCGGTTTTGTTCGTAGTAGGCGTTTCCGTCCTTCGGGACTGAAGCGGCCTGCGGCGTGCATTTCCAGCCCCCGGGTCGCCCGCTGTCCCCAAGGACGCGGGTTTTCGATTTTCCGGGGACGGCGGATGCGCGTGCGGCGGCCGAACCCGGGAAGGATCCAGGGGTTCGGACCCAACGGGATCCCGGCAATATAGGACGCACGAACGAACGGACGGACGGACGGAACTACGGACGAAGACAAAGACGGCAACGACGCGAAACATCATGCAACGACACACCATCTCCGTGCTCGTCGAGAACAAGTTCGGCGTGCTCACCCGCGTGACCGGCCTGTTCAGCGGCCGCGGCTATAACATCGATACCCTCAACGTCGGCCCCACCGAGGATCCCTCGCTCAGCCGGATGACCATCGTCACCCGCGGCGACGACGCCACCGTCGAGCAGATCGTCAAGCAACTCGACAAGCTGGTCGACTCCGTGAAGGTCGTCGACTACCGCAAGGGCGACTACATCGACCGCGAGTTGGTGCTCGTGAAGGTGAAGGCGGCGTCGGGAAACCGCGCGGAACTCTGCCAGATGGCGGAACTCTTCCGGGCCAAGGTCGTCGACGTGCAGCCCGAGAGCCTCACGATCGAGATCACGGGCGGCGAATCGAAGATCGAGAAGTTCCTCGGCCTGATGAAGGACTTCGGGATCGTCGAGTTGACCCGCACCGGCCAGGTCGCGTTGCCCCGGGCGTAGCGCGGGACGGAAAGCCGTGGCCGACGTCGTGAGACGGCGGATTGGCTTCATCCACCGTCTCACGACGGCGGCCACGTTCCTCGATAGGATGTAGCGCGGGCGTCTCGCCTGCGGTAGTCGCGGGCGTCCTCGCCTGCGCGTGGGCTTTCCCTTGGTCCACCGTCTCACGACGGCGGCCACATGCCCACGTGCCACGTCCCGCCGCCATTTGACGCTTCCGGTGGGCCCGCGCCCGGCGCTACCGTCGGCCCAATCCCCATGGGCTGTCCGTCGCCATCGCTTTCGTTCCTCCGTGTCCCTGCCATCGCCGCGTTCCTCGCGGCCTGCGTCGGGCTCGCGACAACGACCGTCCGCGCGGCCAACGCGGCCGTCGATGGCAACGAATTCTTCGAGAGCCGCATTCGCCCGCTGCTCGCGGATCATTGCTACGAATGCCACGGCGCCGGCGCGAAGAAACTGCGCGGGGGACTTCATCTCGATACCCGGGACGGTATCCGCGCGGGTGGCGAATCGGGCGCGGCGTTCGTTGCCGGCGAGCCCGCGAAGAGCCGGTTGATCCTGGCCGTGCGGCGCGTCGATCCCGAGACCGCGATGCCGCCCAAGGACCACGAGCCGTTGCGCGCCGCGCAGATCGCGGACCTCGAGCAGTGGATCGCCCTCGGCGCGCCGGACCCGCGCGGCACGGATGCCGCCTTCCCTGCCGCGGTCGCGATTGCGGGCACGAATCACTGGGCGTTCGTCGCGCCGAAAAACATCAGTCCTCCCAAAGGCGCGCGCGGGAATCCGTCCGACGCCATCGACGCCTTCCTGCGCGAACGGCTTTCCGCCGCGGGTCTTGATTTCGCGCCGCCGGCCGACGCCCGGACTTGGCTGCGTCGCGTGACATTCGATCTCACCGGCCTGCCGCCGACGCCCGAGGAGATCGAGGCGTTCGCCAAGGACCGTGCCGCCGGTGCCGAGGGACGGGTGGTGGAGCGCTTGCTGGCGAGCCGAAGCTACGGGGAGAAATGGGGACGCCTTTGGCTCGACGTCGTGCGCTATGCCGACACGAGCGGTTGCAATTCGGATTACCCGATTCCCACGGCATACCTATATCGCAATTGGGTCATCGACGCGTTCAA
>JANYDN010000353.1 GCA_025363585.1 Verrucomicrobiota bacterium | reverse complement strand
TACACCGCGGCCGTGGCCATCGCGGGATGGTACTGGCGCGTCCACGATCCCTGGACGGTCGGTGCCGCGAACAGGTAGTCGAGGATCTGCACCGCGGAGTACGGCGCTGCCGTGTAGGTAAAGGTCTGGCCGGTGACGTTCGCGGGCAGGAGATGTTTCCATCGCCGGACCCGCGTCGGGGAACCCGAGATCAACGTGGTGTAGGTGTCCGGCTGGTTGAAGGACCCGTAGATGATGTCCCATTGCAGGTAGTCGCGCAGGTCCCGGAACGACAGCGTCCGATCCTTGCCGCCGGAGGAATCCTTCGCCGAATCGCCGACGCACACGCCCCAGAATTGATGGGTGAGACCCAGCAACCCGGAGCCGATGTCGAGTCGGACCAAGGCACCAAGCGGTACGCCGGCGACCGAGCGGATCATGCTCCCGGACGGGGAGAGGATCTCGCCGACGTACTGGATCTCGGCCGTCGCCGGCTGGGCGCCCCAGGACCAGGACAGGGACGCGGACGAGATTTCGAGCGACGCCGCCAAGATGCCGTCGCCCCGAATGCCGGTGGCCGAATGGTTGAGAATTGCCCAGCTCATGACGGTGTCGCTGCTATCGCGGTCGTGTTCGCGTATCAATCATGTTCGTGAAGGAATCGGTTTCAGGGAGCAACTCGCGCCGTTTCGAGTTCGCCGCAGAGCTGGACCAACGGACCGCAGCGTGGGTCGAGCGGGACCTCCAGCCGTTCGGTGTCCAACGCGGAACGCGCCGCCAGCTTTGCATCGAGCCAACTTTGGTAAGCCCGGTCGTCGACGGCCGTGTATCCAAGATCGTGGAAGGTATCGAGACGCACGCTCCAGCATTGCATCGCGTTGCCGCCAAATCGCTGGCGGGCACCGCGGGGTTTGCGGATCCAGTACGGCTTCGCCGACAGTTGGGATTCCGTGTCGAGCTTGCGCAGACCGATCGTTTCTCCCTGTCCGCGCTTCCACTCCTTCAATGCGGAGAACACGGCATCGGGCTGAAGGTGGAGGGTCCAACTTCTCCACGTTGCCGCGGATTGGATCGAATCCGGACCGATCCCGGGCGGCCCGGCGGACTCCTCGTAGACCGGTTTGAAGTAGGCCTTCCAGTCGGTCCACCCGTGACCGAACGCGCCGCGTTGGAAGGCCACCAGCAAGTCGCTCCAGAAGCGATCGATGTCGGCTTGCTCCTGGGCGGCCTTCACGGCCTCCCGGCTGCAATTCACGAGGTGCTTCTGGAAGTACTCCAGGAAATCTGCCACGGGACACTCGAAGAACTTGGACCCGACTGAAACCCGGACGCTTTCGATCCCGAGCGTTTGGATCATGGCAGTGAGCCCGGCAAGCGCGACGCCGTGGACCAGCTTGGATCGTTCGTCCAAACCCGTCGTGATCCGACTGCGCAGCCATTCTCGCAACGTGGCCATGGCCACTTCGGAGAATTGCGGCCGGTTCTCCAGCGCCCAGCGGCCGAACTTGTAGAACTCGTTCTCCCGCGCGATACCGTTCGCACCGGGCCTCGCGATCCAATCGTAGTTGTCCTGCTGACATCGTTCCGCTTCCGCCGGGGTCCAGCGTGCGCCGTCGGCAGCGGCATCTGCCGGCATCGTCGACGCGTCGGCACCGACAGGAGGCGAGTAGCCGTCGATCAAACTCCCCGCTTGAGGAAGGCGCCGGAGCGAAGAGACAAGGACGTGGGCATAGCGTGACCGGGTTTGTTCGGAGCCCGAGGTCGCCACACCCATGACGATCGGGGACGTGAGAATCTGGCGCAGGTTCTCGACCCGCTTTGCCGAAGGGATCCGGTTGAAGCAGTCCTTCAGGAGCTCGGCGACCGCATCCCTCATGACCGTCTGGGCTTCGTCCAACACCAGCGGGAGATTCGCATACTGCTGCAACATGGTCTCGGCGCCGGCGCCGGTGCTGCTCGTCAACGAACGCGAATGTCGGATCGACCAGAATTTCCCGAGCCAGCGCGCGAGCGAGCTCTTCCCCTGTTTGGCCTCGCCGTGAATCCAGAGGCCGGGGAAGGCCTCGTGGTCGTGGAAGATCTCCGGCGCGACGGCATAGGCCATCGTGATGCCGATGGCCAGGAACGCGTCCCAGCCTCCGACGATGTCGTGCGCGCGTGAGAGGAATCCGGAGAAGAACGCCGCGATCTCGGATCGATCGAGACGCACGGGTCGTCGGTCAGTGCCGATCTCCGGATGCATGGAGATTTCCTTCAGGTAGAAATCCATCCCGTCCTTGTCGGTCTCGGACATCCGGTACTTCTTCCACCGGGTTCCTTTTCCGACGGCATGCGGTGTTGCCAGCGTGATGACGCCGTTCGAATCCGGAACCTTGATCTCCCCGCGGAAGTCGATCGCGCAGTCCTTGAAGAACCAGGCCGACGCGCCCGGGTGCCAGCCGAAGACGCTGACCTCTTCCACCTCCTGCCACTCCAGCCGGACCGACCAGTCGACCATCGCCAATTGGAGTTCTCGCTCGCCCGCCATCCACGAACCGCCGGCACGGGCATTGAGAACTTTGCGAAGATAGGACGGCGCGCTGTACGCCTCGCCGTCGATTTCGAGGACCCAACTCTTGTCGTTCTCGGTGAAGACCTCGATGACACGGACGTACTCGCCATTTTCCTTTTTGAGCGAGAACAGGGGCTTCACGTAGAAGCTGCTGATTCGTTTGGGCGGGCCCTCCATGGCGAGGCGGCAGGCCCAAGCCAACTCCAGGGCGTTGTCGGACTCAGCCTGTTCGATGCGCCACTCCCAGTTCTCCCGGAAGTGTTTGTCCGGAGATTTGCGGGCGCGCTCCTCGTTCGATTTGGGAGGGGTCAACGTGTAGTAGCACTTGTAGAGCGAGCGGTACTGGGTCGCCAACCAGCGGAGGTATCCCATCGTGGGTTCGCCGCTTCCCGCCCAACTTCCGTTCCGACCTTCGATCTCCCGCGCGACTGCCATCAGGCGATTGGCGACGCGCTCTTCCTCGCGTTCCCCATCGCCATCGGAACTCCGGCGGGGGATTGCTACCGCGAGTTCCGGGACGTAGGCAATCTCTTCGAGTTTTCGGAGGACTTGCCACGGCAGCACGACGCGCCATTTGTCGCGCCCGGCCGGCTCCCAGATGACGGTCTCGTCGAGCGAGATTTGGAAGCTCCCGACACGCGAGGCCGCCGCCGCGGCGGTGACGATGTCGCGACGACGTTTTGAAGTATGGCCAACCAGCGCGTCCTGTTCGCCTCGCTCCGGCTTGATCTCGGCGCTTCGTCGCATCATGCGGTGCAGCTCTTCCAAGATGCCCGGTT
>JANYDN010000347.1 GCA_025363585.1 Verrucomicrobiota bacterium | reverse complement strand
TCGCCGAGACAAGACGAGCCGAACCACAGGACGACGGCGGCGATCACGGCCATGGCCGGGCTGGCGCGCCGAAGCCACGTTGGGGAACCCATCGTCACGCCGGCAAGATTGACCTTGGGTCCGACGACTGCGAGCCGATTGTCGGGAACAGCGGCAGGAGATCAAGGATCTCCATCACCTCCGTCGCCACAACTCCCGGCCGAGGCAAGCGCCGCCGACAGCGAGCAGTGCCCACGTTGAAGGCTCGGGGACATGGGTAAAACCAATGATATCGAATTGGATCGAATCCCCGGGACGGACGTAGATCTCAAGTTGCACATCCTTCCCGCGATAAGGGCTTACATCCCACAGCGCGAGGGAACTAATCACTGGATTGACTTCGCCAATCTTTGTGCCGTCGACAAACCCTTGGACAAAGCCCCTACTCGTCACCTGCAGCCCTGCCGAGTCGGTTGGGACGGTTCCAATCTGGCTCAAGCGCAGGTCGAACGATTCGCCGCCGGGAACCAGTGGAGTCGTCGTCAACACGAGACTAAATCGCCCAAGGATCGTCAAAGCCGTGTTGGCGTCGTTTTCCCTCAGGGTGATGGGTCTGACACCGGTCGTTTGGGGTGGCGAGTAGACCATCGATGTCAAAGGTGATCCGCTCATCGAAACAGACCAACCGGGCAACAAATCCGCCGTGGTGCCCAAATAGGGACCTCCCGGCAGCAATGGGATGAAGGAGCCGTTTAGATTCGGCTGATCGAATGTCAAGTTTATGAAATCTCCGCCAAAGCAGGGCGATGCGAGAAGAAGAACCGCGAACAAGGATTTCATGGCATCTTATGGCAAGATAACTTCATTGGAGAATGTTCCAAGGCTAAGGTTTGAAAGGAGCGATTCCATCGTTCCCATAACCAGACCGAACGGTGGGCCTCGGTGCCGGTTCCAAATGCTTGGATCCTTGGCGTCTTGGCGTCTTGGCGTGATGCCAATTGTGCTTTTCACTGCATCGTTCCGGCTAGGGATGGCTGCC
The DNA here is from genome assembly GCA_025363585.1 of Verrucomicrobiota bacterium. Taxonomy (GTDB): domain Bacteria; phylum Verrucomicrobiota; class Verrucomicrobiia; order Limisphaerales; family UBA9464; genus UBA6176. The sequence continues at coordinate 9,523 of JANYDN010000347.1, read as the reverse complement.
TTCAAAGCCGCGCCGGAAGTGACGGCAGGCTGCCGTCACCCACGCCGGCTTCGCTACTGCTTCGTCGGCCACTGGAGGCTGGAGAGGGCGCCGGCCATCGGGTTCAGGCCGTCGCGCTGCGACGTCGGCGGGGGATTCAGGCGCTGGCGCAGGAAGGCCACCGCGGCGTCGTGGTCGTTCTGCCGGGGCAACGTCGCGCCCGACGCGTTCGCGTGGCCACCGCCCCCCTCGAAACGCGCCGCGGCCTTGATCGCCTCGCCCTCGCGGCTCCGGAAACTCGCCACGTACACGCCGGCGCCGCGGCGGTACAACGTGGCCAATACCTGGTACTTCGTCGCGCCCCGGTTGAGCATGTGGTGCACGATGAGGTTGCTGTTGCCGATCGGCGCGCGGACCAATCCCACCGTCGGGCTGATCTCCACCACGTCCTTCATCGCCAACTCGTAGCCGATCGGATCCTCGACCCGCCGACGCGTCGCCACGACCTCGAGCAAGGGATGGTCGACGATCTTCTCGGGATCGCCGCCGATCACCGCATGCAGGTTCCAGAATCCATAGGTCTTCACGAGCGCCGCGTAGTCGCAGGCGAGGTCGAACTCCGGATCGTTCTCGAGGAAGAGGTCGCCGACGTGGGTCAGGCGCACCAAACGATCGAGCGTGGGCGTGCCGAGACCGTGGCGGGTGAGGAGTTCGTAGCAGAGCAGGGCGGCGGACTTGTTGACGTCGTAGACGAACTGGGCGTTGCGAGGGCGGTAGTCCGACTGGTGATGGTCGACCACGAGCCAATGGGGACGATCGCTTCGCTGTTCCGCGGCGAAATCCGCGACCCAGGCGACGTCTTCCGACATCTGCCGCATCTTCCAACCCTGGTAGTGGTAGGCCTCGACCTGTACGTCCGCGAGGAAGAGATGCTTGGCCAAACGCTGCAGCAAAAGGCCCGAGACCAACCCGTCGAGGTCGCTCTCGTGCGTGCAGATCACCTCCGGGGTCGACAACGTCATGTCGGAGTTTGTCCCCGACCGCGCGCGGCCTGCCACGGAAAAATCCGCCGATTCGAGGGCTTGAGCCCCGCGCCGCGACTCCCTAGGGTCCGCCGCGCATGAGTCCGGGAGCCGATTACCTGCAACGCAGTCGCCAACTCGTCGATACCGTCCAGTCACAGATGCCCGAGATCCGCCAGGTCTCGCGCTGGTTCGCGGAATCCATCCTCGCGGGCCGCGTGGTCCACCTGTTCGGTTCGGGCCATTCCCGGATCCTCGTCGAGGAGATGTGGCCGCGCTACGGCTCGTTCCCCGGGTTCAACCCGATCGTGGAGCTGTCGCTGACCAACCACAACGGCGTGGTCGGCACGAATGGCCAGCGGCAGGCGATGTTCCTCGAGAACGTCCCGGGCTTCGCCGCGCGCATCCTCCGCAACTTCGACCTCTCGCCGCGCGACACCGCGTTGGTCGCGTCGTCGAGCGGTTGCAACATCGTGCCGATCGAGATGGCGGAGGAATTCCAGCGCCGTGGGGTGAAGGTGGTGGCCATCATCTCGCGGCAGCATTCGGACCGCACCCCGAGCCGGCGCGCGGATGGCCGCAAGCTGCAGGATTTCGCGGATCTCGTCCTCGACACCGGCGCGCCCGCGGGCGACGCGATGGTGAAGATCGAGGGGCTAGAGACGCCGGTCTCGCCGGGATCGACGATCGGCGGATGCCTCTTGGTGAACACCATCAAGGCGGAGGTCGCGGCGCGCCTCACGCAGGCGGGCCAACCCCCGAAGGTTCTCACCGCGCCGGCGCTCATCGGACGCGACCGCGCGGTGGCCTTGTTCGAGGCGGCTTACGATGAGCACGGACGCCGTTTGGCCCGGCTCTACGAGAAGCTCGGATTGGAAGGCGACGGCGGCGACGCCCCGAAAGCCGCTCCCACGCCTGCGCCCGCTCCCGTGCAAAACCTGGGGCCGGCACGGTCGGACGCGCCGGATGACCGGAGACGTGGGCCGCGCAGACCGCGCGGACCGCGGCGTGACGATCGGCGTCGCAACGACCCCGGCCGCGATCCGTCGCGGCCGGACGGCGGTCATCGCGACGAACCGCGACAGGATCGGGGCGATTCGACGCCTCGCCACAACGAGAAGCCGGACGGCCAACCGTCCGGATATCCGGGCGACGCCCAGTCCTACAACGAGGGCGAGGTCGGACCCGGCAACGAGGCCGATGCGCCGATCGATGCGGCCCACGACGGCCCGGAGCGCGAACAACGCGCGGACGATTGGATGCCCGCGGCGGGCCGCCCGCAGCAGCGGCAAGGCGGTCGCGGCGGCGGACAAGGCCAAGGCGGGGGAGGGCGCGGTCGTGGACGCGGCGGGCGAGGGGGACGTGGCCGTGGGCGGGGTGGACGCGGGGGCGGCGGCGGACAGGGAGGCGGTGGACAGGGAGGTGGCGGTGGAACCGGCTTCTGAGTCGACGGGCGGCGCCGAGCGTTCGTCGGTCCTGTTGGTCGAGTGCGCGGATCGCGCGGGCTTGGTCCATGCCATCACGGGCGTCCTGCTCCGGCATGGGGCGAACGTCGTCGGCAACCAAGAGTTCGTGGATCCGGGCGCGCGCCGTTTCTTCATGCGCACGGAATTCGTCGGCGTGTCCGATCCGGGTTCCGTCGAACGCGAGGCGCGGTCGTTGCTTCCGGGCGATGCCATCGTGCGGTTGATCCGGCCGGAGCCGAAACGGATCGTGATCCTCGCGACGCGCGAGCATCACTGCCTCGCGGACCTTTTGGTGCGGCATTCGTTCGGCGAGTTGAACGCGCGCATCGTGGGCGTCGCCTCGAACCACGACGTGTTGGCGCCGTTCGTGGCGCGGTTCGGCCTCCCGTTCGAGCACGTGCCGACGGCGGATTTGTCGCGCGAGGAACACGAGTCGCGGCTCGCGCATTGGATCGACGCGCGCAAGGCGGACTACGTGGTGCTCGCGAAATACATGCGGGTGCTGGGGCCGGCGTTCGTGGCGCGTTATCCGTCGCGCATCGTCAACATCCACCACTCGTTCCTCCCCGCGTTCGCGGGGGCGCGTCCGTACCAACAGGCGTTCGCGCGCGGCGTGAAGGTGATCGGGGCGACGGCCCATTTCGTGACCGACGCCCTGGATGCGGGACCGATCATCGTGCAGCAGGTGGTGCCGGTGGACCACACGCGGAGCGCGGAGGATCTGGCGCGGGCGGGACGCGACGTGGAGCAGTTCGCGCTCGCGCAGGCGTTGCGACTGGTGCTCGAGGACCGCGTGTTCCTGTGCGGCAACCGCACGGTGATTTTCGACTGAGCGGGAGCGGTGGGGTTGGGGAAGGGGATTTACTCACGCCAAGGCGGACCCAGGCCGGCCAAGGGGACAAGAAACGAGCCAAGGAGTCCGTCGTTTTGGCGGGGAAGAATTAGCATGGGTGGGTGGCACCGGCCCCGTGCCACTTCGAGGCAAGGCTCGATGGGAGATGCTTTGGGCTGCATAGGTCTCGAGTGACGGCGGGCCGCCGTCACCCACGCAGGTTGGGTTTCCTCCGCTTGGTTACGCCTCACGCCATCCCCGAGTGCAATGCCTCGGCACGACCGCGCGGGAGTTTGCCGAGGTGATAGATCAGGAAGCCGTGCAGGAACTGCCGGACCTCGCGCGCGGCTTCCGGCGTCGTCTCCAAATTCGCGAGATCCATCCAGTCGACGTCGAGCAACTCGCCGACCAAAACGCGCGCGGCGTCCGACAGGCCCGTCGCGGCCGGATCGGGTTCCAGCCCTTGGCACGCGAGGAATTTCAATTCGAACGCCAGCACCGCGCGCGCCGTCGCGGGCACCGCGTCGACATATCCCAACAACCCGAAAAACAATCCGGCCACCTCCGGCGCCGGAGTGTCGGCCTCGACCGCCTGCTCGATCGTCGCGACCGCGTACGACGCGACCTCGAGCGCGTGGTGGTCGATCCGAAGGCGTCGCCGCGCCGGGCCCGTGCCGACGACCTCGCGCAACGCATGGAGATCGGACCGACGCGATCGTTGGAAGCTGAACTCCCCTTCCATGAAGAGATCGAGGCGTCCCGCGAAAGACGATTTCGGCCGTCGCGCCCCTTTCGCCACGGTCGCCAACCGGCCGTGGTCGAGCGTCATCCAGTGGACGACCAGACTGGTCTCCGTCAGCGGGCGGACCCGCATGACCACGCCGTGTCCACGCTCATCCATGGCGGGGCCGGATCCCTTGGCGCCTTCGCGCGGCGCGCGCGATGCCCGCGGGCGGAAGCACGCGCGCGATCCAACGCACGAGGCGGTTCTCCTCGCGCTTCATCGCGCGTCGCGCCACGGGTTGGAGATCGTCGTGCCCGCAGAGATGGAGGATTCCGTGGACCACGTAACGCGCGACTTCCTCATGCCAGGTCGTGCCGAACTCGTCGGCCTGTCGCACGGCGTCGGCCACCGAGATAAAGAGCTCCCCTTGGAGTCGCGCCGGTCCGGATCCGTGGTCGAATGTGATGACATCGGTCGAACCCTCGTGTCCCAGGAAGTCCCGGTTCACGCGGGTCATCTCGCGCTCCGAGACCAAATGGATCCCGAGTTCGGCATCGCGGCCGAGGCGGCCAAGGACGAGGCGCGCGGTTTCGGCGACGGCTTCGGGAACGAGCGCTTGAACGCGTTGCCGGTTCGCGACGACGACGGCCGGCTCGGATGGCACCGGCGACGGGCGGCGTCGGGAAGCCGTCGTGGAGGGACGCCGGATCGCGCGCGCGGCGCTCATGCGGCCGGGGACTGCGTGCCACGGTGCCGCTCGTATGCATGCACGATGCGTTGCACGAGGGGATGGCGCACGACGTCGCGCTTCTCGAACTGGACGATCGAGATTCCCTCGATGTTTGGCAGCGCGCGGATCGCCTCGAGCAAACCGGAACGCTTGTGTTGCGGCAGGTCGATCTGGGTCGGGTCGCCGGTGACGACGACCTTCGATCCAAAGCCGAGGCGCGTTAGGAACATCAGCATCTGCTCGGCCGTGGTGTTCTGGGCCTCGTCGAGGACGATGAACGATTGGTTGAGCGTGCGGCCGCGCATGTAGGCGAGCGGCGCGATCTCGATGACGCCGCGCTCCAGGTTCCGCTGGATCTCGTCGGCCGCCATCATGTCGTGGAGCGCGTCGTGGAGCGGTCTTAGGTACGGGTCGAGCTTTTGGTAAAGGTCGCCGGGAAGGAACCCGAGCGCCTCGCCGGCCTCGACGGCGGGGCGGGTGAGGATGATGCGCCCGACCTTGCCGTCCTTGAGCGCGCCGACGGCCGCGGCCATGGCGAGGTAGGTCTTGCCGGTGCCCGCGGGACCGACGCCGAAGGTGACGTCGAACTCGCGGATCGCCTCGACGTAGCGGCGTTGTCCCGCGGTCTTGGGAAAGACGGCGGCCTTCTTGGTGTGGGTGGCGAGCTTCGGGTCGAAGAGGCCCTCGAGGCCGCCCTCGCCGTCGTTCTGGACCGCGTTCAACGCGTGCGCGAAGTCGCGCGGGCGCAGGGAGTGGCCGGCCTTGAGATGCTCGCCGAGCACGGTGAACAGGCGTTTGGCGGAGGCGACGGATTCCGCCGGGCCCTCGAGGCGCAGCATGCCGTCGCGGACGGTGGCCTTGATGCCGAGTTCGGACTCGAGCGAGCGGAGGTTTTTGTCGTCGCCGCCGTAGACCTGTTGCGCGGCGCGGGCGTTCTCGAAGTGGAGGGTCTCGATGGTCATGGCTGGGAAATGTCCCGTGCGGCAAGCGCGGCGCGCAGTTTGGCGGCGGTCTCGCGAAGCGCCTCGGGTACCACGACGGTCCCCGCGATGACGGGCATGAAATTGAAATCACCGGTCCAGCGCGGCACCACGTGGACGTGGAGATGCTCGACGATGCCGGCGCCGGCGACGCGCCCGAGGTTGATGCCGACGTTGAAACCGTCGGGCCGCATCACCGCGCGGAGGGCGCGTTGGCAATGGCGGACCCATTGCATGATCTCGAGCATCTCGGCGTCGGTGAGTTGCTCGAGGTCGGGGACCAGCCGGTACGGGACGACCATGAGGTGGCCGGCGTTGTACGGGTACGTGTTGAGCACGGCGTAACACGTGCGGCCGCGTCCGACGACATGGTTGGCCTCGTCGTCGTTGGATTGCCCGATGCGTTCGAACAGCGAGGCGTTGCCCGGGGCGGCGGGGCTTTTCGGACCGAGGATGTAGTCGATACGCCAGGGGGCGTGCAGGACTTCCATGGCCCGAACGTGAACCGCGGAAGGCCGCGGGGAAAGCGCCGAGTCGAACCACGGAGGGGACGGAAGTTTTACCACGGAGCACACGTCCGGAGTCACCACAGGGGGAGGGACAATGTTTTACCACGGAGCACACGGAGCACACGGACGGGGAAAAGAGGGGGATTATTTTTTACCACGGAAATCACGGAAATCACGGAAACGGGAACGATGAGGTTTTCTATTCCGTGATTTCAGTGATTTCCGCGGTCAACACTTTGACTCCGTGTGCTCCGTGGTCGGCTCCCGCGAATCGCGTGGCGAGTGGGTCCGTGGCCACCAAGAAGTTTGGACGGGGCGTTGCGTGCGTCGTGGGGATGCCGCTGGGAACGCAAAATATGATCATCATCGAAATCAGGGAAAGCAGGCGGGAGGTCTTGCCCCTTCCGTGATTTCAGTGATTTCCGTGGTTAAAATCCCCGCTCCGTATGGTCCGTGGTCACATTCCCCATTCCGTGGTCCGCGGTCAGCGACGCGCTTCCGCGATCTCGACGAAGTTCTTCAGCAACCGCAGGCCGTTGCCCTGGCTTTTTTCCGGATGGAATTGGGTCGCGAACACGTTGTCGCGCCACGCGGCGGACGCGAACCGCCCGCCGTAACGGGTCCAGGTTGCCGCGACGTTGTGGTCAGCGGGGTTCGGATAATAGCTATGGACGAAGTAGAAGTATGATCCGTCGGGAATGCCCTTGAAGAGCGGGCACTCGGGACGCGCCAACTCGATCTGGTTCCAGCCGATCTGCGGGATTTTGAGATGCGGTTCGTCGGGCGTCGGTTGGAAGCGCACCACCGGGCCGCGGAACACGCCGAGGCCGAGCGCGCAACTGTTGAACTCCTCGCTGCGTTCGAACAGCGCCTGGTAGCCGACGCAGATGCCGAGAAACGGGCGGCCTTCCGCGATCCATTTGCGGACGGCATCGGACAACGCCTGCCGCTGCATCGCGTTCATGCAGTCGTCGAACGCGCCCACGCCGGGCAACACGACGCCGTCGGCACCTTCCATGCCTTCCGGCGAGGCGACGCGACGGACGTCCGCGCCGACGGCAAGGAGGGCCTTTTCGACGCTGCGGATATTTCCCGCCCCGTAATCGAGAAGCGCGAGCACGGGGAAAGCCTAGCGGCGAAGGCCGTGGCGCTCCAAGGGGAACCTCGACGGGCAGCAACGGCTCGAACCGGCAATCATTCAGCAGCCTCCAAGAAATTATTTCACGCCAAGAAAGACCAAGGGGGGCCAAGGCTCAAGGGATGCGCATGCGAGGGCGGAAGAACGACAGGCGGCGTTTCGCTGCCGATTGGGAATCAATAGTTGAACCTCGACCCACGTTCTAGACCGCTTGGCCCGTCTTGGTCCCCCTTGGCGTGAGATAATGCCGCTACTGCACGGCTCAATGCATCTCCACGGAACAACTGCCGATCCCGCCCGCGAAGTAATTGAACTGGACGTCCGGATGCCCGGCGAGCAACGACATCGGGACCGCCGTGTCCACGATCCGTTTGGAAATCATGTACGCGGTCAGGCGTTGGCCGAACGGGTTGTCGTGGTTGCCCGCGTGCCAGATGGACACCTTGTCCGCGAGCCACGTCTCCACTGGTCCCACCGTGATCGCCTTCGTCGGGACCATCGAGATGTTGCCGCCGCCGCTGGTGCGCGCGTTCTGCGCGACGGTGAGTGGATGCAGGTCCACCACGCGCGTCGCGAGTTTCCCGTATTCCGCGGCGGTCGGCGGCGAGTCCTTGTGACGGCCGCGTCGGGCCGGCGGATCGTTGAACGCCCAATGCTTCGTGTCGCCTTGCCCGCCCTGCATCACCGCGCATCGCACGCCCGATCCCCACGTCGCGCGGTACGCGGCGGTGTCGGCTTTCGGGAAATGGAGGTTCGCATCGACCGGACGCAACTTCCTCTCGATGCGATTGAAGCACTGTTCGCGGTCGCATCGCTCGAAACTCAACGGGTGCGTGACGGGCACCTCGCGTCCGGTCGCGACGTCGAACCATTCGTCCATGCCCCAGAAATGTCCGTGGCGCGCGTCGAGGCCGAGGCTGTTGACGATGCGCGCGACCAGCGGCAGTTGCTCGGTGGGCCCGATGGGCCCGCAGATCCCGACGGGATTGTCGGCTGTCGAACGACGCCACGCGTCCACGTACTCGAGCGCCTCGGCGAGGTAGAACTCCTCGAGCGTGTCGTGGAAGACCACTCGGAAACCGGGGCGCGAGAGTTTGGAAATCTCGCGCGGCGTCAGTCGGGCCGCGGCGTCAATGACGTCGGCGTCGAGCGTGGTGTAATCCCACCAGTCGGGGGAAATCGCGGAAAGGCGGCGTGGCATGCCGGAGCTTTCGACAAGTCGGGCCGAAAGAGGAAGCGTTCAGTGCGGGGGGAAGTGTTCAGTGTGGAGTTTTCAGTTTTCAGGCGGGGACGCTCGAGGCGTTTGACGGAACGAGACGGAGGGAGCCGGCACCTCGATCGCGCATCGCGGCGCGCTGTAGGCCGCGTGCCCCTACGCGGCGTTCCTCGCGGGATCCCAGTCTCGGGAAGCGCGTGTTGCCATACGGTTCGGCGCCGGGTCGGGGGACCCGGCCTGCAGTCACCGCGCCGGTTCCGGCCGCCGCAGCGTGAAGCGCCCGTTGTCGAAGGCGCTCGTATAGGTGGCGTCCAAGGCTTGGTCCGTGAGCGTCCCGTCGGTCTCGATGCGGAACCCGAGCACGCGTTTCGACCCGGTGAAACGGCATTCGTCTCCCTGCCACGTGCCGTGCAGCGTCGTGCGGAACGATCCCGAATGACTTCCCCACACGGCATGGAACCGGGCCAGGTAATTGGTGCCATCCGTCGAGCGTACAACCGCGCGCAGCGGGCCTCCGTGGCCGTTGTTGGTGTTGCCCCACGTCCCGATCCATCGGCCGGTCCCGCGGAGTGGCGTGGGTTCGCCGCCGGTCGCCGCCGGTTGCCAGTCCTTCTCGAACGAGCGGCAGCCCGCGATCCACGGCAATGCCGCGATCGCGGCCAGCGCGGTCCATTTCGTTGGTTTCATAGTCCTTTGAATTCGAACCGAAATTCCCCCGGCGACTTGGGCACCTCCGCGATCAGCACGCCCGCGTCGTCGGCGAAGTTCGCGGGAATCGGCGTCCCGTTGACCCATACCGGCGCCGGTCGGCGCGCGCCCCACACCACGATCCGCCACGTCCGCACGGCGCTCGGATAGTCGCCGGTCTCCGCGGAGAAATCGATCCGCAGCGTCCGACCGCTCGTGCGTTGAGACAACGTGCGGGTC
>JANYDN010000343.1 GCA_025363585.1 Verrucomicrobiota bacterium | reverse complement strand
CGGGAACGTGTATCGGGAACCAGAGATTGGATCCCACCGTTCGGTGAAACGACACGCCGGCGGTCTTTGCCCCCTTGGATGGCCTTGGCCCGGCTTGGCGTGAGATAATTCCTCGGCCGCTACTGCATGGATACGGCTTAGCGCAGTCGGGACGCCCACGCTATGTCGAGACGGTTTCGGAAGCCCGGCGCGGGCGGGGACGCCCGCGGACTGCGCAGCCGAGGACGGCCGCTCTACGGCCGCTCTACTTCCCTTGCTCGATCGCTTTCACCAAACCCTCGATCGTGTGCTGCCGCGCCTCGACGGTCGGGACGATGCCCAGCGCGGACAATGCCTTGCTGGTCTCGGGACCGATGCTGGCGGTCTTCAACCCCGGATGCTTTGCCAGCAACGCGGGAAGCGGGAAACGCGCGTGGAAGTTCTCCACCGTCGAACTGCTCGTGAACGTGATCCAGTCCGCGCCCTCGTCGGCGAAACGCGCCGCGGCGCCGTTGTGATCGTCGGTCTCCGGGACGGTCTTGTAGACCGGAACGTCGTCGACGATCGCGCGCAATTCCTCGAGTTCGGCCGGCAACTCGGGATTCGCGACCTCGGCGCGCAACAACGCGACGCGGAGATTCTCGACGGTCTCATGCGCGTCGATCGCCTTGGCGATTTGCGACGCGAGATATTTCTCGGGCATCACGTCGACTGCGAGCCGGCGTTCCTTCACGCGCTCGGCGGTGGCGGGCCCGACGGCCGCGATGCGCACGTTTCCGATCGAACGAATGTCGGGATAGGCCTTGAAGAAGGTGTCGAAGAACGCGTCGACGCCGTTGGGACTCGTGAAGACGAGCCAATCGTACTCGCCGATGCCGAGCACCGCGTCGAGCAACGGCTGGATCGGGTCGGGCGGCGCGATGCGGATGGTCGGGATCTCCAGGACGTCGGCCCCGTGCTCGCGAAGGCGGGCGGAAAGACGGCCCGCTTGGTCGCGGGTGCGCGTGACGACGATGCGTTTGCCGAACAACGGGCGCTTGGAACACCAGTCCAGCTTCCCGCGCAGAGTCACGACGCCGCCGATGACGATCACTGCGGGCGCCTGCAGGCCGCTCTTCGCGGCCTCGTCGGCCAGCGTCGCGACCGTGGCCACGAGGGTCTCCTGCCGGCCGTAGGTGCCCCAACGGACGACCGCGGCGGGCGTGGTGCCATCGAGACCGTTGGCGAGAAGGCGGGCCGTGATCGCGCGCAGGTGGTCCATGCCCATGAGCACGACCTTCGTGCCGGGGAAACGCGCGAGTTGCGCCCAGTCGACGGCGGAGCCGGGTTTGTCGGGATCCTCGTGTCCGGTGACGACCTGGAAGGCGGAGCAAAAATCGCGGTGCGTGAGCGGGATGCCGGCGTAGGCGGGCACGGCGATCACGGACGAGACGCCGGGAACGACCTCGAAGGGGACCTTGGCGGCGGCCAACGCGAGCGCTTCCTCGCCGCCGCGCCCGAAGACATAGGGATCGCCGCCTTTCAAGCGGACGACGGTGCGTCCCGCCTTGGCCTCGGAGACGAGGAGTGCGTTGAGTTCGTCCTGCGGGATGTTGTGGGCGCCGGCGCGTTTGCCGCCGTGGACGCGTCGCGCGGTGGCGGGCGCGAGCGCGAGCAACTCGGGATTCACGAGCGTGTCGTGGACCACGACGTCGGCGCGGGCCAACAGTTCGGCGCCGCGGACGGTGAGGAGCCCGGCATCACCGGGACCGGCGCCGACGAGATAGACAGTTCCAATTTCCGACACGCGGACAGGGTGCCCAATCGGTTTCGCAGGGAAAAGTATTCAGTGGGCAGTAATCAGTAATCAGTAATCAGTGATCAGTTTTCAGTTTTCAGGCACACGCCGCGGGAAACCCGAATGTGCCGCGAAAAGGGAACCCATTCCGCACCCGTGGTCACCGACGCCTGAACTCTGACCACTGAAAACTGAAAACTGAACACTGGCTACTGACCCCTGCCTACTTGCCCCCTGCCCCCGTCTTGTTTTGGAAGGTGACGACCTGCTCGTCGGGCTTCGCAAGACCGAGCTGCTCGCGGGACTCGCGCTCGATGGTGCGCGGGTCGGTGCGCAGCGACTCGATGCGGTTCTGGTTGCGGTTCACCTGCGATTCCAGGCGCTGGACGGTCTCTTGGTTCACCTGCACCTCGCGGCGCATCGACTCGTTTTTTCGGATCAGCGGGAGGTACTTGAGGCCGATCAGGGAAATGATCGCGAGGGCGATGAGCCAAAGCATCAGGCGGTTCAACCAGCCGAGGATGCCGAGATTGACGGCCGACCCACCGTCCGTGGATGCGCTCATTTCGCGTATTGTTTCCAGCTTTGGAGCTTGGCGTCAGGTCCAAACTGCATTCGCAAAACGGTGTCCGGGGTGCTGTGGATTTCCGGGGCGCCGTTCCAGCCGTAGCCACCGTACCGGCGCCATCCCATGCCCCAACCGGGAGACGGCGTGCCGTAAATCATGCCTTTTTGGAGCACCCATTCGGCGACCGTGGCGCCGTCGGACGTCGATTCCTTCTTGTCGGGAGGGCCGTATTCCTTGACGGCCTCGTCGTAGGAATAGAGGCCGACCCGCTTGGACCAATCCACCTTGGGTCCCGAGGCGCATCCGGAGACGAGGAGCGCGGCGGCGAGTGCCAGCCAACCGGAGAAGCGAAGGAATGCGCGCGGGTGCATGTCGCGAGCGTACCGGGTCGCTGGCCCAGGAGCAATCGGGTGTAGCGGTGGAGACTCGTCAAGAAGTGGCGGCAGGGCCGCCGCCACCCACGGCATGCGCCCGTCAAAGGCGGGACGGCCGCGCTGACGTCCACCGCGTCACCGCGGCGGCCACACCACCGCGTTACTTCTCGCCAGCGAGGGCGGCTTTCTTCGCGTCGGAACGCGCCCAGAACCACGCGATCACCACGGTGGCCTCGTAGAGCACCAGCAGCGGCGCGGCCATCAGGAGCATGTTGACGGGATTTCCGTCGGGCGTGACGAAGCCGGCGATCACCAGGATGCCGACGTAGAAATAGGAGCGGTAACGCGACAGCGCCTTCACGTCGAGCAGGCCGATCTTCACCAGGGTGAGCAGGACGAGCGGCAGTTCGAAACTCACGCCCATGCCGAGCAGGAACCAGCAACTGAAGCTGATGAACTCGTCGGCTCGCCATTCGTCGGCCCCGAAACCCAGCCAGTTGGAAAACGCGGCGGTGGTGCCCAGCGTGATCGGCAGCAGGACGAAATAGCAGAACGCGACGCCCCCGAAGAAGAGGGCGGACGCGAAGGCCGACACGCGGTACAGGAACTTTTTCTCGTGGACGTGGAGTGCGGGCAGGATGAATTGCCCCAGGAAAAACAGGACGAACGGCGCGGAAAGCGTGAGGCCTCCAAACATCGCGATCTGGATGGCGATCGTGAAACCACCGCCCGGGCTGTACGTCTTGAGGTCGACGCGCATGCCGTACAACGCGTCCGCCGGCGGGGTCGGGTCCGTGACCAACGCCAGCAACGTGTTGGTGCCCACCACGACCGGCGCCAAGCGCAGCACGATGTCGTTGGTGCCGACGAGGCCCAGCGCATTGGTGACCCGCGTGGTGTTCTCGACGGGAAATCTCGAGAGCGGCATCCGCCCGAGGATGTTCGTTCCCAACGTGAGGACCACCAGCGGGTCTTTGCTCGGCCGCATCTGCTGGGCGATAATCAGCGGTCGCTTGATCAGCCCGATGATGAAGTTTCCCGCGCTGAGACAGACGATGATGCCGAGCAGGATCGCGATGACGGACCGGATGATGGTCCAGCGAAGATCCTCGAGATGCTCGAGGAACGTCTTGACCGGTCCCCCGCCCTCCTCGTGGTCGTCCGTGTCGCGAACGAGCTCGGTTTCGATGATCTCGGGATCGTCAGGCATTCCGCTGTGATGGGATCAAATGGCAAACGCCGTCCCCGGCCATCGCATTCCGGAACACCATTCGTTCCGGAATCATCGCCGGGGGCGGCATGAATCCAACGGGGCGTTGGAATCAGGAATGTCCGACGTCCTGCGTGACGGTGTCGGACGCCTTGCGGGGCACGACCGCGGTGGGCGTGGGCGTGGGCGCGGGCGGCTCCTCGGCGGAAGCGCGGGCGAACTCGTCCTGGACATCGCGGGAGGCTTTCTTGAACTCCTTGATGCCGGTGCCGACGCCTTTCATCAGCTCGGGGACTTTCTTGGCGCCGAAGAGCACCAGGACCACGAGCGCGATGATGATGATTTCACTGGTGCCCAGAAGGGCGAGAAGGGACAGCGTCATAATTCTATTTCCTCGATTTGCGGGCACCGCGATCCGGCGCGTTCCACCCAAGTAGGACGCGGCGACCCGAACATTCGTGCAAACAAAGTAGGGCGAGGCGAAACGGGGGTAAAGGGACAAAAATCTGCGCCGCCAACCAAGGGGTGCGGGACGCCAACGCAGGCGGGACGCCCGCGCTACGCAAAAAGCCCCGTGTCGCGACGCGACACGGGGCTTTCGTGGGGAACGCTTGTTCAGCGAACGGCGTTCACGGGAACGAGGAGAATGAACTCCGCACGGCGGTTCTTGCTCCAGGCGCCCTCGTCGTGACCGGGATTGGCGGGACGCGCCTCGCCATAGCTCTCGGTGGTCACGTTCTCGGCGGCGACGCCGTTGTTGAGCAGCACCTCGCGGACGGAGAGGGCGCGGCGCTCGCCCAACGCGAGGTTGTATCCCTCGGTGCCACGCTCGTCGCAGTGGCCCTCGATCACGAGCTTGTGCCCCTGGCCCGCGTGGCCCTTCAGGTACTCGGCGACGGCAATCAGCTTGGTCGCCTCGGGCCCCTTCTTGACCGCGGATTTGTCGTACTCGAAATAGATCGTGTTGCCACGGAACATCTCGCGGTCCTCGCGCATGTTGTCGCGGATGGTGCCCTCGCCCAGCTGGGTCTGGACCGGCGGATTCGGGTTGAGCGTGTTGCCGCCGGGGTTGAATCCACCGGGCGGGTTGTTGTCGATGCCGGTGACCTCGCGCTCGTTCGGCGCGAACCGCGAACCCGGCCCGGGGCCGGTGTTGCGGATGGGCGCGGCATTCGCACCGGGCCCGCTGTTCACGATGGGCCCGCCCGGCACCAACTCGGTGGACGCTCCGCCGCGCCCCTCGCTGCCCGGGATGGCGGTGATGTTTTTGGGACGAGTCTTGCACCCGGCGCCACCCAGCGCCCCGGCAACAAGGAGGGTAATCAGTCCGATCTTGAGGAAACGATTCATACTACTGAATGCAATGGGTGTTATCTGGCCCAACTGGGCTGGGAGCAACTACCCGAAAATGACGCGGAATCCTTGACGCCCCCCGTGGGGACGTCAAGCAGGGACAGCCTCCGCGTGCCACCTTTGCGGCGCACCACCGCCAAGGTCCGCGAATTCGGCGCCCAACTCGGGTCCTCGCCTTCCCCGATTTTCCGGGTCTCCCCGGTCTTCACCCAGAGGACATGAATGTCGAAGTTTTGCCCGCCGCCCATCTTCGTGAACGCGATCATGGTCCCGTCCGGCGACCAATCGGGCTCCGTCACGCCGCGCAGGCCGCCGGTGTTCAACGGCTTCATCGGACCGCCCGCCGCGTCCACCGTGTAGAGCCGCGTCGCGCCGTCCGCCCGCGACGAGAAACAAATCGTCCGACCGTCGGGCGACCAGCACGGAGACGCCTCGTCCTCCCGCGTCGTCGTCAATTGCCGCGGCGAAGACCCGTCGGACTGCGTGACCCACACGTCGGGACTCCCGCTCTTGCTGAGGATCATGGCGATCTGGCTGCCGTCGGGCGATACCGCCGCGCCATCGTTCATGCCGTTGAAACCGGCCACCGACGCGCGCGCGCCGCTCGAGAGGTCATGCGAATAGATGCAGGAGCGACCGAGGCGAAAGCTGCTGTAGTAAAGGACGCGATGGCCGGGTTGCCACGCGGGCGAGCGGACGATCGAGTTGTCCTGGGTGAGCTGGAACGGGTTCGCGCCGTCGTAATCCGCGAGGAACACCTCCGAGACCGTCTCGCCCTTCTCGTTGCGTTGCCCGACGTCGAGTTTGAACGCGATCTTGGTGCGTGCGATTCCCTTTTGCCCGGGGATGGCGGCTTGGACGACATCGTCGGCTAGCGTGTGGGCCTGGACGCGCGGCGTGCCGCCGGGATAGGCGCGGGCGAACAGGGCGTGCTTGCCGGCATCGTTGAGCGTGGCCTCGATCTGGCCGTTGTTGGTGCCGACGAGTTCGAACCGCGCCTTGGCGGCATCGACGACGATGAATCCGGCGACCTCGAGATCGAACCGAAGTGTTTTGTCGACCTCGCCGGTGAATCCGGAGAGGGCAATGGGAACCACCGCTTTGGCATCGCCCTTGACGACGATATCCTGTTGGCCGACGACGCGCGCACCGAGCGCGAACACGGCCGCCGAGGCAATCAGCCAACGGCGCCGGGACGTGAATGGGATCATGAATTGATTCCTTCGAGCTTGAACTGGATCTTGAACACCCGCTCCGGAACTTTGGTGTCTTCGGGCAACGGACGCAGGGTGCGATAACGCTGGAGTACCTCTTTGACCGAGTCGTCCAGCGCCCTGATTCCGGAGCGCTCTATCACCTCGAACCTCACGAGTTGCCCGTCGCGCGCCACCGTGATGGACACGCCGACATAGGCCACGGGCACCGGGAGCGAACTGGGACGCTTCCAATTTGCCTCGTAAAACGATTTCAACCACGTGCCGTAGCCCATCCATGCCTCGCCGCTGCCGTCGAACCCGGGCGTGGTGATCGTGGTCTCGCCGGAGAGGCCCTTCTTCAGGCCTTCGCTGACCGACTTGATCCCCTGCTGCCACGCGTCAAACCGCCGTTTCTGTTCGCGAGTCGCCGCGGCCTCGGCTTCCGCCTCGCGCCTTGCCTCGGCCTCCTCGCGACGGCGCTGTTCCTTCAGCTCCGCCGCCGTCGGCCCCTTTGGGGCGGTAGAAACCTGCGTGACCTGGATATCCCTCGGCGTCTTCTTCGGCGGCGTCGGGTCCTTCTGCGGCCTCTTGGTCGGCCGGTCATCGGTGTCCTGCGACTTGATGATGTCCGTCGCGACGTTTATGGGCGGATGTGGCCGCGGGGTCGGCTTGACGGGTGGCTCGACGGGCTTGGTATCCTGCGCCACCGCGATGGGTGGGCGTGGGCTCGGCCGGGATGGCGGCGGTGGATCGACGGGAAGTACAACGTGGTTGTTCTGCAGGGTGACGGTCGGGGGTGGCCCGCCGCCGGCACCTTCTTTTTCCGTAAGCTTGATTCCCGGCATGCCGACGAGCTCCATGATCTGCTGTGACGGCTCCATGACGGGATGCCGCGCGGCCCAGAGGGACATGAAGAAGAGGGTCGCGAACAACGCGGCGTGGGCGGTCACGGACGAAACGATGCAGCGTCTTTCGGTGCGGTTCATCGGTGGTCCGGTTGGGTGGCGAGGCGGAACCGGGTGATCCCATTCCGGCCGCACATGTCGAGGATGTCGACCGGGTAGCGGTATTTCCCGTTGGCGTCCGCACGGAGTAGCACGACCAGATTGGTGTTCCGGGCGTACTCATCGCGGAGGCTCCTCTCCATGGCCGCGGCGTTCTCCATGCGGCGCCCGCGCAGGAAAAACACGCCGTCGAGGTTGACCTCGGCGAGGACGTAGTCCTTGGAATCGGGATTCTGGCGACGCGCGCCGCCGTTGGGGAGCGTCAGGGGGATGCTGTTGTCGAGGAGCGGCGTGGTGATGATGAAAATGATGAGGAGGACGAACGCGAGGTCGAGCAGCGGCGTGACGTTGATCTCGTTCAACGTCACGAGTTGGTTGCGCTGTGAGAAGCGACGCATGGTTCGCGGGGGGACGTGGGCGGGGCGGTCAGCGGAGACGGATGCCGAGGCTGTCGCCGAAGTACACGAGGACGAGGACGATCGCGAAAATGATCCCGAGCATGATCCCGAAGCTCCAGCCGCGGCTCAGGACCGGACGGTTGCCGCGGGAACCGCGCCGCGGTTTGTGAAGGCGCCGCTGGCACTCCACGCACCGCGCGCCGACGCGCGGGTTCTTCGCGCCGCACTCGTTGCACTTGATGTAGAGATGCCCATCGCAGATCTCGCAGTTCTCGACGGCGAGCGGGTTGAGATGCTCGCACTTCACGCACAAAACGCCGCGCGCGGACTTCCCCGGCGAGCCGGGGCCCTCGATTGGAATCGCGGAGGATCCGTCGCCGTTCGTTTCGATGGGGTCATTCATCTTCTTTGAGGAATTCGGTTTCCAGACGCGACGCGAACAACTGGGCGAAATTGTCGAGTTCGACGGTCTGGACGCGCAGGTTGTGGACGAGCCAATTGTAGCCAAACATCGACGGGATGGCCACGAGAAGTCCGGCCACGGTGGTGATCAACGCCGCGGAAACACCGGGCGCCATCGCGGCGAGGTCGGCCTTTTGTTTCACCGCGACGCCGCCAAAGGTGTCCATGACGCCCCACACCGTGCCGAGCAACCCGAGGAACGGCGCGCCGCTGACGGCGATGGCGAGGAGGATGAGGCCGGACTCGAGGCGCAGCGACTCCCGGGCAACGGCGCCCTCGAGCGCGCGCTTGATGTGTTCGACCGACTTCAGCGAGAGGTGGATCTTTCGCGTGCCGTCGGGCGCGGTGATGCGCGCGTCGATCTCGCGGCAACCGTCCTGGTACACGGAGAAGAGCGGGCAGCCGTCGACCTCGAGCTTGCGCTGGAAAATATCGAGGACGCCTTTCTGCCCGCGGAACTCGGATTCGAAATGGAAGTTGAGCCGCTTGGCACGGCGCATCTGGAACGCCTTTGCGCCCATGGTCGACCAAGCGAAGATGGAAAACACCACCAGGACGAGGATGATGATCCGCGCCTCGGGTGTCGCCAGACTCCAGATTTGAGCAAGGGAAAGCTTCTGCTCGCCGGCCGCGGCCAGCAAACCCAACGGAAAATTCATCGTGCGGTTGGCGTCCAAGTGTGCCGCCAAGACCGGGGCCTGACTGGGAAATCGGCCTTCGATCCCGTGGCTGGAAGCAGTGCGTGGACGCGCACTGCGGGATGTGTGTTCAACCAAATCCCGGTGCTTGGCAAGTGCGAACACGATATCGGACGGGATTCCCGCGACGCGGACCCAGCGGGACGCGCGGAACGCTCCTCGCCGGACCCGGGACGGGATTTGGAGATCCGAGATATTGCGAGGAATTGAGAGGAGGTTTTTGACAGGATTTACGGGATTTACGGGATTTTGGTGCGCGAAGACTTGCTGGTTTCAACTGCTTCCCGATCCCAGTCCCGCTCCGTCGTGCGTCGTCGGGACCCCCAACCGTTGAAATCCCCCAATCCTGAAAATCCCGTCAATCCTGTCCAACACCCGTTCCGTGTCCGCGCATCAAATCCCGTCGAACGCGGCGCGGAGGTTTTCGCGGCTCTGGGTCGCGATCACTTCAGGACCTTCCTCGAACTTGAATGCCTCCACCGAGACGTACCCGAGAACGCCGAGGGGGTTTTTTTGACAGGATTGACGGGATTTACAGGATCACAATTCCTCGGTTTCGATTGGGTGGCGTGTTGCGTCGGTGTTGCGTCGCCTCCAACTGGACGTGGGTCCGGTGGGTTTCCGCGCGTCGTCGGAACCCCCAACCGTTGAAGTCCCCCAATCCTGAAAATCCCGTCAATCCTGTCCAACACCCGTTCCGTGTCCGCGCATCAAATCCCGTCGAACGCGGCGCGGAGGTTTTCGCGGCTTTGGGTCGCGATCACTTCCGGTCCTTCCTCGAACTTGAATACCTCCACCGAGACGTAGCCGTCGTAGCCCACGTCCCGCAACGCGGCGCCGATCGGACGGAAATCCACGTCGCCGAATCCCGGTCCCTTCAGGTTCCGGTCGTTCGCATGGAAGTAAGAGAACGCGCCGCGCGAGGCCCGGATCACGTCCGCCACCGGCATCGCCTCCGAACACATCGCCTTCACGTCGAGGATCACGCTCATCGCGCGCGAGCCCAGCATCCGGGAGAACCGGATGGCATCGGCCGCGGTGTTCACGAAGTTGGTTTCGAACGGTGCCAACGGCTCGAAACAAATCGTGACGCCGCGTTCCTCGGCCCGGCGAACAGCCTTCGAAAACACCCCGGCGGCCCAATCGAATGCCATGGACGCCGTCACGCCGGGCACCAAATCCCGGTGCTTCGGCGAACCCACCACCATGTACATGCCCCCGATGTCGGCGCAGAAATCCACGAGCTCGACGAAGTAACGCGCGGTGCGGGCGCGCACGACCTCGTCGGGACTGGTCAGGTGGAGGCCCTCGGTTTTCACGAGCACCCAATGGATGCCCGAGATCGCGACGCCGGCGGCGGCGGCTTGTTCGCGGATCTCGCGCCGACGCTCGGGAGCGATCGAAGTAACCGGTCCCCCGAGCGTGAACGGCGCGATTTCCACCGCGTCGTAGCCCGCCTTGCGCGCGTACGCAAAGGTGTCGGGAAGGCTCCATCCCTCGAAGATCTCGTTGCAGATCGCGTACTTCACGCGCGCAGCGTAACCATTCCGACGCGGCGATGCAGCAACGACGCGCGTGCCATTCCATGGACGCCACGCTACCGTCCCGACGATGACGCTGGATTTCGTCAAAATGACCGGGGCGGGCAACGACTTCATACTCGTCGACAACCGTTCCGGTAAAATCGCGCCGACCCGCGAACAGGTCGCGCGCCTGTGCCACCGCCAGTTCGGCATCGGTGCCGACGGCCTCATGCTCCTGGTCCCCTCCCCCACGGGCAAAGCCGACTGGGCGTGGCAGTTCTACAACTCGGACGGTTCGGACGCCGAGATGTGCGGCAACGGCGCGCGGTGTTTCGCGCGATACATCCGGGAGACCGCGGGATGGACGCGGCCCGAGGTTACCTTCGAAACCCTGGCGGGCGTGATCGCGGCGCGGTTCGACGGCGAACGCGTCACCGTCCGCCTCACGCCACCGCAAGGCCTGCGCCTGCGCGAACGCGTGTCGACCACCGCGGGCGAACTCGAGGTCAGCTCGTGCAACACCGGCGTCCCGCATGCCGTCGTGTTCGTTCCCGATGCCAACCGCGCCATGGTCCTTCAACTCGGGTCGGAACTCCGTCACCACGCCCACTTCAAGCCGCGCGGCACCAACGTCAACTTCGCGGAGGTCAAGGGTCCCTCCTACATCCGCGTGCGCACCTTCGAACGCGGCGTCGAGGGCGAGACCCTCGCGTGCGGCACGGGCGTCACCGCTTCCGCGATCGTCGCGTCCCGCGTCCACGGCTTCCCGTCGCCCATCCGCGTGCAGGTCCAGGGCGGCGACGAACTCCGCGTGTCGTTCGTCGATTCGGGAGACGCCGTCTCCGACGTGGACCTGAACGGTCCGGCGACCCTCGTGTTCTCGGGGCGCATCGAGATCTGAGGCTTCGGATGCGACGCACCCTCGCCTTCCTGCTCGTGGCTCTGGCGGTCTCCGCGCCGCGTTGTTTGCACGCGCACGGCCCCGATCACGAGGTCGTCGCGAAACTCACGGAAGACCTCGCGAAGGACCCGCGCAACACGCGGCTGCTGCTCGAGCGCGGCGAACGGCTGCGCTCGCATGGCGATCTCGACGCCGCGCGCGCGGACTTCGCCCGGGCCCTTGAACTCGAGCCGGGCTTCCAACCCGCCCGCGTGCGACTCGCGTTGGTCGCGCGCGCCGCGGGCCAAACCAACGAGGCCCTCGCCCTCCTCGACGAGGCCATCCGTCGCGAGCCCGATCACCTGCTCGCCCTCAGTGTCCGGGGCGACCTGCGCGCGCGCGCGGGCATGCCGCGCGAGGCGGTCGCCGACTACGACGACGTCATCCGGCGTTCGACTGCGGCCCGTCCGGAACTTTACGTCGCGCGTGCGCGTGCCCAACAAGCCGCGTCCACGAACTCCGGTCCCGAAGTCCTGGCCGGACTCGACGCCGGCATCCGAGCGCTCGGTCCGGTGCCCGCGCTCGAATCGATGGCGCTCGCCGTCGAGCGCGAGCAAGGCGACACCGCGGCGGCGCTCCGCCGGATCGCGCGCCTGGCCGCGTCCGCCGAGCGCAAGGAGCGTTGGCTGTCCGAGCGCGGCGACGTGCTCGCCGACGCGGGGCGTGCGGCCGAGTCCAAGGAGGCGTACCGCGAGGCGGTGGCGGCGATCGACCGTCTTCCCGAGCGCCAGCGGCGCACCATTTCCACCGGCGAACTCCGCGCGGAACTGGAGGCGAAGCTTGCGGCGAAGCCGGGTCCCCGGCGACCTTCCCCTCCCGCCCCATGAATCGCGGACTCCTCTTGATCCTGGTCTGGCTGGCGTGGCCGGCCGCGTTCGCCGCCGACCGGCTGCTGCGCGGGCCGTACCTGCAATTGCCGTCCTCCAACTCGATGGTC
This sequence comes from Verrucomicrobiota bacterium, assembly GCA_025363585.1. GTDB lineage: Bacteria > Verrucomicrobiota > Verrucomicrobiia > Limisphaerales > UBA9464 > UBA6176. The sequence continues at coordinate 3,094 of JANYDN010000343.1, read as the reverse complement.
CTGCGCTGGCGCACCGACGTGGAATCGCGCGGATACGTCTGGTACGGGACCACCCCGTCCACAGTCACCAACCGCACGAGCCATGCGGGGCGCCTCACGGAGCACGTCGTCCAACTCCTCAAGCTGAAGCCGGCGACGCGCTACTTCTACCGCGTCGGCTCGGAGACCAATCGGTTTCACACCGAGATTTCCGAGGACTTCTCGTTCGTCACGCCGCCGGTCGCGGGGACCATGAAACCGGTGCGGGTCTGGGCGATCGGCGACGCGGGCACGGGAACGACGAACCAGACCAACGTCCGCAACACGTTCTACACGCTGTACCGCGAGCGTCCGTGCGATCTCTGGCTGATGCTCGGCGACAACGCGTATCCGGAAGGCACCGACAACAGTTTCCAGCGGACGGTTTTCGAGGTGTACGGGCGCGTCCTGCGGCAGGCCCCGGTGTGGCCGACGCTCGGCAACCACGACGCCCTGCACGCGGATTCGCCGACGCTCTCGGGCGCGTACTACGACATCTTCACGCTGCCGACCCTTGGCCAATGCGGCGGCGTCGCGTCGGGGACGGAGGCGTATTATTCCTTCGACCACGCGAACATCCATTTCGTGTGCCTCGATTCCGAGGACACCGACCGTTCGCCCGACGGCGCGATGGCGCGGTGGCTCCGCGCGGATCTCGCGGACAACACGCGCGATTGGCTCGTGGCCTACTTCCACCATCCGCCCTATTCGAAAGGCTCGCACGATTCCGACAAGGACTCGGACTCCGGCGCGCGGCTCGGGGAAATGCGCCGCAATTTCGTGCCGATCCTCGAGGCGGGGGGCGTGGACCTCGTGCTGAGCGGCCATAGCCACGTCTACGAGCGGAGCCTTTTCGTCGACGGGCACTACGGCACCTCGACGAATCTCGCGGCGCACATGATCGTGGACGCGCGGAGCGGGCGCGTGGATCTCGATGGCCCGTACACGAAGCCCGCGGGCATGGTGCCCCACAAGGGCGCGGTCTACGTGGTGGCGGGAAGTTCCGGGCAGAGCAGCGGCGGGAAACTGAACCATCCCGTGCACTGGCTCTCGTTGAACAAACTGGGCTCGCTCGTCCTTGATTTCGACGGCCCGGAATTGAACGTCCGCTTCATGGGCGACGCGGGCCAAATGCGGGACTACTTCACGATCCGGAAGAAGTGACGGCGTCCCCGCGCGCGTAGGCGACGACCGAAATCCCGCGCTCGCGCGCCAGCGACTCCACCTCCGCGCGCTCGAGCAACAGCGAGCGTCCCGCCTCGACCGCCAGCACGCGCACGCCCGCCGCGGCGCAGGCCTCGACGGTCCGCGACCCGATGCACGGGATGTCGAAACGCATGTCGTGCCCGGCCTTCGCCACCTTCACCACGACGGCCCCGCCGTCCTTGCCGGCGAGCTTGCCGCCGCGCTCGATGCACGCGTCGGTTCCCTCGAATCCCTCGACGGCGAGCGTGGTGCCGCGTTTGACGACGACGCTCTGGCCGATGTCGAGCCGCGCGATTTCCAGCGCGATGCCGAGGCCGTACGCGAGGTCCTCGCGCTCGTCACCGGACGTTTTGGGACCGGCGTGAAACCCCGTCGCGGGAACCCACGGCTGGACCCAGGGCAGCGCCTCGACAAGACGGATGCCGTCCTTCTCCAACTCCTCCGCGATCGCGCCGAAGAGCGTGTGGGCGTTGCGCCGTTTGAGACGCAGGAGGATGGCCATTGCGCGGAGGTCGGGGCGCAGGTCGAAAAGATTTTTCGGCGCGATCTGGCCAAGCATCACGCACTCGCGGACACCCCGGTCGGCGAGGGCGCGGATCATTTTCCCGAGTTGGCCGACGCGGAGCCATTCGATGTCGTCGACCTCGGCGGCGAGCGCGGGATCGGTCTCGCCGTCGAACGCGGTGGCGACGACGCGGCGACCCTGGCGTCGCGCCTCGCGCGCGAAGACGAACGGCAGGAGCCGGCTACCGGCGATCAATCCCAACGGCGCGAGGTCGCTTCCCATCGGCGCGACCGTAGCGACCGAAGCCGCACGCGAGTAGCATGAATCGGGTCCACGCCAGGACGTGGCGACCGTCGTGAGACGGTGGACCCAATCGGGAGCCTCCCCGCTCCCCGCTCCCTGCTTTCCTCCCAACGCAGGCGGGACGCCCGCGACTACCGCAGGCGGGGACGCCTGCGCTACGCGTGGCCACCATCGTGAGATGGTGAAAACCCGGTCGAGTCCGCGCTCTCACGAGCGCTGCCACGAATGCTCTCACGGGCGCCGCCACAAGCGCATCGGCGACTCAAACCTTGCCCCGGCCCCGCGCCGTCGCCACAACTCGCCGGTGCCGTTCCTCTGGGTCGCGGCAGGGTTCGCCCTGCTTGCCGCCGCCATCCAACTCTGGCAGTTCGTCGCCGCGCTCCGGTTCCCGCTCCACCGGCGCGCGCCCAATCCGGATTTCCATCCCGCCGTCTCGATCCTCAAACCCCTCAAGGGCGCCGATCCCCATCTCCGCGACTGTCTCGCCAGTTGGCTCGACCAATCGTATCCCGGTCCGGTCCAGTTTCTCTTCGGCGTCCACGACGCGTCCGATCCCGCCTGCGGCGTCGTGCGCGAACTGCTTGCCGGATATCCGAACGCCGACGCCCGGCTCGTGATGTGCCCGGAACGCCCCGGCCCCAACGCGAAGGTCTGCACGCTCGCCCAACTCGAACCCCTCGCGCGCCACGACCTGCTGCTCGTCAGCGACGCCGATGTCCGCGTCGATCGCGACGCCCTCGAGCAGATCGTGCTGCCGATGCGCGACCTGGGCGTCGGCGTCTCGAATTGTTTCTATCGTCTCGCGAATCCGTCCACCGCCGCGCTGCGCTGGGAAGCGATCGCGGTCAACGCCGACTTCTGGAGCCAGGTGTTGCAATCGCGCACGCTGAAGCCGCAGGACTTCGCGCTCGGCGCCGTGATGGTCGCGCGGCGCGACGACCTCGCGGCGGCGGGCGGTTTCGCGGGACTCGTGGACCATCTCGCCGACGACTACCAACTCGGCCACCGCATCCACGCGTTGGGCAAGCGCATCGAACTCTCGACGGTCGCGGTGGATTGCTG
>JANYDN010000341.1 GCA_025363585.1 Verrucomicrobiota bacterium | reverse complement strand
CGCAGGCGGGACGCTTGCTTCACGGTGAGCGCATCGTGGTCGACGCCAACCCACGCGTTCGGTTCACTGATGTAAACCGTTCGCCGGAGCCCGGCATCGGCGAGCACTTCCAGATCGGAAGCTCCACCGATCCGGCGTCCCAGAAAGTGGAACCCACCTGCGAACGGCGTGATGCAGGTCTTCTTTTCGGAAGTGCGGAGACCCAGCTTCGCGAGGAACTCCCGGACCGCGGCGAGCGCGCGCTCGGCTTCGGCCATGTCCCGGCACAGGACCAGAAAATCATCGGCAAACCTCACCAACCGGAATCCCTGCCGGGTCAGTTCCTCGTCGAACGGATCCAGATACAGATTGGCCAAGAGGGGACTCACGGGACTTCCCGTCAACAGACCGTGTTGGCGCTCCAACGGGCGGCCATTGAGTCGCATCGGAGTGCGGAGGATCCGGTAAAACGCATAGCGTGCCACGGTGTCGGCCCGGGGAAGGACCCCGTCGATGGCCGCGTCGAGCCCTTCCCAGGGAACCGTATCGAAAAAGGATTCGATGTCGCTTTCCACGGCGACCGTGCAGCCGTCGCGCTGCGCCGAGCGGACGGCGGCGATGGCGGAGTCGACCGAGTGTCCCGTGCGGTAGCCATGGCTTTGGGGCTCGAAGGTGTTTTCGAGCGGGCCTGAGAGCAGCCGATGGAGCGCCTGGTGCACCACGCGGTCCAAAGGCGAGAGTTGGACGGCGAGACGCTCGCCGGTTCCGTCGGCGCGGGTGACCTTGAACGCGGTGGCGGCGACGGGTTGCCACTCGCATGCCGCGAGGCGTTGGGCCACCGAACCAATGGCTCGGGTGGTGCGTACGCGGCGGGCTTCCTCGGGAAATCGCACCGCGTTTTGCCGTTCCAGATCGGCAAGGACGGCCTCGAGAAAGTTCGGATCGGTCAACTGGTGGTCGACATGCCGGCGCTCCGCGACGATGCGATAATTGCCAAGGGCATGCCCAAGGCGCCGGCCGTCGCGGCCCGGATCCGCCGCCCCGAGCGCCTGACCCAACAAAAGGAAAGGGCGCACGGGCCCGAGTGGACCGCGGAGATACAACGGACCCGCCCGGCCGCGAAGATTCTGGACGCCCGGCCCGGAGTCGCTGGCGTGGGCAAAATCAACGGAATGCTGGAAGTGCGACAGCACGCGGATTCGATTCCAAGCATCGGGCAATTCATCGAACCAGAGGTCGCCAAACAATGCGCGCCAGCGAGTCACCAAGGCCCGCGCCAATGACGCGGCGGCGAAGGGCACGAGCGATGGCTTCGTGTCCTCGCGCAGGAGCAAGGGTGTCCGGAACTCGAGGGCGATCTCGGCGTCGTCTCCCAAGGCCCATGGCGGTTCGGCGGGTTCGAGATCGGAGAGTCGCCGCACGACGGGTGCGTCCACGCCGACCAGCTCGTGATGATTGTTCGGGTCGGAAAGCCAGTGCCCAAGGGCGTGTCCCCATGCGGCGGCAAGATCCCGCGCATCGAACGGAAGGAGTAGCGTCACCCGGTATTCGTGTCCGGGAATCGGAAGGTCCGGAAGCGGGTCTTCGGTGCGCCAGAGAAATCCCGGCTTCTGTCCGTCGCCGGTCCGCGGCGCGCCGCCCTTGAGGATCGCGTGTAGAATCCACAGGGGATGAACGGTACTGGAACCCGCGCTGACGTCGATGGGACCGGGTGCTTGTGAGCACCGGATCCGAAGCGGCAGTTCCGTCCATGCCAGCGAGTCGAGCGGGGTCCGAAGGCGTTCGGGAGGCATGGGCTGATATTGTATGGCTTTTGGCCGCCGTACCAGTCCGGGAAATTCCGCTGGGATTCGGTGCGTGCGAAAGCTACTCAACCACGGTCATGAGCGATCCCCAGCCCAATGCCACGTCCAATCCAAGCGCACGGCAGGCGCAGCCCGAGATCGCGGAGTTCAACGGGGCCTCGTCCAGATATTATGGATGGGCCGTCTGGTGTCGGCGTTTTCAATTCCTCCTGCTTCTCTTGGCGTACGTCCTGGGTGAGTTGAGCCAAACGGCCATGGGAAGGCCGCGCGAGGCACTGTTGTTCGTGACCGGGTTGGTTTTCGTCTTGGTGGAGATGGCGGTGGAGGAAGTGGAAAGGCAATGCCGGTATCGCGGTGCCCGGGCCCAGGAGGAATTCGACGGCATCGTGTTGGGGCTGCCGTGGAACCGTGCGGTCGCGGGCGAAAGACTCGATCGCGCCGGCGTGCACCGTGCCGCCGAAGCATATTATGCCGCCAAGCCCGGGAAGAAGAACGAGCACGCGACATGGTACACGAATGCCCTGGCGCGCTTGCCTTTGACGTTCGCCCGGATCGCAGCCCAGATGGAAAACAGCCGATGGGACCGCAAACTTCGGACAGTGCAGATGCGGTTGGTCGGCGGGATCTTCGTGGCGTTGGTGCTCGCGGTGTTTGGTTTCGAGGTCCTCAGGGATCGACCCCTGACTTCCGGCATGCTGGTTACCGTCGTCGCGGCGGTTCCCTTTGCGCGTTGGCTTTGGAGGGAATTCATCGGGCATTTGATGGCACTGGAAGCCCAGGAATCGATTCTTCATGCGGCGGAGGAAGCTTGGTCGGACCTCTTGCGCAAACCATCCGACCCGGTGGATGCGATGCGGCGGGTCGCCGAGATCCAGGCGGCGCTCTTCGTCCTCCGTTCGCAATATCCCGGAACCTGGGGGTTTGTTTACAAAAGGCTCAAACCCGCCTACCAGCGGGATGCCCAATACGACGCGGAGCGGGCTGTCGAGGAAGCAATGGCGTGTCGTTCGCAATGGGATCCCTCGGCCGATTCCAAAAAATAGGACCTGCTGGCCGGGGCGAACGGCCACGGTTGACAAGGGGTGGCGTGGCCGGGATCCCGCGGTGCGCCCAGGCAGTCGCACCCAGCGCGATCCAAGGCCTTGTATCACGTAGAACGGAGTGACAAATGTCCGATGGCTCTGCCATTTCCTGCGAGACGGACTTTCGGAAGACGCCGCCGTCCTAGCCTTCGGATCCATCCAATAGGATAGATCCGAAGCGCCGTTGCCAACGGGCCTACCTTACCCCTATCGACGATCCCTGCGTTCCGACGCACCCGCCCCAAACCGTCGCCTCCGACTGAAGGACTGCAATCCGCCGTGGCAGTTCCCCGATGCCACCGTGGGGGGAGACCGAAGGTCCATCCACCACGGAACCCAGTCCACAAGTCGCCAACTGAAAACTTGAAACTGAAAACTTGAAACTCCCCCGCCCGATTTGACCCCGTACTGACACAAACTTTGCCCCCGCGGACAATTCTCCTAACGATTCGCGGGCTGGTCGGTCAAAGCGCGGACGCCGGCGGAACCATTTTGAATGTTTCGTGTTCAAGCGGCGTTGAATTCGGAGACCATACGCTGAAGCATCCCCAACCGTGCCCGACTCGAATACCACCCTCGTCGAGGAACTTTCCAACGGAGTTCCCGGCGCCGCCCATGGCGTCGGCATCGCATCGCCGGCCCTCCAGGAGGCCCTGAAACTCGTTCCCGCCGACTTCGCCAAGCGTCATTCTTTCCTCCCCGTGTCGGTCGAGAACGGCGTCCTCGCCGTCGCCACCCGCACCCCTCTGGACCCCGCCGTCGTCGAGGATCTCCGCCTCATGACCGGCCTCGAGGTCTCCGAACGGTCCCTCGGCTCCACCGACATCGAGGACGGCATCGCCGAGCGCTACCAGATCACCGTCGAGCGCATGATCGGCGATCTCGGTCCCGATGGCACCGCCGGGACCGAGGGGAAAAACCTCCACGACATCGAGGTGATGGCCAACGAGCCCACCGTCGTGAATCTCGTCAACGTGGTCATCGCCACCGCCCTTCGCGAGCGCGCCAGCGACATCCATCTCATCCCCTTCGAGTCCGCCGTCCAGCTTCGCTACCGCATCGACGGTCTCCTCCAGGAAAAACAGCCGCCGCCCAAGCCGCTCCACGCCGCGATCGTCTCGCGCATCAAGATCATGGCGGAGATGAACATCGCGGAACGCTTCCTCCCGCAGGACGGACACATCCAGATCAACAACCGCGGCGCCCGCGTCGACATCCGCGTCGGCACGTTGCCCACCATCCACGGCGAAAGCGTCGTGATGCGTCTCCTCGAGAAGGACACGCGCATGCACCGACCCCAGGATCTCGGGCTCGATCCGGAACGCGCCACGCTTCTCCGGCACCTCACCGAGAAGCCGCACGGCCTGTTCCTCGCCACGGGACCCACCGGCAGCGGCAAGACCACCACGCTCTACGCCATCCTCCAGGCCTCGTACACCACGACCAAGAAGATCATCACCATCGAGGATCCCGTGGAGTACGAGCTCCACGGCGTGGCACAGATTCCCGTGAAGCCGGGACGCGGATTCTCCTTTGCCACCGGCCTTCGAGCCATCCTTCGCCAGGATCCCAACGTCGTCATGGTCGGCGAGATCCGTGACGCCGAGACCGCCGAGATCGCCATCCGCGCCGCGCTCACGGGCCACCAGGTGCTGAGCACCCTCCACACCAACGACGCCGCCGGCGCCGTCACGCGCCTCGTCGACATGGGCATCGAGCCGTTTTTGGTGGCCTCGTCCCTCGACGGCGTCCTCGCACAGCGCCTCGTCCGCCGCTTGTGCCCGGCCTGCCGCCGCGTCACCGCGCCCTCGGCCGCCGTGCGGGAGAAATTCCCGATTCCCGAGGGCGAGTATTGGACCGCCACCGGCTGCGACGAATGCCGCGGCATCGGTTACCGCGGCCGGGTCGGCATCTTCGAATTGCTCGAGATCATTCCCGATCTCCGCGAACTGATCCTTCAACGACGGTCCAGCGCCGAGCTCAAGGCCCGCGTGCGCGGCAAGATGACCACGCTCTTCGACGACGGCATCCGCAAGGCCGGCGCCGGCGTCACCAGTCTCGAGGAAATCGTGCGGGTCTGCTCCGGAGACGACACGGAATGACCTCGTTCCGTTACCAGGCCGTGCAGGGATCCGGAGCGGGCGTCCAGGGCGTCGTCGAGGCCGAGGACCGGCGCGCCGCGATCCGGCTCCTTGCCGAGAAGGGACTTTTCCCGTCCGCGCTCGAGCCCGTCGGCGGCCCCGCGAAGTCGGTTCCCGTCGCCGCGAATCCCGCGGCCGCAGCCAAGCCGGCGGCTCCCGAAGGCGGTCTCCGTTTCGGCAGCGGCATTCGTCGCAAGGAAATCACCGCGTTCTCGCGCGAGATGTCGGCGTTGCTCGACGCCTCGATTCCCATCCCGCAGGCCCTCGAGGGCATCGCGGCCGAGGAATCCAATCCCGCGATGAAGACGCTCGTGGAAACGGTTTCCCGCGACGTCCGCACCGGCGCCTCCCTTTCCGCCGCGCTCGCCAAACACCCGCGCCAATTCGGCAACCTCTACTCGAGCATGGTCCGCGTCGGCGAGGAGGCCGGCGTCCTGCCCCGCGTCATGAACGATCTCGCGGACCTCCTCGAACACGACGACGAGATCCGCGGCGAGGTGGTTTCCGCCATCGCCTACCCGCTGTTCGTCCTCGGCTTCGGCATGGTCACCGTCGCCATCCTGCTCACGGTCGTGCTGCCGAAGATCTTCTCGATGCTCGAGGAAATGCTCGAGACGCTGCCGTTCCCCACGCTCGTGCTGCTCCGCGTCAGCACCTTTCTCTCGCACTACTGGCCGTGGATCCTGATCGCGTTGGCGGCGTCGGTCCTCGGTTTGCGTTGGTTCGCGAAAACCCCCGGCGGCGCGTTGAAGATCGACCGCGCGAAACTCGGCGTCCCGCTCATGGGCGGGCTCATCCGCGCGTCCTCCCTCAGTCGGTTCGCGCGCACGCTCGGGATCCTTTTGAAGAGCGGCGTCTCGCTCCTGCCCGCGCTCAAGATCGTCGAATCCACCGTGGGCAACCGCATCATCTCCGGACAGATCGCCCAGGTCGCCGAGGAAACCCGCGGCGGCGATTCCCTGGCCGCGCCGCTCCGCAAACTCGGCGTCTTCCCGCGCAGCGCCGTGCAGATGATCTCCGCCGGCGAGGAATCCGGCCAACTCGCCGACATGCTCGGCAAGGTCGCGCAGATCGAGGAACGCCATCTCCGCGCCAAGACCAAGACCCTCATCTCCCTGCTCGCCCCGATCCTGATACTCATCGTCGGTGGCGTCGTCGGGTTCATGGTCATTGCCATTCTCCTTCCCATTTTCCGGCTTAGCCACGGCATCCACTGAGGAAGCCGGACCGACCCCGAACTTATATAATCCCGGATTTCCAGCCATGCACATCCAGACCCAACGCCCGGCACGCCACGGCTTCACGCTGCTCGAGATCATGGTCGTCGTGATCATCCTCGGCATCCTCGCCGTCACCATCATCCCGCAATTCATGGGTGCCACCAGCGAGGCCAAGCTCGGCGCCGCCAAGGCCCACGTGTCCGAATTGGAGTCGGCCGTCGACGTGTTCAACGTCCAGATGGACCGCTATCCCACCCAGGAGGAAGGCCTCTCGGTCCTCGTCACCGCCCCCGCCAGCGATGCCTCGAAATGGCGCGGCCCGTACGTCAAGCAGCTCCGCAAGGATCCGTGGGGCCATCCGTACCAATACCGCCGTCCCGGCACGCATCATCCAACCGGCTTCGATCTCTGGTCGCAGGGCGCCGACGGTGTGGACGGCGGCGAGGGCGATGCCGCCGACATCGGCAACTGGTAATTAGACATCGTGCCGCCCGCGTCCACAGCATCCGCAGCGAGCCGGGGCTTCACCCTCATGGAGCTCATGGTGGTGATCATCGTCGTCACCATCCTCACCGCGATGATTGTTCCCGAGCTCCGCGGCTCGTTCGAGGAAACGCTCCTTCGCTCGTCGGCCAGCCGTCTCGCCGGCGCCTGCAACGTCGCCTATTCCCGCGCCGTCGCCGCCGGCCAGCCGCAACGCCTCCGCTTCGATCCGACCACCGGCAAATACCGCGTCGAGGCGGATGAAAACCCGTCCCGCGCCCCCGCGGCGAAAGCCGGAGCGTTCACCGATATTCCCGACGCCTTCGGCACCATCGATCCCCGCATCACCGTGATCCTGCGCCATGGCGACGCGCCGGTCGCGCGCCAGGGGAATGCCCGGGACGTGGAACCCGCCCGGGGCGAGGGTATAAGTTTCCATGCGGACGGCACCGCCGACGCCGCCGAATTCCAATTGCGCGACCGCTCGGGATTCCGCCTCGTCGTGAGCGTCAATCCCATCACCTCGCGCGTGCGGGTGGCGAACC
>JANYDN010000332.1 GCA_025363585.1 Verrucomicrobiota bacterium | reverse complement strand
CACGGGGCAATCCTTGGGCACGCGGGCGCTCGGGGTGCACTCCTGCAGAGCCCTATCCTCCCGCCTGCGGGGAAACTTTGCCGCCCCAACCGGGCACCGACAATCATTGGTGCGGGCATTTCCAATGGTCGTTGTACAACCAACCCTTGAAACGCATCCCCGAAATCCGCTAATCAAACCCCGCCGGGGTGGTACAGTTTGATTCGACCCGGGGTGGTACAGTTTGATTCGACCGCTGACAGTCCGCTCATCGAAGGACCGCGCGATAATAGCCCGCCCCGGTAGGCGGACTGTTATCCTCGAACACCCCGGAGCCGCCCGAACCGATCAATACCGAACCGACATTTATCCAGGGTCCAGTCAATGAAAGCGCGCGTTCCACATCGAACGTGACGCCGGCGGCGCTGAAAATGTCGAAGCGGAACATGCCGGGAGTGAACGCCGGGGATTGCAAAACAATTTGAGTTGGCGCGACCGTGGCCAGCTTACCGTGGAATTCGACCTCATCAATCGCCACGAGACTCCACGCGGTCGGATCCCCCACCACCGGAAATACCTGTCCCGCTCCATTTTCCAGAATGTTAAAACGGACATAGCGAGCCAAAACTCCATTGAGCAGGTTGGTCTCCGATTGGGGGGCGATTTTGGAAAGCGTCACTTCGCCCAGAGCTGTGAACTTAATTCCATCCAAAGCTGTTTCAACGACCATTCGTTTAATGCTCGGGGCGAGTTCGTGCCCATTCCAGATGACGTAACTATCCAGGGACCAAACTTGGCGCAGATCGAAGGTAATCGCGGGTGATGGGTCAGTCCCAAATCCCTGATTCACGCCCACACTCTCCCAAAAAGCCGTGTCATAATAAACCCCGTCAACCGCGTGGGCTGCGATTCGGCCAAGGCTTGCGAGTTCGCTGGTGGCGGTCGCCGTGATCCCCGTGACCAAAACTGAGGGGGATATCACCGTCAGGGTGGCCACCAAACTGTTCACCGAGCCCCCGGCATTGGTAACGACGACATCGTACTTGGCCGCATCTCCAGACGTGACCCCGTTTATGGACAATGTGGTTGTGGCCGTGCCACTGAAGTAGGCGCCGTCGGCGATGTTCGTTCCGCCCTTGCGCCATTGGTATGTGATCGGTTCATCACCCGTTGCGCCGATCGTGAAGGTCGCCAAGGTTCCCGCTAGGTTTGTCCGGCTTTGCGGCTGTGTTGTGATCACCGGCACCACCGGAAGCGAAAGCAACACCATCGCGTTTTTCCCCACTGTCATGTACCTTCCGTTTTGATGCCCGATGTCGGTGAGGTCAGATTCCGTACCGGATGTTTTGCTGGTCCAATTTTGGCCGTCGGTGGAGAAGGCCACCCAACCGGCATTGCCGACCGCAGCCCAGGTGCCATCCAAATAGCGAACCCGGTTCCACGGATGGCCGTCACTTGTGCGAACCGATTTCCAAACAAGGCCATCGGTCGAGGACAAGATGCTTCCGGAATTGCCGATGGCGGTGAATTGACCGTTCGCGTAGGCGACACCGGATAGCCCCTCGCCCTTCAACCCAGGCGCAAGAGCGGAAAGATCCACAGGAACATAATCCTCGCCGTTTATGCTGGTATAAATGCGATTCGCTGAAATTAATGGCCCAGTCGTGGATCCAGCGGTCTCCGGCAACCAACCTTCGCTTACGGCTACGAAACGGCCAGCGCCCCAAGCAAGGCCGCGAATGCCAGGGAACTTTGTCACGTTATTCAAGCCGTTCGCACGGAGTGCCCAATCAATGCCGTTGGTGGATGTAAAATGGCCCCAATTCATCACGCTTGGGAAGGATTGCCCAGGGAAGTAGGTTTCCGCATAGAGGTCGAAACCATCCAGAGTTTGGGCGAACGAGGCTTTGGCAAATTGATAGCCAAAATTACGACCGTTCAAACCTTTGTAGCTGTAGCTTGATTCCGGCACAAGGCGGTGCAAATAGGGCAAAGCTACCCCTGTGCCCAAGACATAATCGCTTCCAACCAAGAAGTTGGCAAAAAGTTTCGCGTCACGATCGACGCCCGCTGCCAGCAAGCCATTCGTTGTGGTCAGCAAATCTGCATATTCTTTGTCGGTATTCCCCCGCCTCCATTGGCCGCCGGCACTTCGCACATTGAGCGCCCCCGCATTAACAGGAATCCAGATATTACCAGGACTATCGCTGGGCATCGTCCCCTGACCTGGTTGGGAATCTCCCTGGGAGCTGACTACCCATTCGTTGCGGTAAGTTGCAACGCTTAAATAACATGGCCAAACCGCGTTAACCCCTGGCGACGCAAATACCCAATCGGCCCCGTTCGGTGAGGAAACCAGGCTGGCCGACGGGTCACCTGCCCCGAGGTATTGCGGGCTTACACCATCCGGCGCATGACCCACGGGTCCGACGGGGTGAGCCGAAAATGGCGCTGGCAATCTCGTCCACGACGCGCCGTCTTCAGTGGTATATGCATCGCCAACCCCACTAAACCAGTATTTGCCATCCGCATAAAAGGATTCCCAACAAATCGCGGCACCAGAGCCGGTTCCTGTGAGCGCATCCCAGTTGACTCCATCAGCCGAGCGGAGAGAAGTGCCAGGAACAGAGGCACCACCTGGCGTATAAAGCGTTGGAATAATCCAGCCCGCCGGACCGTAACCAATGCCGCGGAGGGATGTGCTCATCCACACGCTTTCGGGGCCACCAGAATCACCACTCACATGGATGGGTTGAATCTTGCCCCAGCTTGAACCATCGGTGGAAGTGAGCAACGTGCCTTGGTCACCCACCGCCATGAAACGGTTGTCAGCAAAGGCAACCGCGTTGATGTGGCGGCTCGGTTCGACCAGGCGAAAAACCCGCTTCCAGTTGTACCCGTTCGTGGACCTGAAGATCGCCCCCGCAAATTGCGATTCTTCCGGGTAGGCATGTTCACCGACGGCCACATAAACGCCATTTCCATATGCCACGGACTGGACGTAGCCCCCACTCTGCGCGAACGGATCGGGGTGAGTATCCCCGTCCTCGTCCTGGGCGACCTTCCAGGAAAATCCGTCCTCGGAAATCATCATTTGGGCTCCATTGTCTCCTGCTCCAAAGAGTAAGAAGAGACCGCCGACGTAAGCCAATCTTGACCAACCGTCCTTAAAATAACGCGGAACGCGGGGGTAGGTTAACCGCCCGTCGCTCTCGAGAGTGGTGACCCAACCGGATGAGCTTGCCACCCATTTCCCAGCCCCGTAGGCCACCCCACTGACCGTCCCCTGTTCCAAAGCTTGCGGGCCGATAAACAACCATTCGTTCCGCGAGGGCAGAACGGTTGTGCCCGTGATCACATTGGTTGCGCCGTCGAAAACAACTTCGCCATTGAAAACGCCCGAATTGGTCAATTCCTGAACGCTTGCGACACTGTAAACAAGCGTCATGGCCACGTCATTCGTGAACGGCCCAAAGGACAACTCACCAGTGAACGCATTGGTCGAGGCGGCATTCGTCGCAGAGACGAAATCCCATCGCTTGGGATACATTTCACGAACGGACCAGATGGTGGTTCCGACCGGCGGGGTGACCTGGAGGCGCACGTCGATCAAGTCACCGGGATGGAAATCGTACGGAAGTTGCCTGACAGCCTGCCCCTCATTGACTTGAGCCAGCAGATTTCCTGATAAAAGAACGAACGGGAGGAGCCAGAGCAATTGCTTCGTCAAAAGATTCTGTTTATTCACACCCCTTGTTAAAGGAATGGCCAGAGGCGGTTACACCCAAAAGCGAGAAATATTGTTGAGTGGCGACAGCGCCGGTTTGAAAGAAAATGTGGGCGGTCGCTAATTGTTTATCGTCGAATGAAGTGCGGATGACGGCGAACTGGTCCGCTCTATCTGTCCGCATTGAGCGATTGCTAGTGGGGGGACGCTGCCTTGGCCTTGTCGGCCCCAACTTTCTGGAACTCACCCAACCTCCGTTTCCACCCAGCGGCTTCTGTCGGACGCGCAGTGGTTTCGTAGAGTTCTATCAGTTGTTCGATACTGAGTTTCGTCTCAACGGCGTCCCAGCGACCTGTGGCGTCCTTAAGGGCAGCGTAAGAGGCAAGCAGGAGCAGTTCGGCCTCGGTGCAACTGCCTCGCCGGAGCAGCGTCTCACCCAGGGAGCGGCGAAGGTGGACGCAGGTTGTGGCCTCTATCTCCGCCGTCGGCACGAGCTGGATTTGATCACAAAGTGATATCGCCTCGCGCAGAACCGGTTCAGCCCCGGCCCATTTGCGCTGGGCGATAAGGATGATCCCCTGCCAATGAAGCGAATGGAACAACGCGTTGCTCAATTCATGGTTAGCGCGGCACAAGGCCACCCAATCTTTTACGCTCGCTTCGGCCTCGCGCCATTTCTTGCGGCGGTGCAAAAGTTCGGTCAGGGTGCCCATGTGGTACCCGGTCATCCGGAGATTCCCGGTCCCAAAGGACTTCTCTAAAATGGTGATGCATTCGCGCAAGGTGGCTTCGGCTTCATCAAGCTTGTTCTCGACCACCAAAACTTGTGCCAGCCGGGCCAATGGGTCGGCGAGCATCACGTTGTTCTCGCCCCACAGCTTTCGTCGCATGCGCACGGATTCCTCAATGGCTTCTTCGGCTTCTGGAAGCTTTTTGCGTTTCTCCAGAACCAGCGACAGCGTGTGAAGGAGATCCGCGGTAGCCGGATGGGCCTCGCGATTGGATTTGGTCTGGATGGCGAGCGCTTCGCGAATTAAGGACTCAGATTCGTCGAGCCTCGCAGGGTTGAAACTAAGATTAGCGCTAAGCGCGTTCAAGCTGTTGACGAGGTGAGTTTCGGGAATTCCGCGACTTAGGCGCCGTATTTCCAGCACCCGGCGATAAACAGGTTCGGCATCGGCCCATCGCGCTTGACAGTGCAGGTTCCAACCCAGTTGCTCCAGCGCGTTTGCCAAGGCGGCGCTTTCTGAAGGGGAACGCGCCTCTTCGATTGCCACGGCGCGGCGCGCCAGCGATTCCCCCTCGACCAGGTCGCGTGCGGCGGAGCGACGATTTAGAACCGAGCACAGGTCCAGAATCGATTCGAGAACCGCGCCACGGGTTGGGCCGAAGACCGTCTCGCGCAGACGGAGCGCCTCGCGAAGCATGGCTTCGGCCTTGCCCAGATCGCCGATATCCAGGTAGGCTTTGCCGACGGTGGCGCGCAATTCCGCTTCGATCTCGGGGTAGTCCTTCAATTCTTGGCTGACGCGCTCGGCTGTCCGATCGAGGATTTCGCGAAGCAAGGTCGTGTCGCGCCCGAGAGCGACAGACGGTCCGGCGCCAGCCAGCGTCTCTTTGAGAAAACGAGCTACCTGTTCCGCGCGCCTGGCTTCATCGCGGGCCTTGTGTTCCGCGGCCACGGCGATTCGCCGTGCGTCTTGCTCCTTGTAAAACTGGCAAGTGGCGACAATTGCTCCAATGGCAAGCGCCGTGATCACCGCTGCTGACGCCGCGAAGGCGAGCTTGTTGCGCCGAACCAGCTTTTGAAACCGGTAGGCGCTGCTGGGCGGGCGAGCGGCAACCGGTTCGTTCGTGAGATGCCGGGTGATGTCGCGAGCAAAGTCGCTGGCGGTGTCGTAGCGCCGCGCGCGTTGCTTCTCCAGCGCCTTCATGACGATCCAGTCCAAATCGCCGCGCAGCCGTCTGGCCCAGGTGGAGATGAGTTGAGAATCCTGGGCAGTTCCAGGCTCGTTTGTGACGACTGTAGTCACCCGGATGGAAGGCCGCGCCGGTTCTTCATCGCGGATGATCCGACAGACCTCATCGACCGCGGCAGCGCGGAGGCGCTGCGGATCGAACGGCGGCGTGCCAGTGAGCAACTCATAAAGGAGCACCCCGAGCGCGTAAATGTCTGTGCGCGTATCAACATCATCGCCGGTCAGCCCGGCCTGTTCCGGGCTCATGTAAGCGGGCGTGCCGATGAATTGATCGAAGGCAGTATAGATCGTTTGATCGGCGAGTCGTTGGTGGGCCGTTGCTTTGGCGATCCCGAAGTCGATGACTTTGGGGTGCGGCACGCCATCCGTTTCGACTACCAGCACATTGGAAGGTTTTATATCCCGATGAATGACGCCCTTTTGGTGCGCGTGCTGCACTGCCCGGCAAAGTTCCACGAACAAACGCAGCCGTTCTTCCACCCCGAGCTTCCGCGTCTCACAATAGCGTGTGATCGGTTCGCCGGGCACCAATTCCATAACGAAGAACGGCCGGCCCGACCGGGTGCTCCCGGCATCAAAAACAGCCGCAATCCCGGGGTGATCCATCAACGCAAGCGCCTGCCGCTCCGTTTCAAAACGAGCCACCACGCTCGGTGTATCCATCCCGAGCTTGATCACTTTCAGCGCTACCTCGCGTTGCACGGGCTGAAGCTGTTCTGCCCGATACACAACTCCACAGCCTCCTTCCCCTATTTTGCCCAGAATGCAGAATCGCTCGAACTCGTCACTCGGTATGAACTCGCCTGGACCTTCGGAATCAATGCTCGACTCAGCCGAGAGTCCTTCCTCCGTTCCCTTCAGCCCAAACGAAAGCAGGCACCCCAGGCACAACCCGCCGATGGTTGTTCCCGGCTGTTTTGTGCCGCATCGCGGACAGCATGAATCGATCTCTCGCATCAATACTATTCTAAAGCAGAGGTCCACACCGATTACAGGAAATCGCTGTGCTCATGTCGAAATCGCGCGCAACAGGTGTCGGATTTCGTCCTCGATATCCGCCGGCGTTTCAACGGTATGCGCCACCTCGCGACGCAGCAGTTCGCCGAACCGGCGGCGAGCCCGGTGCAATGCCACTTTCACCGCACCCGGTTCCATGCCGACCTGATGCCCGAGCCGCTCGTAATCAGCCGCCACCGGTTCGCCCGTCAGGCAGGGCTTCAAACCGGCGAAGAGCGCGCCCTTTACACGCTGCTCATATTCGCCGCGCAACTCTGCGAATACGCGCTCGATCAATGTCATCGCCCAAGTGTGGTCGAATTGCTGCTCAGGGAATGCGCCATGCCCCTCGGGCACAGATATCCCCTCGGACGCTAATTCATGCACCGAAACAAACTCGAAGCCTCCGCCTCTTTTTAGCGCCTGTTGCCCATCGCGTTCGTTATGAAGATAGTTCGTCAGCGATCCGAGCAGGAATGTGCGGAATCGTCCCTTGGTGCGATCCGCTTTACCGATGACTCCCTCGGAAAGAATAAACTGAAAAAAGCCTTGAGTGGCGTCCTCAGCTTCGTGCTCGCTGCAACCTTTCCGTCGCGCATATGAATATACCGGACGCCAGTATCGGGTGCAAAGTTTTTGCAGGGCGGCGCGCGACCGTTCCGAATCGGTCCGCGCCGCTTCCAAAACCACGCTCCACTGCGTTGTCGAGAAGCGCTCCAGACTTTCTGCAGAACCGTATTTAAACATTTTCTTGTGCCGTGTACAGTAGGAGTGCCAACGGCCAGACCTTCAAGGCAAGGAAACACCATGATGAAAGAATTGGCCAAAGAATTATCCGGGCAACCCGGATCGGAACATTCGCCTAACCTCCCGCTCAATGAGCCGCATCGTGAACACTGCAGACTGAAGCGGGGTGCTTTGATTTTTTCGTCCGTGGGCAACCGTTTGATTTGTTCGGAGGGGAGTAAATGGCCTGATTTCCGCCGGTGTCCAGACATGGCCGTGGACAAAGTGTGAATGAGGCGGGGCCGGCGGAGAAACGCGGCGCGACTGGGACGGCACGCCGGGGCCGTAGGCGACGGAAACGTCGAGCCGGGGGACGCCGTGGGCGCCGTGGACGGGGTCCACGACCAAGGCGGCCGCGCTCGCGGCATGATGCCGCGTGGCTTCGGAATGGGGCAATGGGGTCAGATCTATCCTTTTGACATATCGGCCACCGGCGCCTTCTCGATGGACCGCATCCCGGGATGACCGGGCACCCGTTTCCAAAACCGCCGGGTGCCCCGCGCCGTCGCCGCCCCGACGCACGGCGGCTTGCCCCATTGCCTCGTTCCCGTCGGGGACTGCCCTTCCCCTCCAAACCCTTCCAAACCCCGCCAGTTGACGGAATGGGGCCCATCTCGCTCTATTCCGGGCGGCACATGAAGTATTGCGCGTCTCCCTGGAACTATTCACGCAGGCCCACCCGCGAGGTCGCCGTCGGCGATCCCGCCCGCGGTGGCGTCGTCATCGGCGGCGGACATCCCGTCGTCCGGCAGTCCATGCTCACCTGCGACACCATGGACACCGCCGCGTGCGTCCAGCAGACCCTTGACCTCGTTGCCGTCGGTTGCCAGATCGTCCGCATCACCGCGCCCACCGTGAAGGACGCGGCCAATCTCGAGAACGTCGTCGCGGAACTTCATCGCCGCGGTTGTTTCGTTCCCATCGTCGCGGACATCCATTTCAAGCCCGACGCCGCCATGGAGGCGGTCAAGTGGGTCGAGAAGATCCGCGTCAACCCGGGCAACTACGCCGACAAGAAAAAGTTCAACGTCAAGGAGTACACGGACGCCGAGTACGACGCCGAACTGCAGCGCGTCGAGGAGTCGTTCGTCCCCCTCGTCCTCGAGCTCAAGCGGCTCAAGCGCGCCCTGCGCATCGGCACCAACCACGGCTCGCTCTCCGACCGGATCATGAACCGGTTTGGCGACTCGCCGCTCGGCATGGTCGAGAGCGCGCTCGAGTTCGCGCGCATCTGCCGCAAGCACGACTTCCATGACTTCGTCTTCTCGATGAAGTCGTCGAACCCGAAGGTGATGATCGAGTGCTATCGGTTGCTCGCCGCGCGGCTTTCCGAACTCGGTCCGGACTGGAACTACCAATTGCATCTCGGCGTCACCGAGGCCGGCGAGGGCGAGGACGGCCGCATCAAGTCCGCCATCGGGATCGGGTCCCTGCTCTGCGACGGCATCGGCGACACCATCCGCGTCTCGTTGACCGAGGACAGTCCCAATGAAATCGCCGTCTGCAACGAGTTGCTCGCGCAGATCCCGCTGCTGGCAAACACCCGTGCCCGCCTCGGCGAACTTCCCTTGCCGTGGGATCCGTTCGTGTACAAGCGCCGCGAGTCGGCGGAGTCCGACCTCGGCGACGGCGTCCGCGGCGGCGGCGAGCAGACCGTGCGCGTGATCGTCACGCGCGGCACGTTCGACGCAGTCGCGCCGCGCATCCCCGCGAAGTCGGACGTCCGGCCCGAAGGCGTGTACGAGGATCTTAATATCCTGGAACTCGACCCGACCCAACCGATCGCGCCCGGCACCATCCCGTGCGCGACGCAATGGGTGACGGTGAAGGACGGCGTCGCGTTGCCGACGATCGCCGCGTTCCGGTTGCTTGCGGTTCGATTGAAAGAACTGGGTTCGGCGAACCCGATCCTGCTGAAGGACTGCCTGTCGTTCGAGCCGGTGCCGTTGTCGCCGAGCGTCGCGTTGCTGCGCGCGGCGGTGAACCTCGGGTCGTTGCTCGCCGACGGCGTGGGCGACGCGGTGCTCGTGCGCGGCGAATCGGGCGGCGGGCTGTCGCTGAAGCTGGCCTATAACATTCTCCAGGCGGCGGGTTGCCGGTCGTTCAAGACCGACTACGTGGCGTGCCCGAGCTGCGGCCGGACGTTGTTCAATCTCCAGACGGTGACGGCGCGTATCAAGGCGCGGACGGATCATCTGAAAGGCGTGAAGATCGCGATCATGGGCTGCATCGTGAACGGACCGGGCGAGATGGCGGACGCGGATTTCGGCTACGTGGGCGGCGCGCCGAACAAGATCAACCTCTACGTCGGCAAGACCCCGGTGAAGTTCAATATCCCGGAGGGCGAAGCCGTGGATCGGTTGGTGGACTTGATCCGCGAGCACGGAAAATGGGTGGACGCGGACCCCGCGAACCGGACCGCGGAACTGGTCGCTTGAACCACGGGTTGGGCGAAGGAATTTTTAACCACGGAAATCACGGAAATCACTGAAGGCTGCGGGGGAGTTAATATTTTTAACCACGGAGCACACGGACCACACGGACCGGGCACCTACCAAACTTGCGGAAAACGAGGGACGAATCGAAGAACGGGACATATTGGATCCCCACATTCCGTGTGCTCCGTGTG
The DNA here is from genome assembly GCA_025363585.1 of Verrucomicrobiota bacterium. Taxonomy (GTDB): domain Bacteria; phylum Verrucomicrobiota; class Verrucomicrobiia; order Limisphaerales; family UBA9464; genus UBA6176. The sequence continues at coordinate 32,678 of JANYDN010000332.1, read as the reverse complement.
CTCCGTGGTAAAAAATCCCCGCGGTGTCTCCCTTCCCCACTTCAGTGATTTCCGTGATTTCCGTGGTAAAAAAACAGGAGCCCTAACCCGCTTCCTCGCTCCGTGGTTCCCGGCGGAACTCGCCTTCCCACCGCGCCATCACCACGGTCGCCAGGCAGTTTCCCATCAGGTTCACCGTGGTCCGGCCCATGTCCATGATCTGGTCCACGCCCATGATTAGCACCACGCCTTCCAACGGCAGCCCGAACGTCGCCAACGTTCCGGCAAGGATCACCTGCGACGCCCGTGGCACGCCCGCCATGCCTTTGCTCGTCAGCATCAGCGTCACCATCATCGTCACCTGTTGCCCCAGGCTCAGGTCCACCTTCGCCGCCTGCGCCACGAAGATCGACGCGACGGCGAGATGCAGCGTCGAGCCGTCGAGGTTGAACGAATAACCCACCGGCATCACGAACGACACGATCCGTTTGGGCACGCCGAACGCCACGAGGCGTTTCATCGCGTCGGGCAACGCGGCGTCGGACGACGCGGTGGTGAACGACAGCAACGCGGGCGCGCGGAGGGTCGCGAGCAATTCGCGCAGCGGGATCCGCGCGAACCATGCGATCGGCACGAGGACGCCGAGGCAGAAGATCGCCAGCCCGCCGTACAAAGTCCCGATCAGCAGCGCGAGTTGCTTGAGCACGCCCAGTCCGGACGTGCCGACGGTGACCGCCATCGCGGCCCCGACGCCGATGGGCGCGAGGTTCATCACGATCGACGTGAACTTGAACATCACCTCGGTCAACGACTCGCAGAACCCGAGCATCGTCTCGCGGTGGGGACCCTTCACCTGCGTGATCGCCATCGCGAACAGGATTGCGAACACCACGACCTGGAGGACGTCGTTGCGCGAGGCGGCATCGAAGAAGCTCTTGGGCGCGAGGTGCTCGACCAGCGATTCCCAGGTGACTTTCTGGGCGGTCACCGCGGCGCCCTCGGCAGGCGCGGGCAGCGTGACGCCGACGCCGGGTTTGACGACGTTGACGACACCCAGGCCGATGAACAGCGCGACGGTGGTGACCAATTCGAAATAAACGATCGAGCGGAAGGCGAGTCGCCCGACGGCCTTGAGATCGTCCGCGTGGCCCGCGATGCCGACGACCAGCGTGCCGAAGACGAGCGGCACGAGGATGCACTTCACGAGGTTGAGGAAGACCGTGGAGAAAACCTTCAACTGCACGGCGTGCCGGGGATCGAATTCGCCGAAGGCGATGCCGGCCACCATGGCGATGACAATCCAATGGGTCAGCGAGAGGCGTCGGATCGCGGACAACATGCGGCGCGAGATTACGGTCCACGACGAAGGGGTCGACAGAAAATGCCCGCGGATACGGGTGAGGAATTTTTTACAGGAGGAAACGGAGAAAACAGAGGGGAGGCAGTGATATGTGGCGCGTCACACGAGTCCGTCTCGGCGCTCTCGCCAGCCCAAGCCGAAGTGGCGGCGGGCCGCCGCCACCCACGGTGCCACTCTCCATGCGCGATTCTTCGTTCCCTCTGTTTCCTCCTGTAAAAATTTACGGAACCTGTCCTCAGCGGTTTTGTCTGGCCGTCCTGTTGCTCGCCGGGAGTTTTGACGGGTCGAACCATTGGGCGCCGTCGCGTTCGGTGATCGCGTCGGGAGCCCGTTTCATTGCGCCCGGATAGACGCGGCCGCCGACCACCACCAGGTGCCCATGTACCGGGCAGAACGCGACGACGCGGTTGGTCTGGCCGTCGTCCGCGCCGCGCGCGAGGTACGCGTAGGTGATGTTCGATGCGCCAACCGAAGCCCAATCGGCGGCCACCGGATGCGCCTTGTCGTCGGTGCACACGAGGAGCATCGGGTTGGCGAATTCCCCGGTGAGTTCGGTCCAATCGTTCGGAAACTTCGAATCGTGGTTCACGGCGTGGATGCGCGCGCCCAGCGCGAGTTGGTGGAGCTTCGATTGGCAGAACGTCGACTGCATGGCGACGTTGGCCTTCATGGCGATCGGCACCAACACGGCGACCGCGATCAGGAACAGCAGCAGGAAAGCGCCGAGGACGACGGCGAGGATCCACTTCCAACCCCTGCGACGCGGGGCCGTGGCGGGCGACTTGGCGGGGGAGTCCATGACGCATGGTTAGCAAAGGCGCGAAGGCGGAGCCATCGCGATTCGGCGGCATGAGGTAGGGCGGCCGTCCCCCTCCTTCGCCTGGCTTCGGCGGGCAGGACCGGCTGCACAGGAAGCACCGTCCCCGGTGCGCCTTGCCGCGACTGGCAGGGCACTGGCGCGGACGCCCGTGATTTGCGCAGGCGAGACGCCCGCGACTACCGCAGGCGGGGACGCCCGCGCTACGGGCTGGCGGGCGCCACGAGGCTTCCGCGCGACGCGGTTTTGGAATAGCGTCGACGCGTGGACGACAACGCGAAACCGGGAACGATCGAACTCGATTCGCTCGCCGGGGCGTTCGTCCGCCATCTGGCGGTCGAGCGCAATGCGTCGCCGCACACCCTCCGCAACTACCGCGACGCACTGCTCGAATTCACGCGGCGCCACCACGAACTCCATGGACGCGCCCCGCGCTGGGATTCCGTAACGCGCGACGATCTCCGCCTTTACCTGCGGCGTTTGGGCCGCGCCGAACTGGGCCGCGCGTCGATCGCGCTTCGGTTCAGCGCGTTGCGGACGTTCTACCGGTGGCTGATGCGCGAAGGCCACGCGGGGTCGAGTCCGGTGCGCGGGCTTTCGATGCCGAAGCCGGAGAAGCGACTGCCGCGGTTCGTGCCCGAGACCGACGTGCCGCGGTTGTTGGCCGCGCCGATGGCGGATTGGAAACGCCGGCAGGACCAGTCGAAGCCCGGCAAGGAACCGGACGCGTCGCCCTTCCTGCGCGACGCGGCGATGCTGGAACTCTTCTATTCGTCGGGCCTCCGTATTTCGGAAATCTGCGGGCTGACGTTCGAACGCGTCGATCTGGCGGATCGCGTGGTGCGGGCGCTGGGCAAGGGTCGCAAGGAACGCGACGTGCCGTTCGGACGACCGGCGCTCGACGCGCTCGAGCGGTATTGGGGCGCGGTCGGACATCCACGCGCGAGCGGCGTCCCGGTTTTCCTCGCGCACCGGGATGGATTGGACCCGGTCGGCCCGCGCGACGTGCAACGACGGCTGAAACAATATCTGGAGATCGCGGGGCTGGACCCGTCCCTGACGCCGCACAAACTGAGGCACAGCTTCGCGACCCACCTGCTGGACCACGGGGCCGATCTCCGCGCGGTGCAGGAACTGTTGGGACACGCGCACCTGAAGACCACGGAGGTGTACACGCACGTGAGCATCGCGCGGTTGAAGCAGGTGTACGACGACTCGCATCCGAGGGCGTGACGTGCGGGGGGGCGGTTTCGCGGCGGTGGTCACGGACGGATCCGCCGGCTCACGTCGTCGGCCACGGGGCGGGATTCCACCGACTCACGTCGTCGGCCACGGGGCGGCGAATCCACCGACTCACGTCGTCGGACACGGCGGGACGGGAAGAAATCGGTTGCCGCCGGCGAGCGTGGGGAGCTAATTGGAATCCAATGCCCCCGGTACCGAAGTGCCTGCTCGCCCTGCTGCCGCTCGCCGGAATCCTGTTGGCTTCCGGTTGCGCGACGCGCACCGGTTCCCATGCCAACGACCACGTGCGGGTGTTCGAGACAAACAACGTGGTCCGCGTCGAATTCGACGGGCAGCTTTTCACCGAGTACCACTTTCGCGACGTGTCGCGGCCGTTCCTGTACCCGCTGCTCGGACCGAACGGCGAACACTTCACCCGGCGCTGGCCGCAGGAGGACGTGCCCGACGAGGAACACGACCATCCGCATCACCACGCCTTCTGGTTCGCCCATGGCGACGTCAACGGCGTCGACTTGTGGTCCGAGGCCGACAAGGCGGGCAAGACGGTCCACCAATATTTCCTCGAGCAAAGCTCAGGTCCCGACCGCGGCGTGATCGCCACCCGCAACGAGTGGCGCGACAAGGACGGGAAGCTCCTCGGGCACGGGCAAGAGACCCTGGTTTTCCACCGTCCAAAAGGTCCCGAACGGATCATCGACTGCACGTTCACCGTGTTTGCCTCGCAGGGCGAAATGGTCTTGGGCGACACCAAGGAGGGGACATTTGCGATCCGGGTTGCGGAATCGATGCGGGTGATGCAACCCAAGAACCAGCCGGGCCGGGGCCATATGGTCAGTTCCACGGGTGAGAAAGACGGCGCGGTCTGGGGCAAAAGGGCGGACTGGGTGGATTATCATGGGCCAATCGGGGGTAAAACCTCGGGAATCGCCATTTTCGACCATCCCGCGAACCCGCGTCACCCGACATGGTGGCACGCCCGTGATTATGGCCTGTTTGCTGCGAATCCCTTCGGGCTGCACGATTTTGAGAAACGCGACAAGGGTGCGGGGGATCTGAAAATCCCGGCGGGCGGAACGCTGGCGTTCCGCTACCGGGTGATCCTGCATGAGGGCGACGACCAGCAGGCTGGGATCGCCCGGCGTTACTCGGAATACGCGCGGTCAAAATAAGGATAAGGAAAACATGAAAACTCATTTGATTCTCGGCTTGGCCCTCGCAGGACTCCTGGCTGGCTGCGCCGGCAATTCGTCCACGTCCGGCAACGGAAACGGCATCGCCACCGGATCTCTCTACCGTACGGCGGAGGCCAGAGTACTGGAAGCCGACGCCAAGGCGCATCCCGACGCGACCGGCCGGGAAGTGATCGCCACCCAGATGGTCACGCCGCCGACGGTCACGGCGACGCCCTACGACACCGCGTACACCCACACGCTGCCCGACGCGAACAAGGGCGATTCCGGGTCCTTCCCGATGCGGCGCGACGCGGACGCCGTCTACTCCAAATTCGTCGAACGGTGGACCGTGCGTCACGGAGCGGACAGCTCCCGGTATCTGGTCACGTTCCAACCCGGCCCACGCAACGAGGCGAAGGTCGAGGTCGCGGCGGAGTGACGGTGCCACCGCCAAAGTCCACGGGAGGAAACGAACGCGGGCGCCTTCCGGGCGCGCCGCGGCTTGCCGTATTCGATGCCGCGTTCCCGCGTGGAAATCGCGGCGTTGCCAGACCCGCGGATTTCCCGACAATGCCCCCAACACCCGCATGAATCGCCGCCACTTCCTCGCGTCCTCCGTGCTCGCCGCCGGCGCGCTCGTCGCTCCCGGTTGCGCCAGTTCCGGATCCAACCCCGTTTTCAAGCCGCGTTCCCGCGTCATCGGCCCGAACGACACCATCCGCGTGGCGGTGATCGGGTTCAACGGACGGGGCAAGGACCATCTCGCCGGGTTCCGGAAATTGCCGGGTGTGCAAGTGGTGGCGCTGTGCGACGTCGATCGCAACGTGCTCGAGGCCGAGGCCAGGCACGCGGCCGATCTCGGCCAGACGGTGGCCACGTACACCGACGTGCGGAAGCTGCTCGAGCGCGAGGACATCGATTGCATCTCGACGGCGACGCCGAATCACTGGCACGCGTTGATCGCGATCTGGGCGTGCCAGGCGGGCAAGGATGTCTACGTCGAGAAACCCGTGTCCCACAACGCGTGGGAAGGCCGGCAGATTGTGAAGGCCGCGCGGAAGTACGGGCGCATCGTGCAGACCGGCACGCAGAGCCGTTCCAACCCGGGCCTGCGCGACGCCGTTGCGTGGGTGCAGGCGGGCAATCTCGGCAAGATCAAGCTCGCGCGTGGCCTTTGCTACAAGCCGCGCCAGAGCATTGGAAAAGTCACGGCACCGACCGTCGTTCCCGACTCCATCGACTATGACCTGTGGTGCGGGCCGTCGCCGAAGCAGCCGTTGATGCGGCAAAAGCTTCACTACGATTGGCACTGGCAGTTCGTCACGGGCAACGGCGATCTCGGCAACCAGGGCATCCACCAGATGGACATCGCGCGCTGGGTGCTCGGCGAACATGCGTTGTCGCCCGCTGTTCTCAGCGTCGGCGGCCGCTTCGCGTACGTGGACGACGGCAACACGCCGAACACGCAATTCGTCTACCACGCGTATCGCAACGCGCCGCTGATCTTCGAGGTCCGCGGGCTTCCAAAATCCAAGGAGTTCCAGAACGACCAGTGGACACGGAACATGCCCGACTTCCACGGCGCCCAGATCGGCGTGATCGTGGAGTGCGAGCACGGCCGGCTGGTCATCCCGAGCTACGAATCCGCCATCGCCTACGACGCTGCCGGCAAGGAAATCCGCAAGTGGAGCGAGGGCGCCGATCACTACGCGAACTTCATCGCGGCGGTCCGGAGCCGTCGTCCGCACGATCTCAACGCCGAGATCGAGGAAGGCCACCTGAGCAGCGGACTCTGCCACACGGGCAACATCAGCTACCAACTCGGCACCCGGCTGGTGCCCGACGCGATCCGCGAGCGACTGCAAGGGCAGCCCGAGGCGGCGGAAACGTTCGGCCGGATGGCGGAGCATCTCGGCGCGAACGGCATTGATCTCGCGGCGAGCCCGGCGGTCCTCGGTGCGTTCTTGAAAATGGATCAGGCCACGGAACGCTTCCAAGGCAACCGCGAGGCCAACCACCGGTTGAGCCGCGAATATCGCAAGGGCTTCGAGGTTCCCGGCCGGGTGTAGGCAGGCGCTCTGGGTGGGTGACGGCGGCCCTGCCGTCACCTTCGGCGCGGCTTGGCTCATGCACGTCGTCGCCCAATCGGAAATGGACACCGTTCGGCCTTGTCACTTGCTCGGCCCACCTCGGTGACGGCAGGGCCGCCGTCATCCACCCAATCTCCCCTGCCAAACAAAGGCGCGACTCCCGCGCGACGTTTCCCCCATCCACCGCGTCACCGCGGCGGCCACACCGCGCTACGCGAACTCGTGCCGTAACACGGCGAGCGACGCGATCGCGGCGGTGTCGGCACGCAGCACCAGCGGTCCCAGTGTGATGGCGCGGTATCCGGCTTCCTTCAGCGCCTCCAATTCCGACGGCACGAAATCGCCCTCCGGCCCTATCGCCACGGCAATCGTCGCGGGTTGGCGTCCCAACGCCGCGCGGATTTCACCCGCCCATCCGCGCACGCCCCGAGTCTCGCCCGACAACGCGGCCACGAACGCCGCCTCCGCGGCCCCCACCGCGGCCAACACCGACGGGACCGGCCCGGGTTTGAGAATACGCGGAAGCCACGACGTCCCGCATTGTTTCGCGGACTCCATCGCCGTCCGCATCCACGACTCCATCTTCGCTTCGGCCTCCGCGGGATCTACGCGCACGACGCTTCGTTCGCACTGCATCGGCGCGATCACCGAAACGCCGAGTTCGGTCGCCTTCTGGACGGTCGCGTCCCACGCCTTGCCCTTGGTCAAGGCGGCGAGCAACCAAAGCTCGGGAACGAGCGGCGGCATCCGGCGCCGATTCATCACGCACACCGCCACTTGCCGTCGACCCACCGCATCGACCCGCGCGTCGAGGATGCCCCCTGCCCCGTCCAACAGCTCGACGACATCGCCGGGCTCGAGCCGAAGCACGTTGGCGGCGTGACGCGCCTCGTCGTCGGGAAGGTCGAAGCGATCGCTTCGGCCCAGCTCGGGCGTGATTTGGAATCGGTGCATGGCGGATGAACCCGTGGCCGCACGTTGTCGGGCAAGGGTGCGGCGAGGTCCATTCGAAATCGGCGCGTCACGCCTGGCATTTCGCGCACCAGAAACTGCTTCGCCCGCCGTCCACGCTCCGGCGGATCGGACTCCGGCATCGCGGGCACGGCTCCCCTTCCCGGTCATACACGCGAAACCTCTCGTCATGCTTCGGGCCTTCGCCGGCGGAACCGTGATAGAACAACCCGTCGCTGCCGCTCGCGAAATCCAGCGTCGCCTTCGAACCCGATGCGATCGCGGCCTCGAGCACCACGCGGATCGCGTCGAGCAATCGCTTTGCCTGGTTTGCCGTCACGGTGTTCGCCGCGCGTCCGGGCGCGATTCCGGCGAGGAACAGCGCTTCGGACGCGTAGATATTGCCGATGCCCGCGACGACGGATTGGTCGAGAAACACGATCTTGATCGCGCGACGAGTGCCCCGCAGCGCACCGGCGAAACCGCCGGCATCCAACGACTCGTCCCATGGCTCCGGTCCCAGCGCGTCGACGGACGAACGGTCGGTCGTGAATCGCCCGAAACCCCGCGGATCCTCGAAGACGAGGCGTTCGTGTCCGTCGTCGAGCGCGATGGACACGGCCTCGTGTTTCGCGCGCGGGGCGTCCGACGGTTCGAGATACATCCGGCCGGTCATGCCCAGATGGCCGACGACCTTCCGGGCCTTGCCGCGCGTGACCAAAGCGAAAAGCAGGAACTTCCCGCGGCGTCCCACGTCGGCGAAACGAGCGCCCCGCATCGCCGAAGCCAATGCCTCCGGCGTTCCCGGCCGCACCGCGCGGGGCCGCGACACGAGGACATCGGCGACGCGACGCCCCGCCAACAACGGCTGAAGATGTCGGCGCAGGATCTCGACCTCGGGCAACTCCGGCATAAGGGATACATAAGCCGAACCCGACTCGCCCGTCTCCACCGGCCAATTCCACTTCGCTGCCGACCCACCGTACCCAGTCGTCGGATGGGTCGGGCCACGGGCAAACTCCGATGGACACGCCCGCCGTCGGCGGCTTATTTCGAAACGTGACCCGCGCCGCAAAACCCATCGTGCTCTTCCTGCTCGTGGCGCTTGTCGTGGCGGGCGTGGCCGGATGGTCGCTGCGGAACCGGGGCTTCAAAGCCCAGTCGATCCCGCTCGGCGGCGGCCAACTCACCCTCGCCTCCGTCCAAGGCGGGCATTTCCACGCCAACCCTTTCGACACGCCGTGGAAACTCTGGTTCGCGCGGATACCGCCCGCCTGGATTTCCCGGCTCAAGATTTCGTTTCCCAAGGCAATCCAGAATTCCGGCGGCAGCGACACCAACGCGTTCCTCACGTGCTGGTTCACCTGGAACACCAATTTTTCCGCGGCGGGAGCCATGCCGGGAAACAGCGCGTTGGGGATCCACGTGGCCGATGACGAGGGCAATGTTTTCGGCTCGGTGCAAGGCGCGGGCGCCAACGGCACGACCCGCGCGAACAACCCGTGGGAAGCCCATCGGCTCAATATCGTCCCGCGTCGTTCGGAATGGCTGCGGATCCTCGTGTCGGATTCGCCGTGGTCGGGAAAATCGCTCGGGGAATTCCGCGTGCGAAACCCGCTGTGGGACCGCGACTCGGCGCCGTTCGCTGGAAACGCGATTCCCACGACGTCCGCGAGCGACGATCTCGAGGCCACGCTCGAACGATTCACCGTCGTCACGAACCGGATCCTTCCCCAGTACGGAAAACACACCGCGCGATTGGAGTTCACGCTGCGCCAGCGCGGACAAACGACCACCAATTGGGTCGCGTACCACGTCGCCTCGGTGCGCGATGCCACGGGAAACGCCGGTGACGGCAATTCGTGGAACCATGGCTGGGACAACCAGCGCGCATTCGTCCAGTTCTCGCAGTACCCGTTGCCCCACGACGAACCGTGGTCGATGGACATCGAGTTTTGCCAGCGCGGCGGATTTCCCACCAACGAGGTCTGGGAGTTGAAGGGACTGCAGATCGCGAGGGCCTACGACGGAAGTTATCCGTCGCAATCACGCACCAACCACGGGTCCCGGATCACGCTGAGCCCGGTCGTCCCGGATCCGAATGGACGGGATTTCGGGTCCGGAAACACCAACACGCCGGTTCGTGTCCTCGCGAAACTGAGCGTCGACAAGGCGCCCGATGCGCGGCGATGGCACACGACGATCGTCAGCGCGACCGACGATCTCGGGAAGGACGTGACGAGCAACGCGTGGAGCGGCGGCGACGACACGCGGGAATTCGGTTTCGAGCTTTCGCCGGGAGCGCGATCGATCGATTTGAAAATCGCCTACGCGCCGTCGCGGATGATCCATTTCGTCGCGAAGCCCGTTCCGATCCCGGCGAAGCGGTGATGTAGGGCCTTCATGGGTGACGGCGGCCCTGCCGTCACCTGGGCGATCCCAGCGATTTCCACGACAGCCTGTCGGAGAGTGACGGCGGGGCCGCCGTCACCCACCCGGACTCCACGCCCTGCTATCGCGGCTCGGCGATTGCCCCTACGTATCGTCCGAGCCAATAGCCCAGCAGGAATTCGTCGCCGGGAAGGTCGATGCCGCCGCCGTCGCCGTGGTCGAGTATGAATGGCTGCGTGTTGATCCGCACCATCGCCCGTTCGCCGGGCGGGAGGATCTCCTTCATCTCGCGGCCGGAAAAACTCTTCGGCAGCTTCGTCAGATCCTCGCGCGTCGAGTTCGTCACCGTCCACGTGATGGTGTCGAGCGGGGTTCCCCGCAGCGTCCACGCGGCCTCGCCTGATTCGCACGCGTTGCCCCCGCACGCCGCGTAGATGAAATTCCAGATCGGGTAACGCTCGGGACGCTCGGATTCCCAGTGATCCTTCACCGCCGCCACGTACTTCGCCCTCAACTCCGGCGTGAACGCATGGCGCACCAATACCCAGTACGTGAAAAAACCCAACTCGTCGTCCGAGTGGTTCCACTCGTCGCCCATGTCGTTTCCCTCGTGGATGAATCCCGGCGTCAACGCGATCGCGGACATCGGGCTCTCGATGTTCGCGAGGTATCCGTGCTTCGCGAACAATGCCAGCGCGGCGTCGCGGTACCTCGCGTTGCCCGTCATCGCGAACGCCAACTGCAACGACGCCGTGATCTCCGCGCTGTTGAGCCGGCGATCCACGATCGAAGGCGGGAACCAATTCACGTACGCGGGATTCCACCGACCCCACAGCGTGGGCTTCCCGTCCACGTCCACGAGGTAGAGGTCGTGCGCGAGGATGTGGTCGACGATGCGGACAAAGTTGGTCGCGATGCGCGCCTTCTCCGCGGCATCGCGCGCGACCAACTCCCACATCACGGCGTGCGCGAACGTATGCGAGCAGATCTCGTCGCTGCTGGTGTGGCCCTTCCATTCCCAGTTCGCGTCCGGTGCATCGCGCCATCGATCCGTGTCGGAAAACTTGTAGCCGCGACGCTCGAAGGTCCGCGCCGGAAACCCGGTGTTGGTGTGGATCGTCTGCGTCCGCTCGAGCGCGCCGAACGATTCCCATGCCTGGCGCCGCGTCTCCTCGTCGCGGGTCACCGCGAATTTCGCCGCGAGGCTCCCGAGATAGTAGCTCGTCCAGCCGCCGTCGTTGTCCGTGTCGATCATCTCGCTGCTCGCGATGTCGCCGGGACGTTTCAAACGCCGCTCCGCGGTGAAACCAAAACGGATGTTCCGCGAGCGCACCTTGCGGCCGTACCACTCGGCTTTCTCCGCGAGCGTCGTCCGGCGGAAGGCGATGCGGTTCAATCCGGATTTCGTCAGGACCCATAACCGGCCGTCGCGATCGGTAGCCAAGTCGACCACCGCGTCGTCGCGCAACCAACGCCGGCCGGCGTAGTGCCGGATGCCATGGTCCGCGGTCAGCGGCGCGCCGTCGGCCAGCGTGCCGTTGCGATCCGGCGCGGGCGTCGCCGAATCGCGGCGGAAGAACGCGCCGCGGAGGGTTCCCACCCAGACGCCGTTCGACGCCGCGTGAAGCGCGGTGATGTCCGTGCAGGGCAACCGCAGTTCGGGCGCGCCGGCCGCCGCGAAAGCCCCACCGTCCGCCAGTTCGGCGACGCGCAACCCATGGTGCGTCCCGATGTACGCGTGGCGGCCGCGGATCGCGACCGAGGTGGCGTCGGTGACATCGAGCACGCGGAGGCGGCCGCCAACGCCGACCAGCGGTTCGCCGGGCAGCCCGTTCCACACGCGGATGTCGGACATCGCGGCATAGAGATTCTCCTCGAGTTTGCCGTCGCGCCCGACGTGCGCGTGGATTCCCCGGCCCGCAAGCCACACGGTCCCGTCCGATTCCACCGCGATGCGCGTGTAGCGATTCGTAAGAACGGTTCCGAACGGAACGCCATTGCGGGCGTTGGAAAGCCAATGGTCGGCGAACAGCCAATAGAGATCGCCGTCGGGACTGGCCGCGATGTCGACGACGGGTTTGCCGGCGAGCGGACGGTCGCTGAGATCGGGCGCGAGGAAGTCGTCGTAAACGCGGGCGACGCCGCGATCGGTGAGGACGCGGACCGTGTCCTCGCGATCGATCACGAGGCGGCGGTACACGGCGCCGTCGAGTTCCGCGGAATGGCGGATGGGTTCGGAAACGTCCTGCCAGAAGGGTTCGTCGGCGACGGGAGCGGCAAACGCACGGACGGCGATGAGCAACAGCAGCGGAAACAAGGCGCGCGGCACGCGACTAGAAAACCACGCGCTCGAGACAGCGGCCATCCCCCAGCCAACGTAGCGCGGGATGTCAACAAGACGTGGAGCGGGCGTCCCCGCCCGCGCAAACAGCACCGTCCCCGGTGCGTTCCGAACGATCGGCTTGAATCCGAGTGGCGGCCCCTCTCGGCAAGGGCGCGGACGCCCATGATTTGCGCAGGCGGGGACGCCCGCGACTACGTCGGGTTCACTGCGGTGACGGCAGGGCCGCCGTCACCCACCCAACCTAGGCCGCGCTACGTCCACCGCGTCACCGCGGCGGCCACGACGCGCCACGAAAACAAGAAAAGCGGCGGCACGCCCTCGCGTGCCGCCGCCCAAAATGTTCCGGGACCGATCCCGGGCCGTCGCCTACTTCAGCGCGGCCTGGTGGAATTCGTTCCAGTCGTCGAGATTGTTCAGGTTGATGGCGTCGGGAAGGATCGAGCCGTCGTCCGGAAGATTGTTGCCGGCGAGGACGGCCTTGCGGGTGGCGTCGTCGTGGATGTAGCCAGCGATGCTGAGGTTCAGCTTGTGGATGTTGGCGCGGGTCAGGACGACGCCGGGCTGCTTCTTGATCCACGATTCGAGCTGCGGGTACGTGGGCTTGGTCTCGGCGATGAACTTCTTGAACTCGTCGGCATTGAGGCCGAGGCCCGCGAGGACCATGGAGTCATAGCCCTGGCCGCAGCCGGGATAGCCGGCGGCGAGCTTGCCGGCGGCCTCGAGCGAGGATTTCAGCCAAAGACGCGGGAGGTGAAGGACGCCCAGCGGGCCGGCAACGCCGGAACTGATCAAAGGAACGTAGGTGGTGCTCATGTGCGGTCTAGTTACCAGCCCACCCTAGGGAAGCCCGCGTCGACCGGTCAAAAAGTTTCCCGCGGGAAATCCGGGCTTGCGGACGCCGGCGCGCGACCGTTTACTCCGCGCGCCAGGGTCCATGGAATGCAGACTTGCGAACCCCGCCAGGGCAGGAATGCAGCAACGGTAGCTTGCTCGGCATCTGCCGTGGGTGCCCTGGCACTTCCCCCTTTTTCGTCCGAGTCCCAACGCCCGCTGGCAATGCCGCGGGACCCCCGTTAGCGTCGGCGCGTTCCGCCCATGTCCTACCAGGTCATCGCCCGCAAATACCGGCCACAGCGCTTTGCCGACGTCGTCGGCCAGGAGCACGTGACCACCACTTTGGCCAACGCCATCGCCGCGGGCCGCATCGCGCACGCCTACCTGTTCTGCGGACCCCGCGGCACGGGCAAGACAACGCTCGCGCGGATCTTCGCCAAGTGCCTCAACTGCTCCGGCGGCCCGAGCGTCGAGTTCGCGGACGACGATCCCCGCGTGCGCGAGATCACCGAGGGACGGTCGCTGGACGTCCTCGAGATCGACGGCGCGAGCAACAACGGCGTCGAGCAGGTGCGCGAGCTGCGCGACACGGTCCGGTTCGCGCCCGCGGCGTCAAAGTTCAAGATCTACATCATCGACGAGGTCCACATGCTGACGGTCGCGGCCTTCAACGCGCTCTTGAAAACGCTGGAGGAACCGCCGTCGCACGTGAAGTTCCTCTTCGCGACGACCGATCCGGAACGGGTGTTGCCGACGATCCTCTCGCGTTGCCAGCGCTTCGACCTGCGCCGGATTCCGGCGGCGTTGATCGTCGGGCAACTGCGCGGGATCGCGAAGGCGGAGGGCGTGCGCATCGACGAACCGGCGCTGTACGCGATCGCGCGCGGCGCGGACGGCGGCATGCGGGACGCGCAGTCGACGCTCGACCAGTTGATCAGCTTTTGCGGGAACGACGTGGCGGAAGGCGACGTGCTGGGAATGTTCGGCCTCGCGGGCCACGCGCAGTTGCGCGAACTCGCCGGCGCGATGCTCGCGGGCGACCCGGCGACGGCGTTGCGGTTGCTCGACGGATTCGCGCGCACCGGGAAGGACCTCGGCCGGTTGCTCGGCGACCTATTGTCGCATTTCCGGAACGCCCTGCTGTTCCATATTTCGAAAGGCGAACGTTCGTTGCTCGAGGTTGGCGACGAGGAATTCGCGCTGATCGGCGAGCATTCGAGGATCGTCGATGCCGACGCGATGACGCGGATGCTCGAGGTGCTTTCGACGGCCGAGGGACGGCTCCGCGATGCCGCGTCGAAACGGATTTTCCTCGAGGTGACGTTGCTGCGGACGATCCAGGCGCGCGAGGCGGTGGGACTCGACGCGGTGTTGCGGCAATTGCGCGCGCTGCGCGACGGGTTGCCGGCGACATCCGCTCCCGAGGTCCCGACCACGCCGTCGAAACCCGCCGCTGCATCCATGCCGGCCCCGCCCCCGACGCCGACCCGTCCGCCAACGCCAACCCCGCCTTCCCCCGCCCCGAACCCGCCGGAGCCCGCGCCAACGCCGGCTCCTTCCACGGTGGCGAAGGGTACCCCGGCGCCGATCGCGCCCGTGCCCGTGCCCGCGCCCATGGCGGTCACGACACCCGAGGCCGCGTGGGCCGCGTTGCTGGGGGCCTTGACGCCGGCCGACGCGATGCTCCGGACCGTCCTCGATCAATCGGCGCCGTTGTCGCTCGTGCGCGGCACGTTGACCATCGGGCATCCGGAAACGGTGATGGTGGAAACGCCGCGCAACACGGCCTCGATCAAGGCCCGCCTGCTCGCGGCCACGGGCCAAGCCTTCGATCTGCGATTCGAGACCACCGCCCCTACGACGCCCACCATGCCGGAGTTGTTGCCCGTCGCGCCCAAGCCCACGCCGCGCCCGGCGCCCCCGAAGCCCGAAACGAAAGCCCCCGAAACCGCGAAGCCACCGTCGCCCATCGCGTTCACCAAGGAAGAGTTCCTGAACGATCCCCTCATCAAACAGGCGCTCGAGATTTTCAAGGGACAGATCGTAGAAATCCGGGCGGAATCCTGAGAACAAAGGCGTTCCCGTCGGCGAACGCTTGAACGGCCATCGATCCCAGTCACACTCAGCCCTACAAAAACATGTCCAGCATCGGAAAACTCATGCGCCAGGCGCAGCGCATCCAGCAGCAGATGGAATCCGTCCAGTCCGCGCTCGCCGCGAAAACCGTCGAGGCACAGTCCGGCGGCGGATCCGTCAAGGTCGTTGCCCGCTGCAACCAGACGATCCAGTCGATCAAGATCCTGCCGGACGCCGTGAACCCGCAGGACGTTCCTTTCCTCGAGGATCTCGTTCTCACCGCCGTGAACCAGGCCCTCGCGCAGGCGAAGGAGATTTCCGAGAAGGAGATGGGCACCGTCACGAGCGGCCTGAGCATTCCCGGCCTTTGAACCCCGCGCCGTCCGGCGCCCGGCGTCCCCCGTCCGCCGCAAACGCATCGTCATCGTCATCGTCCTCGACATGAACGCCCTTCCGGAACCGGTGACGACGCTGGTCGCCGCGCTGGGCCGTCTTCCCGGCATCGGCCCGCGTTCGGCGGAACGACTCGCGCTGCACATCGTCCAGACGGACCCCGGGGCCGTGCGGCAATTGGCCGACGCGCTCGTGGGGGCGCGCGAACGCGTCGCCGCCTGCTCGGTCTGCGGCGCGTTGACCGAGGCCCAGCCCTGCGCGATTTGCACCCATCCGGGGCGCGACGCGTCCATCCTGTGCGTGGTGGAGCGCGCGCTTGACGTGCTGAGCATCGAGAAGTCGGCGACGTTCCACGGCCGCTACCACGTGCTGGGCGGAAAGCTCAGCCCGCTCAACGGCGTCGGTCCCGAGGATCTCCGGATCGCGTCGCTCGACGCGCGGGTGCCGGCGGAGTCCGTGCACGAGGTGATCCTGGCGCTGGGCAGCGACGTCGAGGGCGAGGCGACGGCGCATTACCTTGCGAAACGGCTGTCGACGACGGGCGTCCGCGTGACCCGGCTCGCCCAGGGTTTGCCCGCGGGAAGCGGGCTGGAATACGCCGACGACCTCACCCTCGCGCGCGCCCTTGAGGGACGACGCGACGTCCAGTAGACGGACCGGATTCCCACGACGCGCATGCCACCCGATTCCCAGGCCGCACCGAAGGCCGTTGTGTTTGACCTCGGGAAAGTCCTTCTCGAATTCGATTTCGGGATCGCCGCGCGGACCCTCGCGACGTCGAGCGATGTCACGGCGGTGGAGTTCCAGCGGGCGATCGACCAATCGCCGCTGTTGCACGCGTATGAATCGGGCCGGATCGGAAGCCGCCGCTTCTACGAGGAAATCGTCGGGAAGACCGGTTACCGGGGGAACGAGGGCGATTTCCGGAAATCGTTCGCGGACATTTTCGCCGAAATCGCGCCGATGGTGGCGTTGCACGGGGACCTGCGGGCGCGCGGGATTCCCGCATGCATTTTCTCGAACACGAACGAAATCGCGGTGGGCCACATCCGGGAGCGGTTTCCATTTTTCAAGGATTTCGACGCCCACGTGCTGTCGTATGAAGTCGGGGCGATGAAGCCGGACCCGGCGATCTACGCGGCGGTGGAAGGGGTGACGGGACGTCGGGGCAACGAATTGTTGTTCATTGATGACCGGTCGGAAAACGTCGCTGCCGCGGGGATGCGTGGATGGCAGACGATCCACCATGTCGACCACGTGATGACGCCCGGGGAAGTGCGTCGCCGGCTGGGTCTTTGAGGTGGTGGCCCGCGAATGGAATCGCGATCGCGTGGCGACGGTTCGGGACAGGCGGCGCGCGGGCCGTGGGCGGTGATCGACGGGTCGATTTTCCAGCGACGATCGCAAAACGTGCCCCTCTAACGAGGATTATTACTTGTGCCAAGGCCTTTCGCACGGCACCATAACCCCGGATTCAATCCGACTTTCTGGGCAGCTTCCGGCGGTGTCCGCACTTTCCGTCCGCATCTACGCCATATCGTCAACGTTAGGAACATCGCCCCGAGGCGAGAAAGACCGTTTAGTGACCTTGTTTTTGCAGGATGCAGACATCCAGCCCCGACGGGACGTTAGTCCCCGGATGAAGTTTGCCACGCGCCATGCCATCCATGGCGTCGTTTCCACCCACCCTCGGTCGACCCTCACCTCCTGAATTTCATGACGACTAAGAAGAAAGCCACGAAAGCACCGCCCGCACCGTTCCCCTTGTTCGAGAGCGGACAAATCTGGCAAATGGGCGACACCACCCTTGAGATGGGCTTGGTCGGCAAGCGACTCGTTCACTACAAGCTGTACAAGGCGCAGGCCAAGCGGCCGCCGACCCAGTTGCTGGGCAAGGAGGCGCTCGAGAAGTTTCTGGTGGAACGGGGCGCCATTCTGGTGCCCGCGGTCCCGGCCCCGGCGCCCGCGGCTCCCGCCCGCAAGTCGGTTCCGCCCCGTCGCGTGGCCGCAAAGCCCGACGCCGCGAAGTCGAACTAGACATGCGGTCGTTCGGGAACCGTTTTTTGTCAGGGACGGGACGTTGTCGCGTCCCGTCCTTTTCCATGGCGCTTCCCCCGGTTTCCAACACACTCAACCCATGACCGAGCCCTCCGAAATCGACGCGCCCCAGCCCAAGTTCGTGGATAGCCACGACACCGCGGCCTGGAAGACGATCGTCCTCCAATACCAGGAGCCATCGATTCCGCGGGCCGTCTGGCAACTGGCCAACACGCTCGGCCCCTTGGCGATGATCTGGTACCTCATGTACCGCTTCATCGACAAACCGTGGTGGGTGTTGTTGCCGATGTCCGCGTTGGCCGGCGCGTTTTTGGTCCGGATCTTCATCGTCTTCCACGATTGCGGCCATGGATCGTACTTCAAATCGCGGACCGCGAACGACGTGGTGGGGTTCATCACCGGATTGTTGACCTTCACGCCGTATTACCAATGGCGCTGGAGCCATGCGATCCACCACGCGAGTTCGGGCGATCTGGACAAGCGGGGCGTCGGCGATTTGTGGACGATGACCGTCCAGGAGTATCTGGAGGCATCCCCGGGACGGCGATTCGCCTACCGGCTTTCGCGCAACCCGATTTTCCTGTTCGTCGTCGCGCCGCTGTTCGTGTTTTTGGTGAAGCAGCGCTTCCCGGAAGCGGATGCCAACAAGCGCGAACGGTACTCGGTGTACTGGATGAATCTCGCGATCCTCGCGATGGGCACGGCGTTGGCCTTGGTCTTTGGCTGGAAGGCGTATCTCTTGATCCAACTTTCGGCGCTGGCCGTCGCTGGTTCCGCCGGCTTCTGGATGTTCTACGTCCAGCACCAGTTCGAAGGTGTCTACTGGGAACGCGGTGAAGGGTGGGACTACACCGCGGCGGCGCTCCAAGGCAGCTCGTTCTACAAGTTGCCCCGGATCCTGCAATGGTTCTCCGGCAACATCGGATACCACCACATCCACCATCTCAGTTCCCGGATTCCCAACTACAATCTGGAGCGCTGTCACGAGGCGCACCAAATCTTCCAGGACGTGAAACCGGTCACGCTCTTCGGGAGCCTCAAATCGCTGACGTTCCGTCTTTGGGACGAGGAACGCGGAAAGCTGGTGGGATACCGGCACCTGCGGAATCTCGACTCCGGCCGGCGATCGGCGGGCCAGTGACAATTCCCCGACCCCGCCGCAACGAGCCTGGGATCGGATGCCCCGCGACGCGAAAACCGCGGCGTGACCCGTGCCGGCCACCAAGATGTCCCGGCCTCGGCGGATCTTCCCTCTATGCATAACCCGAACAACACGAGGATTAATTGAGTCGCCCCTACATACGGCGCCCCTTCGGACCCCGCGAACCCCTCCACAAGCGCAACGGCAAGATCCGGGCCCGCGAGGTGCGCGTGATCGACGAGAACAAGCAGCCGCTCGGCGTCATGCTCCTCGGGGACGCGCTGAAGCTGGCGCAGAACCGGATGATGGATCTCATCGAGATCGCGCCCACCGCGACGCCTCCGGTCTGCCGCATCCTCGAGTACGGCAAATTTCTCTACGAGGAGTCCAAAAAGAAGAAGGAGTCCCCCTCGAGCAATTCCGCCAACCGGATGAAAGAGCTGCAACTCAGCGCGAACATCGACCCGAATGATTTCCGCGTGAAGCTCAACCGCGCGATCGGCTTCCTCTGCGAGGACATGAAGGTCCGCGTGAAACTCCGCTTTCGTGGTCGCCAACGCGCCCACAAGGAATTCGGTTTCGAAGTGATGAACCGGTTCGTACAGGCAACCGCCACGTTCGGAAGGTCCGATCACGCGCCCAAGATGGCGGGAGACCGCGACCTGCACGTGACGATCAATCCGTTGCCCCGCGACCAACGCGCCAAGACCCCGAAGGCGGAACCCGAGGCCCCGGGCGCCGCGAAGTCCGACGACGAATTGCTCAACGAGGAATTCGACGAGACCGAGGACTCCGCCGAAACGGTCTCGCCGGTGATCGCTGCCGTGACGCCGGCTCCCGCGGTGCCGGATGCGGCCCCGGTCACGCCGGCGCCCCTCCCGGAGAATCCGGCCCCGGAATCCGCCTGACGGGCGGGTCTGGAAGCAATCGTCCAGGGACGGGTGGTGGCGGTCGTGCCGCCGCCACCCGATTCCCCCGTCAATCGACGGTATCGACCTGCCCGCCGCGCGGGGAACGGGACTCTTGGTTGGGCCGAAGCATTCGCTTCTGGCGCTCGCGGTCGCCGGCGTTCCGGACGACCGGGATCGGTTGCTCGGTGTTGATGTCGAGACCCGTCACGTACATCGCCGCGGATCCCGTCATCGGCAGCGGTATGAAATCCTGCACCTGCTGCAGGTTCCAATTCTCCTTCTTCAGGAACTGCTCGACCGCGCCCATTTCCTTCTCGGTGCAGCCGGGAAAACTCGAGATGAAATAAGGCACGAGATACTGCTCCTTGCCTGCTTCCTCGCTCAGTTCGAAAAACTTCTTCATGAACGCGGGGAAATCACCCGCGGGCTTGCGCATGCGGCGGAGCACTTCCGGATGCATGTGTTCGGGCGCCACCTTCATGTGGCCGGACACGTGGTGCTGCACCAATTGCTTCGTGTACTCCGGGGTGCGCAACGCGACGTCCATCCGGATGCCGGACTGCACGAAAACGTGCTTCACTCCCGGCTGCTTCTTCGCTCCGCGCAGCAACTCGAGCCCCGTCTTCTCGTCGATTCCAAAATGCGGGCAGATCGATGGCCACAGGCAACTCGGCCGATGGCACTTCTTGCAGGCATCGACATGCCCGTTCTTCGCGGCATACAGGTTCGCGGTGGGACCGCCGAGGTCCGAGATCGTTCCCCGGAAGGAATCCGATTTCGCAAGCTTTCGGACCTCGCTCATCACCGATTCCACGCTCCGGCTCGACAGGAACTTGCCTTGGTGGAATCCCAGCCCGCAGAACGTGCATCCGCCCGCGCATCCCCGGGACACGATGATCGAATCCTTGATGGTCGCGAAACCCGGCACCGGCTCCTTGTAGGTCGGGTGCGCCGCGCGCTGGAACGGCAACTCGTACAACGCGTCGAGATCGGGCCCATCGAGCGGATGCGCCGGTGGCTCCATCAACACCGCCCGACCGCCGTGCATCTGGACCATGCGCTTTCCGCAGAAAGGCGTTTGCTGCGCCTCCACGGTCTTCGTCAGGCGCATCAGGTGCTTCTTGTCCGCCCGCACTTCTTCCCACGAGGGCAGGATGATGCAGTCCGAAAAATCCGCGGCCGCCGTCGCCTTGCTGCCGAGAAAAAGCGCCGTTCCCGGGATGCCGGAGAAATCCCGGTTGCCCGCGCGGAGCCGTTCCACGATCTCGCGCACCGCACTCTCGCCCATCCCGTACACCAACACGTCCGCCTTGGCGTCGGCCATCACCGAGGGCCGGAGTTTGTCCTCCCAATAGTCGTAGTGCGCGACCCGGCGCATGCTCGCCTCCATCCCGCCAAACACCACGGGCACGCCGGGAAACGCACGCCGGCTCATCTGGCAGTAAACCACGCCGGCATGGTTGGGACGTTTCCCGGGCGCCCCGCCCTCGCTGTAAACGTCGTCCTTCCGCTTGTGGCGCGCCGCCGTGTAGTTCGACAGCATCGAGTCCAGATTCCCGGCCGTCACCCCCACGAACAACCTCGGGGTCCCCATCGCCTGGATCGACTCGACTTTCGTCCAGTCGGGTTGCGCGATGATGCCGACCCGCAATCCCTCGGCTTCCAGTACCCGCCCGATCATCGCCGCGCCGAACGACGGATGGTCGACATAGGCGTCGCCCGTGATGATCAGGACATCGAGCTCCGCCCAACCGCGCGCGTCCATCTCCGCCCGGCTCATGGGCAGGAAGGCATCGGTTGTCGACGCTGTGTTCTTGGTGACGGCCATATCGGGGCGGGAACGTGCTCCGGATCCTTCGCTTCGGCAATGTCCCCGTGGCCATCCGCGGGATTCGTACGTGAACCCCGCCGTTGCCCGCGTCCCGCAAAAGCGCTAGTCCGGGCGCGGATGAAAAGCGCGGCAACTTCCGTCCCGGCCTATCTGGCCGGACTTCCTCCCGACCGACGCGCGTCCATCGAGGCGGTGCGAGCCGTGATCCTGGCCCATCTTGATCCGGCCTACGTCGAGGGGATGCAGTATGGAATGATCGCGTACTCGGTGCCGCACTCGGTCTTCCCGGCGGGATATCATTGCGACCCCAGCCAGCCCCTGATGTTCGCCGCGTTGGCGTCGCAGAAGAACCACATGGTGATCTACCTCATGAGCGTTTACGGCGACGAGGCCTGCGAGCGCTGGTTCCGGGAGTCATGGGCGAAGTCCGGCAAGAAGCTGGACATGGGCAAGGCCTGCGTCCGGTTCAAACGACTCGAGGACGTCGCGCTCGAGGTGATCGGCGCAGCGGTCCAGCGCACCCCCGCCGACCGATACGTCGCGCGATATCTCCAAACGCTGGCGAAATCGAAAAGCCGTAGTCCGGCCGGGAAGGAAAAGACGGCACCGGCCGCCAGGAAGCCGGCCAAGAAAAAGGCCGCCTGAACGCGGCGGCAACGGATGCCGTCGACGCTCCCGACAAACCGATTGCCGTCCGGAAGACCCAACCATATCGTCCGCACACGTATGAATTCCGCCGCTCCGGCACCGGCCAGCAACGCTTGGTTCGCATTCGCGCTCATCACCGTCGTCACGTGGGGCGTGTATGGAATCCTGCTGCACAAGGGACAAGTCGCGATGGCCGATCCGGTCAACGGCCGGATGAAGGCGTTCCTGTTCGTTGGGATCGCCTACTTCCTCGTCGCGGTCCTGGCACCGCTGGCCATCCTCAAGGGCGCGGCATTCTCGAACTATCCCACCGCCGGTTGGTCGTGGTCGCTCATCGCGGGCGTCGCCGGCGCGGTCGGCGCGTTCGGCACGCTCCTCGCCTTCGGGGCCAAGGGCCGGCCGCCGGAGGTCATGGCCATCGTTTTCGCCGGCGCCCCCGTCATCAACGCCATCGTTTCGCTCTACATTTCGCGCCACGAGATCGACTTCTCGAACGTGAGTTGGAAGTTCTATGTCGGCATCGCCCTCGCCTTGGTCGGCGGGGCGCTCGTCACGCTCTACAAGCCGAACCCGGCCCCGAAGAAACCCGGCGTCGCCCAGGTTTCCCCTGCCCGGCCCGCCGTCGCCAAGACCTCCTGAGCCGTGGCGTCCGCCGAATCATCGCGGACCGATTCCGGCGCGCCCCTGCCCGCGCTCCGTGCGCTTTGGACGGAGGTCGTCGAATCCAATCCGTTCCAACGGCGCAAACTGGGAGCCGGGACGCCGCCGCCGCATTCCCTGGACGCGTTCCGCCGCGACACGCCGTTCACGACCAAGGCCGATCTCGTCGAGGACCAGAACCTCCGGCCGCCGTACGGTTCCAACCTGACCGAACCGCTGGAGCGCTACACGCGCTGCCACCAGACCAGCGGCACCCATGGCGCGCCGCTCCGATGGCTCGACACGCCCGGATCGTGGTCGGCCATGACGGACGATTGGGAAACCGTTCTCCGGGTCGCGGGCGTCGGTGCCGGCGACCGGGTTTTGTTCGCGTTCAGCTTCGGGCCATTCCTCGGATTCTGGCTCGCGTTCGAGGCGGCCCAACGCATCGGCGCGCTCTGCCTCGCGGGCGGCGGCATGTCGTCGGAACTCCGCGCCCGCGTCGCGGTCGAGCATGCCTGCACCGTCCTCTGCTGCACGCCGACCTACGCCTTCCACCTCGCGGAGGCACTCCGCGCCACGCAACCCGGCTCGGCCTCCACCGTCCGACTCATCGTCGTCGCCGGCGAACCGGGCGGCAGCCTCCCCGCCGTCCGCGAACGGCTTTCCGCCGTCTGGCACGGCGCCCGCGTTTTCGATCACCACGGCATGACCGAGGTCGGTCCCGTCACGCACGAGGATCCCCATTGTCCGGGGAATCTCGTCGTCCTTGAATCCAGTTTCTTCGCGGAGGTCGTCGATCCCTCCAGCGGGACGCCTCTCCCGGGGGACGCCGACGGCGAATTGGTCCTCACCACGCTCCGGCGCACAGCGTCCCCGTTGATCCGCTACCGCACCGGCGATCTCGTCCGCATGCGGCGGATCAATGGCCGCCTTTGCCTCGTCGGCGGAATCCTTGGCCGGGTCGACGACATGGTGATCGTCCGGGGCGTGAACGTGTATCCGAGCGCCGTCGACCAAATCGTCCGCTCCCAATCCGACGCCGGCGAATACCGCGTGACGCTCGACGAACGCGGCCACCTCCCCGAACTGTCCGTCGAAGTGGAAGGTTCCGCGGGAGTCGCCGCACGTTTGGCCGACGCACTCAGGGCGTCGTTGGCCATCCGGATTCCCGTGACCGCCGTGCCGCCAGGAACGTTGCCACGTCACGACCTCAAGGCCCGGCGT
Source organism: Verrucomicrobiota bacterium (assembly GCA_025363585.1). Taxonomy (GTDB): domain Bacteria; phylum Verrucomicrobiota; class Verrucomicrobiia; order Limisphaerales; family UBA9464; genus UBA6176. The sequence continues at coordinate 8,571 of JANYDN010000332.1, read as the reverse complement.
TGGCAACGCCGCCGGTGAGCGGGCGACGTCGATCCGACGGGGAACGGTTCAGACCGCGTCGGACGGCGGCAACGTCGGGCCGCGTGCCCTCCATGCACGGTACGGAATGCGGTCGGTGTCCGACGCCAGCCGCCAGTGGTCGGGGTGCTCGTAGTCGTACGCCCGGTCGACCAAGTTCAGCAGCGCGCCCGGCGTTGATTCCAGGTTCTCGACCCGATGCCAGACTCCCGGCGGGACGACCACCAGCGCCGGACGGACGGATCCGATCCGAAACTCGTTGAACATCCCGTGGGTCGCGGACTCGGGACGCCCATCGTAAACAACGAGCTTCAGAAGGCCGTGGTTGACGAAAATTCGGTCGGTCGTCCACCGATGCACGTGCCAGGCCGAGATCGTGCGGGCCAGCAGGACGTTCTGGAAAACCTGTCCGACCGGCAAACCGTCCAAGTCCCAATCCTTGCGCCAGATTTCGGTGAGCATCCCGTTGTCCTTCGTGACGTTGCGCACCTCCTTCACGACGACTCCGTCGATCAGCGGCTGCAGGCTTTGCCATTCGCGGGTCACGCTTTGCCCGTCGCGGACAGCGCCGGGAAGCGGCTCCCATTCGGGGGGCTCGGGCTGGACGCCGGTGGTGGATTGGTTGGATTCCATAAAAGGGTTCAAAGGGGTGAAAGGCCGCGGCTTTTCCGGAGCCGCGAAATGCTTTCGGTCGCGGAGCCGCCACCGAGCCGGACTTCCCATTCGGTGGGATGACCACGCGTCCACCGCGCGATGCGGACGGCCAATCCCCGACGGAGTTTCCAGACATAATGCTTCCGGGCGCGTAGCAATCGCTCGCCGATCCCGAGGCTTTCGGGAACCACCGGATCCCGGCGGGGCGCGGGGCCGAACAGCGCTTCCACCGTCAACTCCTCGCGCAGCCGCGGCGTGGAGCGGATGCGCGCGAGCCACGCTTCCTGTTCCGCGGCTTGGTTGCCCACGTAGCAATCCCGGCGTCCGCGACTCGGGATGAACACCGACGTCACCAACGGCAACGCGCGGATCGACGCGCCCGAACGCCACGCCCGAAAGAGCCATTCCTGCGAGGGGAAATTCCGGAGTTCGCGCACCGGACGCCACGGTCCGATCCGATCGAACAATTCCCGCCGGAAAACCCAACTCGAGGCCGGGATGAACATCTCGGGCGAGTAACCGAGGTCGGGCGGCCAATTGTGGAGAATCTTTTGCCCGGTCGATTCCACCTGCAACGCCAACGCGAACACCAGATCCGCGCCGGACGTTTCCAGAGCTCGAACCGCCAATTCCAGATGGTCGGGAAGCCAGAGATCGTCGTGGTTCAGGAACGCGAGGTACTTGCCCCGCGCGCGCCGCGTCCCCTCCATGTTCGGACCCGATTGCTCGCCGCAATTGCCGGGCAAATTGTGCCACCGCACCCGCGGGTCGCCGATGGACTCGACGACGTGCCCGGTGTCATCCGTGCATGCGTCGCCCACCACCCAGTGCTCCCAGTCCCCCCTGGTTTGTCCCCTAACGCTTTCGATCGCGCAGCGCAGCGCGGCACTCCGATGGTAAGTCGCCGTCACCACCGAGATTGCCGGTGGTGCCACGGGGCATTCCATCCGGCGAACCTATGCTGTTTTCGGACCCCGGTGCAACGACTTGCACCCTTGTTATGAATCCATGGATGCCTATTGCGACGAACGCCACCCAATCGTCGTCGCGCACGGGGACTCGGACGCCATGGCACGCGTCGAAGGGGTTCCGACGCGGTCCGGATGCGCGGGAGTTTCAAGCGCGTGGTGCCCAAATCCCGCCAACTTGGAACCAGACGGAAAAAGTCCTTTTCACTTTGCCGAACCTACAACACGTTGCGCCGGCTTATATGGAGGTACGACTTCCCAAGATCGGCGAAAGCGCCAGCGCCGTCGTGGTCAGCATTCTGGTTCGACCCGGCGACGCCGTTTCGGTTGGCCAAACCGTGCTCGAGATCGAGAACGAAAAGGCAATCGCCCCCGTTCCCTCGCCGTCCGCCGGCAAGGTGACGGAGGTCCGCGTCAAGGAAGGACAAAAGATCGCGCCCGGCACCGTGATCCTGGTCCTCGAGGGCGCCGCTTCCGCGACCCAACCCTCTTCCCCCTCCCCCGCGCCGGCCGCGGGCAAACCCACGGCACCGTCCCGTCCGGGCGCCCCGGCGGCCGACGACGATGACGACGATTTCCCCGCGGACGACGGCGCCGAGACGGGCCCGGTCCCTCCCTCATCGCCCTACGTGCGCAAGATCGCGCGCGACCTCGGCATCAAGCTTTCATCCATCCGTCCCGCTGCCTCCCATGGACGCGTCACGGTCGAGGATCTCGGCCGGTATGTCGCCCGTCTCGAGCGCAAGGTCGCGCGTGCCGGACGCTACGGCGACGAACCGCGCGGATACGTCTTCGAGCCCGTCAACGTCGACTTCTCGCAGTTCGGTCCCGTCACCAGCGAACCGCTCGGTGCCATCCGCAAGGTCATCGCCGCGCGAATGGTCGAGAATTCCGTCTCGCTCCCGCACGTCACGCAGTTCGACGAGGCGGACCTTTCCCGCATCGAGTCGCTTCGCGCGAAGTACAAGGACGCGTACGAGAAAGCCGGCGCGCGCCTCACGCCCACGCCGTTCTTGCTCCACGCGTTGGCCTCCGTCCTGAAACGCCACCCGCGCTTCAACGCCAGCGTCAATGAGGTCGCCGAAACGCTCGTCCTCAAGCAGTACATCCATCTCGGGATCGCGGTCGACACCGATGCCGGCCTTTTGGTCCCGGTCATTCGCGACGCCGACAAAAAATCGCTGCTCGAACTCGCGAAGGAACTGGGCGCCATCGCCACCAAGGCCCGCGACCGCAAGGTCACCGTCGACGATCTCAAGGGCGGTTCGTTCACCGTCTCGAACCAAGGCGCCATCGGCGGCGGACACTTTACTCCGATCATCAACAAACCCGAGGTGGCGATCCTCGGTCTCGGAAAGAGCCGTCCGAAACCGGTGGTGCTCGACGACGGCCGCATCGAGGCGCGCCCGTTGCTCCCGCTCACCGTCAGCTACGATCACCGCGTCATCGACGGCGGCGCCGCGGCGCGGTTCACGGTGGACCTTGTCTCCGCCATCGCGGATTTCCAGGAATCGGCCGTGCGGCTCTGAGCCGGCTTGCCCTTTCAATCCATGGATACGCTCCAGACCGAAGTCCTCGTCATCGGCGCCGGCCCCGGCGGTTATGCCGCCGCTTTCTACGCCGCCGATCTTGGCCGCAAGGTGGTGCTCGTCGAACGCGACCCGCGTCTCGGCGGCGTCTGCATGAACCGCGGTTGCATCCCTTCCAAGGCCCTGCTCAACGCCGCTCACCTCGTGGACACGGCCCGCGAGGCCGCGCACCGCGGCATCATGCTCGGCGAGCCGCGCATCGAGGTGGACAAACTCCGCGCCTGGAAGGAATCCATCCTGACCAAGCTCGGCCAGGGCATCGCCAGCCTCGCCCGCATGCGCGGCGTCACCGTCATCCACGGGATCGCGCACTTCGAGGAATCGCGCCTCGTCCGCATCGAGTCCGCCGAGGGCCAGCGCTACGTGCGATTCGAGAAGGCCATCCTCGCCGTCGGCTCCCGCCCCGCCCTGCCCAAGGCCTTCGACCTCGGCAACCCGCGCGTCATGACCTCGACCGAGGCGCTCGATCTCCCGGATATTCCCCCGACGCTCCTCGTCATCGGCGGCGGATACATCGGCATGGAGCTCGGCTCGGTGTACGCGTCGCTCGGCTCCAAGGTCACGGTCATCGAGGCGTTGCCCTCGATCCTCGCCGGGGCCGATCCCGATCTCGCCCGCCCCGTCGCGGCGCGCGCCCGCAAGGCCTTCGCCGAGATCCGGCTCAGCGCCCGCGTGGAGAAAATGACCACCGCCGGCAAACAGATCCGCGTCCACAGCGAGTTCGAGGGACGCAAGCTCGACGAACTCTACGACCGCGTCCTCGTGTCGGTCGGCCGCGTGCCCAACGCCCAGGACCTCGGACTCGAGAACACCAAGGTCGAGCGCGACGAGAAGGGATTCATCAAGGTGGACGAACGCATGTGCACCGCGGACCCCGACATCTTCGCCGTCGGCGACGTCGCGGGCGGCATCATGCTCGCGCACAAGGCCAGCAAGGAGGCGCGCATCGCCGTCGAGAACCTCGCGGGCGAGGGCAAGGCGGTGAACCGCGACTTCGTGATTCCCGCCGTCGTCTTCACCGATCCCGAGGTCGCATGGGTCGGGCTCACCGAGCAGGAGGCGAAGCAGCAGAACCGCACCGTCCAGATCGCCAAGTTCCCGTGGGCCGCCAGCGGACGCGCGCTGACTTTCGACCGCACCGACGGCCTAACGAAGCTCATCGTCGATCCGGAGACGCACCGCGTGTTGGGCGTTGGAATCGTCGGGCACGGGGCGGGAGAACTCATCGCCGAGGGCGCGGTCGCGATCGAGATGGGCGCGACCGTCGAGGATCTCGCGGCGATCGTGCACCCTCACCCGACGCTGTCGGAAACCGTCATGGAAGCCGCCGAGGCATTCTTCGGCCACGCCACGCACGTGTACGCGAAGAAAGCGGGCTGAGTTTCAAGTTTCAAGTTTTCAGTTTGAAGCCTGACAAGGTTGTGGCTGCGGTCGTGAGACCGCTGATCTAGACAAGCCTCCCTCGGCAGGGGACAGGCGGTTTCAAGTTTCAAGTTTCAAGTTTTCAGTTTGAAGCCTGCCGAGGTCGTGGCTGCGGTCGTGAGACCGCTGATCTAGACAAGTCCCCATTTGCAGGAGACAGGCGGTTTCAAGTTTCAAGTTTTCAGTTTCAAGACTCGCGGTACCGCGGCGAATCGGTGATGCGGCGATCAACTTCGTTGCCCGCTAAGGCCATGCGCCTCGGTCCCTTGAAACTTGAAACTGAAAACTTGAAACTCCCCTACCCCTTCTCGATGCACGCGTAGGCGTTGTGGTTGTGGATGCTCTCCTGGTTCTCGGCCTCCACCTTGTACCACGTCACGTCGGGATGCGCGTTCAGCTTGAGCGCCACGTTCCGCACCAGGTCCTCCACGAACACCGGGTTCTCGTACGCGCGTTCCGTCACCGCCTTCTCGTCCTCGCGCTTCAGCAGCGAGTACATCTCGCTGCTGCCCGACATCTCGATCGTCTCGATGAGATCCTCGATCCACACGATCTTGTCCGAACGCACCTGGACCGTGACCTCGCCGCGTTGGTTGTGCGCCCCGTAACGTGAGATCGCCTTCGAACACGGGCACAAGGTCGTCACGTTGCAACGGACCGTGAGAACGAAGTCCAGTTCATCGCCGTTCAACGACGCGTCGAAACGGACGTCGTAGTCGAGCACGCCCTCCTTGCGCGTCACCGGCGCGCGCTTCACGCGGAAGAACGGGAACGCCATCTCGAGATGCGCCGACCGCGCGTTCAGCCGTTCCTGCATAGCGCGCAACATTTCCGGGATGTTCTCCACGTGGACCACGCTCCCGTGCGAGTTCAGCACTTCCACGAACCGGCTCATGTGGGTGCCTTTGAATTCCTTCGGCAAATCCACGAACATTCCCACCGTCGCGACGGTGTTTTGCAGCGTCGCGTGTGCCTTGTCCCGAACCTTCATCGGGATCCGCAGGCCCCGGACACCGACCTTGTCGATCCGCAGCCCGCGCACGTCCCGCTCGTTTTGTTTGTCCGTGAGCGGCGCCGCGGTCAACGCGGGCGAGACCGGCGCAACCCGCGTGGCGCGCCTGCGGGGCGCGGATTTCGGCAGCGATCGGGCCACGGAACGTTTCGGCATGGGCGGCATGCTAACACGACCCGTCGTTTCGGCAAAAACCTGTTGGCCCATCGATTCCGGCTTCTAGGTTGCCGCCATGCCCAAACCCAAGGCGGCTTCATGCTCCCTCGTCCTCGCCTCCCTCCTTTTCCTTCTTTCGCTGTCGCGACTCGCCGCCGCCCAGCGGTACTCCGTCGCCACCTTCAACGTGGAGAACTACCTCCTCGCGGACACCGAATCCCGTCGCGCCAAACCGGAGTCCTCGCGCTCCCACGTCGCCGCGGCGATCGTCGCCATTCATCCCGACGTCATCGCGCTGGAGGAAGTCGGCGGCGAGCCCGCCCTGCTCGAACTCCAAGCGCGACTCCACGCCGCGCATCTCGAACTCCCGCGCGCCGCGATCGTCCACGGGCCCGATACCAACATCCAGATCGCGATCCTCTCGCGGTTCCCCATCGTCCGGATTCAGACGCACACCAACGATTCCTATTTGCTCGACGGCCGACGACGCCGGGTCGCGCGCGGATTCCTCGAGGCCGAGATCGCGGTGACGCCACGCCACCGGATCGTCGTGCTTGCCGCGCATTTGAAATCGAAACGCGTCGCGATCGACTCCGCGGAATCCGAACTCCGCGAGAACGAGGCGCGACTGCTTCGCGAACACGTCGACGAAATCCTGCGACGCGATCCCGACGCCCACCTGCTCGTCTGCGGTGATCTCAACGACACCCAGGAAAGCCGCCCCATCCGGCTCGTGCTCGGCACCGGCGCGCGCGGGTTGGTGGACACGCGTCCCTTCGAACCCAACGGCGATTCGACGCCCGCGACCGGCCCGCGCCAACGCCCGCGGCGAATCGCGTGGACGCATCACTTTGGCCAGGAAGACACCTATAGCCGCATCGATTATCTCCTGCTGAGCCGCGGTCTCGCGCGCGAATGGGTGCCCGGGGGCACGCGCGTCCACGTGCAACGCGACTGGGGCTTGGCGTCGGATCACCGGCCCATCGTCGCCGAGTTCGAGACGGAAGATCGGTGACGATTCCGGCGCCGGATGTTTCCATCGCATTGCCCCGACCGATCGCATGAAACCCGATCCATCCAATCCCGCGCCATCGAAGTCCCGTCGCGTCCGCCGCAGCCGCGGGTGGATGTTGGCCTTTGTCCTGACCGCGCTGGCCTTGGTCGGAATCGTTGGCTGGCAACACTGGGGACCGAATGCGTTCCGACCGCAAGACATCCACACGCCCGACGGCACGCCGCTCACCTTGGTCTCGGTGCAGTCCGGGAAGTTCCATCACAATCCCCTCGATCCGATGTCGGCGAGGATCGCGGGAACACTGCCCGAGAAGTGGACGAAGCGCTGGAAGCTGCGCCGGCCAACGCCCTTCAGACCTGTCTTCGATCTTCTCAAGGAGCCACCGACAGCGAAGGACAGCGTGAGCCTTTGGTTCGTCAGTCGGCACCCTCAGTCGCCGGGTCAGATCCTTCTCGACGGCGTGTCCATAGTGGACACCAACGGCCGCGTGCTGGCGGTCGCCAGCCATTTGCATCTGGATCTACTTCGGGATGGACGCGATCTGGTTGCCTACCGGTTCGAGACTTTGCCAACGCGCCTCGAAACACTGCGCATTGTGCTGACCAAAGGCACACCCGGCGGGAAAACCGCGACCTCCGAGTTCACCATTCGAAATCCAACCTTCAACCCCCAAGCCCCTGCGTTTTTGTCCGCGCCGCTTCCCATGACAGCTCGAGACGGTCCGATCGACATCACCCTCCACACGCTTCGGGTGCATTGGAAGACGGAGGTCTGGCATGTATCCGGACCAATAGCCCACGCCGAGTTCTCGACGACGCAGCACGGGATTCCAACCACCGAGTGGCGCCCGATCCGCGTTGGGCCCGTGATCGACGCCACGGGAAATCAGAACGATGGGCTCCTGTATAGCGCGCAAATCAACCAAGCATTCTTCCTGCAACCCAGTGGGGACTTCGCCGCGTTGCCCACGGACGAACCGTGGCGATTCCGGGTTTGGTTTCTCCACGAGACGGGAATCGCAGCCGACGAATTCGCGACCAACGAGGTGTGGCGCCTTCGGGCCCTCCCGATTGCGCCGAACGAACTCGACTACCCGACGACCGTGACGCGACTTCGCGGCAAGGAACTCCGGGTCGAGTTTCTAGCGTTGAATCGGCGCTATGTCCCGCCCGACGGCAAACCCATTTCGAACGACGTCCATGCGATCTTCAGGGTTTTCTCCAAGCCCGACAACAAACCGGAAAATTCACGCGTGGTCGTGCTGCGGGCCGTCGACGATCACGGTCGCGACGTCACGCCAGTAAAGCGCTTCGGTTCGTACGCCGACATCCATCTGGATCTGTCCCCCGGCGCTAAGACCATGGACATCGACCTCGCCTTCGCGCCCGTGCGTTCGGTGTGGTTCACCGCGCGGCCCGACTTCCCGCGATGAATCCGCACGCCACGCCGGATCCGACCCCGGAGTCCGCGATTTCCGTTGTGCGAGCAACAAGGCGCTTGGTCTGGAAAAGACGCTGGTTCGCGTGGGCGTCTTTCGTAGCGGCAGTGATCATCGGTCTTGTGTGGTGGACCCATCGCGACCGTTTCGAACCTCAGTCCGTGGCGTTGGCGACCGGCGGCAGGCTGACGCTCGTCGCCGTCGACGGCGATCGCGTGCACTACAGTCCGTTCGATCCGTTCTGGAGGCGATGCGTCGACGTGCTTCCGGCCTCGTGGCGGACGCGTTGGAGTTTCCAG
>JANYDN010000300.1 GCA_025363585.1 Verrucomicrobiota bacterium | reverse complement strand
CGCCCGCTCCAGCGCCCGCGACGCCGCCGCCGAGCGCGCGCTTCGCCTTGGCAATGCCGACGCCGACCGACAAGCCCGCGGAAGCGAAACAGGACGCGGTGGTCATGTATGACATGAGCGTCTCGGGGGATGCGGGTGCCCGCCTTGCCGAGGCGAAACGGCAATACGCCGAATCGAAGGCGCGGGGCGAGGAACCCGCCGTCGCCGGTGGCGACAACGGCCGTCGTGGCGGCGTCGCGGGAGCGGGTGTTCCTCCCGGCGTTCCGACCCCCCTGCATTTCGGGGATAACGACGACATGGCGAGGGTGCCCGCGCTCGGGACCGTGGCCGCGCCGGCATCGGGGCCGGGGACCTTCAGTTTCGGGGTGCCCGCGGTGCAGCCGCCGCGCGAACCCGCACCGGCCGCCGCGCCGCCGGTTGCCGCGTTGGGAATGCTGTTCACCGGCGCCGGTGCCAGTCCCGAATCGTTGGCGAAGGGGAAGGCGCGGGGAGTGACCGAGCTTCACGATTTCCATGGCGACGCGTTGGACGGCCGCGACGCTTCGAGTCCTTCGGTGAACGGCGCCGCGGGGTTCGCCGGCAACGGCGGTGGTGGCGGCGGGTTGGGCGGATTCGGCGGCGTCGTGGGCGGTGGCAACGCGAACGGTGCAGCGGCCGGCGGCGGTCGTGCCTATTTCTTCGAATCCCAGGGCGCGAAACCGGACCCGTCCTTCGCCGGTGCCCAAAACACCTGGGCCTTCCAGCCCGGCAACTTCCAGGCCGCCGAATCCCGGAAAACTCCCCCGGCCGACTTCTATGGAAACCGCGGCGACCTGGCGTTCGACGCGATCGCCCCCGACGGCCGTGGGTTCAAGGGCGTCGTCGATGCGGCATACATCGGCGTTCTGGAAGATGGGACGCGAACCACTCTCAAGGCGGACGCGAAGGCCGGTGCGAGCGATCTCGATTCCGTTGCCGACCAAAAGTCGGTGGAACTAAAGGCCGGGATCGTCGCGGGCGATTTGGTCCCGCCTTCGGTCGGCACGGTCACCACGTTTTCCCGGCTGAACAACGAGGCGGAGGTCGCGCAGATCCTCGCCGCCGACGTGGTGGTCAAAGGCGAGGCGAACGCCGCGCCCCCCGCGACGGATCACTACATCGTGAACGGGCCGGTCGCCGCCGAATCCGACGTCCGTCTGGGACGACTCGTGACCGCCGAGCGCCCCTTGAGCCAGGTTTCAACGGCAACGGACAAAGCGGCCGCCACCGAGGGTTTCCAGATTCTCGGGGGGAACAAGGACGGCAGCGTGCGCGCCAACCGTCTTGAAAGCGTCCGGGAGTCGATCGAGGCGGGAAAAGCCGACAATGCCACGAAGGAGTTCGCCGTGGTCGCTCAGGACGATTCCGAGCGAAGCGCGAAGAGCGCGCTCGCGCTGGTCGACGCGACGAAATCGCGGCGCTCGCTCGCCTTGGCCACCAAGGATTCCCTGGTGGAAGACGAGGTGGACGCGGCTCCCAAGCCGACGTCCGACCCGAGTGGCGCGGTTGAATCCAACTTCAAGAAACTCTCGGTCCTCGCCGTGAGGAAGCCCGCCGCCTACTCCGACGGCGACCAATCCGTCGTCGGCAAACCGGTGACGCGCGCCCCGGTGCCCGAGCCGCAGCCCGAGATCGCGACGGACGCGAACCCGTTCTCGACGTTCTCGCTGAACGTCAGCGCGGTCTCCTTCCAACTTGCCGCCGCCACGCTGGAGAAGGGCGCTTTGCCTGATCCCGCGTCGATCCGCAGCGAGGAGTTCGTCAACGCCTTCGACTACGCCGATCCCGAGCCGCGCGGCGACGCGCCCCTCGCGTTCGCGTGGGAACGTGCCCGCGCGCCGTTCGCGCACGACCGCGATGTCTTCCGCTTCTCGATCAAGACCGCGGCGAGTGGACGCAACGCGTCGCAACCGCTCAACCTCGTCCTGCTCGTCGACAACTCGGGCTCGATGGAACGCGCCGACCGCGTCGCCATCCGCGCCGAGTGCCTCCGCGTCCTCGCCGCGCAGCTCCATCCCCAGGACCGCATCAGCGTCGTGACCTTCGCCCGCACCGCGCGGCTGTGGGCCGACGGCGTGCCCGGCAACGAGGCGTCGGGTCTCGCCGATCGCATCGGGTCGCTCACGCCCGAGGGCGGCACGAATCTCGAGGACGCGCTCGACCTCGCGTACAAGACGGCCGAACGCCATTTCCTCAACGGCGGCGTCAACCGCGTCGTCCTGCTCACCGACGGCGCCGCGAATCTCGGCGACGTCTCGCCCGCGACGCTCCGCGAGACCGTCATCCGCGAACGCACCCACGGCGTCGCGCTCGATTGCTTTGGCATCGGCTGGGACGGGCTCGACGACGATCTTTTGGAGCAACTCTCGCGCAACGGCGACGGGCGCTACGGCTTCCTGGACACGCCGGCGGCGGCGTCCACGGATTTCGCGGCGCAATTGGCGGGCGCGCTCCACGTCGCGGCGTCGGACGTGAAGGTGCAGGTGGAGTTCAATCCGCGGCGCGCCACGGTGTACCGCCAGATCGGCTACGCGAAGCACCAGCTCACGAAGCAACAGTTCCGCGACAACACCGTCGACGCCGCGGAACTCGCCGCCGCCGAGGCCGGCAACGCGCTCTACGTCGTCCAGACCAATCCCGCCGGCGAGGGGCCGGTGGCGACCGTCCGCGCGCGCTTCAAGATTCCCGGCACGTCCGATTACCGGGAGCACGAATGGACCGTTCCCTACGATGGCGCGGCGCGGCCGATCGAGCGCGCCAGCACGACGCTGCGTCTCGCGACCGTCGCCGCGGATTTCGCCGAGTGGCTTTCCGGCAGCCCGTTTGCCGGCGAAGTCACGCCCGCCGCGCTCTCGAAGTTGCTCGATGGAATTCCCGAAAGCCGTGCGACCGACCAGCGGTCCGCCGTTCTAGGTTTGATGCTCCGACAAGCCGGCAGCCTTGCGCCGAAATGAATTTCCCAACGCCCATGAACACGAACCCAACCGCCCCCGGACTTTCTGGCCACCGCGACTGTGGCCGCCGTCGTGAGACGGCGGACCCTCGCTTCCTCGACCAATCCCGCCCGGAAGGTGGCGGCCGTCGTAAGACGGTGGACCCTCGCCCCGACCGTGGCGGCCGTCGTGAGACGGTGGACCGAAACCAGATCCCTCGTGCTCTTCCCGAAAGCCTCCTCCCACGCGCTCGCGCAGCCGGGACGGCCGCCCCACCGCCTGCCGGGATCCACCGCGTCACCGCGACGGCCACGACGCCGCGGAGCCGTGGCCGCCGTCGTAAGACGGTGGATTTCCGCCTGCTCGCCGCGCTCCTCCTTCCGCTGTTCCTCGCGTTGGCATCGCCCACTTTCGCCGCCGAGACCAAGACCGAGCTCAACGACGTCTCGATCAACGGCGGCATCAAGGACGGACAAGCGCGGCTCGTCATCGAGGCCCGCGTCGATCCCAAGACCGCCGAGAGCGAGCGGTTGCTCTTCGCGACGCGCCTTCGCCACGTGCTGAAGATCGGGCGCGAACGCCACCAGCACGTCGTGCGCGCGACGTTCGACATCCTTCAGGGAACGCGCGGCGAACTTCCGTTGGCGATCGGCGGCGACGGCGAGATCCGTTCGGTGACGGGCGACGGCCTGCTCGACTGGAGCGTGCGTCGCGAGACCAACGGCGTCCGCACGCTGGTGTTGCGTCCGCGTCCTTTCACGCAGCCCGCGGCGCCGCTGGCGGTGACCATCGAGGCGGAAACGCGCGTGCCCGACGGCACCAACGCGGTGCGCTTGCTGACGTTCCAGCCGCTCCAGGCGTCGCTGCTCGGCGGCCATCTGCGGATCGAGAGCACGGCGGAGTCGCGCGCGACGCTCGTCGACATCTCGGGACTCGACCCGTTGGAAACGAAATTCCTTCCGGAGGATTTGCGCGGCGACGCGCCCGCCGGCGTTCCCGAAGTCCTCGGGTTCCGGTTCCAGGGAACGGCGTATGGCGCGACGGTGGCGACGGTGCCGGCGGATCCCGAGGCCGGCCGCGTGACGCTGAGGGATTTTCGCCTTACAGGCCAACTCGGGTCGGGCACGGCGGAATTCACCCTCGCGGCGACGGCGCGCGTGACGGATCCGAAGGGCGGCCGGCTGGTGTTGCTGTCCGGCGGCGCCGCGCTTGGCGAACTCGAGCGACAGGCGGGCTGGCGGCTGCGATTGGAACAGGGACAATACCAGATGGTGTTCGACCAACCGGGCGAGTTCCCGGTGCGCGTGCGGTTCCACGCGGCGGTGCGCGCGAGCAACGGATGGAACCAGATCCAATTCCAGGTCGCGCCCGCGGTGTTGCAGCCCGTCGCGTTCCTCGGGTTGCCGGCGGACACGCGGTTCGAGTTCGCGGGAGCGGCGCGGCCGGCGCGCGACGGCGATGCGTTCCGCAGTTTCCTTCCCGCCGACGGCAGCGTGAGTCTCTCGTGGAAAACGACGCGTCCCGAGGCCGAGGGCAAGCTGTTCTATTCCGCGGAGATGTTGTCGCAGGCAAGCATCGGTCCCGGCCTGCTGCGGCAGGTCGCTCGGATCGACGGCAAGGTGATGCAGGGCGAATTGGTGCGGCTCGCCCTGCGTGTCCGTGGCACCGGTCAGGTGACCGCGGTGCAGGGACCGCAGGTGTTGGGATGGGAAGAAGAGGCGATCGCGGGGACGACGGACCGCCGGCTGGTGGTGCGTTTCAACCAACCGCAGAAGGACGCGTTCGCGGTGGTCGTGCAGATGCAGGCCGAGCTGCCGGCATTCCCGCGCGCGGTCGACACGTTGCAAATCCAGCCGGAAGGCGCGACGCGTTTCGCCGGCCATCTCCGCGTGGTGAACGAGGGCGCGGTACGCCTCGAGGTGGTGCAGAGCACCGGCCTCTCGCAGGTCGCGCCGGAACAATTCCCCGAGACCGACGCGACGCGCGGCCTGTTGTCGGCGTCTGGCACGCAGCGGTTCGTGTTCCGTTTCTCGGGAGGCGACCACGCGCTCCGCGTGCAGGCCGACAACATCCTGCCCGAGCTCGGGGTGTCCGCGCTCCTCGCGTACCACCTCGGCGAGACCGAGCAGACGATCGACGCGGAGTTCGAGCTCGATATCCGCGAGGCGCCGTTGCGCGAGGTGTTGCTCCGCGTTCCCAAGGGATACTCGGTGGCGCGCCTCGCCGCGGCGGGCATGAGCGACTATTTCGTCCGCGAACCCGCGGGCACCAATTACGCCGAGCTGCGGCTCGTGTACGGCGCGCCGATCGTCGACCGCCAGATCGTCCAGCTCCGGCTCGAGCGCAACCTCGCGGCGCCGTCCACGAACTGGGTCCTGCCGCGCGTCGAGGTGCTCCGCGCCAAATCCACCCGCGGCCACGTCGCGGTATCGGCCGACGCCGGGTTCCGCGTCGCGCCGGACCGCACCGTCGGGCTCGGCGATCTCGCGACCGCGTTCTTCCCGCGCAAGGTCGCGGGCATCCAGGCCGCGTTCCGCATCGCCGATGCCACGTGGGAGGCATCGATGCGCGTCGAGCGCCTGCCGCAGTCCGTGCAGGTCGACGCGTTCCACCTATTCTCGGTCGGCGAGGGGATCGCGTACGGAAGCAGCACGCTGAACTACTTCGTGTCGGGCGCGCCGGTGTCGTCGTTCCTCGTCTCGCTCACTGACGAATACTTCAACGTGGAGTTCACGGGGAAGGATTTGCGCGGGAACTGGCAGCGCACCACGAACGGATACCGCGTCACGTTGAACACGCCCGTCACCGGCGCGTACACGCTGCTCGCGACCTACGAGCGGCCGTTCAAGGCGCAGGGCGACACGCTTGCCTTCACGGGCGCGCGTCCGCTCGACGCGCAGAGCGAGCAGGGCCACGTGCTCGTCGTGAGCGCGTACCAATTCCAGGTGAAGCCCACGCAGGTCTCGCCCGGCGTCATCGCGCTCGAGACCGCCGAGGTCCCGTCCGAATACCGGCTGTTCTTCGACGCGCCGATCCTCGCCGCGTACCGCTACACCGCGCGTCCGTTCGACCTTCGCCTTGCGTTGAGCCCGTTGGCGCAGGCCGAGACGTTGGGATTGGTCGTCGACCGCGCCACGCTTTCCACGCGCGTTTCCCGCGACGGCGAGGTGCTCACCGACGCGCGTTACTTCGTGAAGAACCGCGGGAACCCGCATCTCCGCCTCGCGATCCCCGCGACGACCACGCTGTGGTCCGCGACCGTCAACGGCACCACCGTGGTGCCGGTGAAGGACGGCGATGCCAGCCTGATCCCGATGCCGCCGCGCGCGGATCCCAACGCGGTCCAGACGCTCGATCTCAAACTCGCGTCGCGCTCGCCGCGGGCCGACCGCGTCCAGGCCGTGGCGCCCGCCGTCGGCGCGCCCGTGTTGCTCGCCGAATGGAAGGTGCTGCCGGATACCGGACGCCGACTCGTGTACCGCGGCGGGTCGTTGGCGCCGGTGCGCGGGATTGCCGACCATTCGGGATTCGCCACGTTTTCCGGCCTCGCCCCGATCCACGCCATCGGCGCCTTGGCCGCGGCCATCCTGATGGCGCTGCTCGCGAACGTCGCGCTGCGCTGGGCCGGCGGTGCGGCCGACGGCGAATCGGGCGTCCGCCGCAAAGGCGGTCTGGCGTTGGCCTTCCTGGCGGTCGTCGCGTCCGTCGCGGTGTTGGTCTCGCTTTGGGAACCAACGAGGCAACCGGAGGTCCACGACGCCGGTGACCTCGCGTTCCTCGCGCCGGTGCAACAGCCGGACGGCGCGCTCTCGCTCGATCTCGGCAACCTGCCTCTGGGCGATTCGTTCGGTTCGTTCATGGCCGCTGCGTGGCCCGCGTTGCCCGGGCTCGCGTTGTGGGTCTATGCCGCGACGCGTCGCCGCGGGACGGTGCGCGCTCTCGCGCTCGGCGGCGGATGGATGCTGCTCGCGTGGGCCGCGCTGCGCTTGCCGAACGGCGCCCGCGTGTTGCTCGTGCTGCTCCTGGTTTTCCTGGCGATCCACGTCGCCGTGCCCGTGCTGCGCGCGATCCTGGCGCGACGTCCGCGTCCCGCGGCACCGTCGGATCCCTCGCCGACCGCGCCCGTGGCGACCACCGCCGCGCTCCTGCTGTGCGCGGCGACGGGATGGTTCGGTACGCCGAAAGCCCACGCGGCCACGCCCGATTCCGCCGTCGCGGAATCCGTCGTGCAGGAAGCGCGCGTCGAGGAGAACCAGATCTTCTCCACCGTCCACATCCGCTGGAACGCGACGAAGAACCAGCAACTGCCGTTGCTCGCGGAGCCAGCCGTGCTCACCCGCGTCCAGTTTCCCACCAACGCGCTCCGCCTCGTGCCCGGCAACGATCCGCGCCGGCGCGTGCAACGGCTCTGGGCCCAGCAGGACGGCACGTTCGACATCGAGCTCGACTACCAGATGCCGGCGTCGCGCCGCGATGGCGTCGCCGGATTCGCGTTGCCGACGCGTCCGGGATTGGTCAACCGCCTCGCGTTGGATTTCCCGCAACCCGACATCGAGGTCGTCGCGGCCGACGCCGTGTCGATCCGGCACGAGGCCCGCGCGACGCCGGTGCCTTCGACCGTCGTGAACCTCGTCCTCGGCCCGGTCGCGGATCCCTGGATCTCGTGGCAACCGCGCACGCGCGACGCGGGCCGCGAGAAGGCGGTGTTCTTCGCCGACGTCGCCCATCTCTTCGCCCCGACCGCGGGCGTGCTGGAGGGCGTCCACCACGTCGTGGTGCGTCCCGCCCAGGGCGAGCTTTCCGAACTCGTGCTCGAGATTCCCGCGGGAATGACCATCACCGATGTCGCCGATCCCGCGGCGCCCGCGCCGGCGACGGACGCCAAGGACAAGAAGAGTGCCCCGGCCGCGCCCATCGTCTCCGTCTGGCGGTTCGATCCCGACACGCGTCGGCTCCGCGTCGCGTTGTCGCCCGCGCAGTCGCGTCCGTTCGCGTTGGTCGTGCGTTCGCAGGTCGCGGGCGGGACGCTTCCGTCCGAGGTCACCGCATCGCTTCCGATCGTGGTCGGGGCGGCCGGACAACTCGGCGCCGTAGGCATCGCGAGCGGTCCCGAGATCCAGTTGGACTCGGTCGTGGCCGACGCGCTCGCGGCGATCAACCTCGAGGACTTTCCCGCCACGCCGTTGGCCGTGCTCCGGCAGGCGGTTCCGGGCGCGACGCTGCGCCGCGCGTTCCGCCATGCGGACGGCAAGGGCTCGGTCGCGCTCAAGGCCTCGGCCGTCGAGCCCGACGTGCGCGTCGAGACCCAGGAGACGCTCTCGCTCGGCGAGGACCGCACCGTGTTGGCGGCGAAGATCGCGTTGTCCGTGACGCGCGCCGGGATCTTCCGGCTGAGTTTCGTGCTGCCCACGGGACTCGAGGTCGAGTCGGCGAGCGGCCCCGCGCTGAGCCATTGGACGGAATTGGCGGGCCCGGCCGGACGCGTCGTGACGCTGCATCTCAAGGGCAAGACGGAGGGCGAACAGGCGTTCTCGGTCGGCCTTGCCGGACCCGGGGTCCGCGCCGGCAAGGGCGTGCCCGTCCCGCGGCTCGTGATCCGCGAGGCGTCGAAGCAACGCGGCCAACTCGTCGTGGTGCCCGAGCAGGGCATGCGGCTGCAAGTGGGCGCGCGCGACGGCGTCACCCAATTGGATCCGGCCGCGTCGGGCATCCGCCAGAAAGGCGTGCTCGCGTTCCGACTCCTCCAGCCCGCGTGGACGCTCGCGCTCGACGTCGAGCAGGTGGACGCGTGGGTGCAGGTGACCGGCCTCCAGCACGTGTCGATCAACGAAGCCCAGTCGCGCGTCGCCGCGAATCTCCAGTACCAGATCGAGAACACGGGCCTCAAATCGCTTCGCGTGCGGGTGCCCACCAACGCCGAGGGACTTCGTTTCCGCGGCGACCAGGTCGCGGATTTCATCCCGGTCGCGGGCTCCGTCACCAACGGGCTCCAGACGTGGGAGATCAAGCTCCACCGCCGTGTCATCGGGCGCTACCTGCTGCAGGCCACGTGGCAAAGCCCGCTCGAGGCCAACGCGACGAACCTCGTCGCGCGCGGCATCCAGGCGCTCGACGCGCAGTTGCAACGCGGCTTCGTCGCGATCCAATCCGCCGGCCGGTTGCAGGCGCGCGCCGACGTCGTGCCCGCCTCGCTGCAGCCCGCCGAGTGGCAGGCGATCCCGCGGGCGTTGCTCCAGGACATGCCGTCGACGGCCGCGCACCTCGCGTTCCGCGTGGTCGAGCCGGCGTTCGAGCTGCCGTTGCAGATCGTAAGGCACGAAGCCACGAAACTCCTTCCCGCCCGAGTCAGCGCCGTCGGGTTGACGTCGGTGATCTCCGACGAGGGCGTGATGCTCACGCAGGTGCGGATGGATTTGATCCCGGGCGACAAGCGGTTGCTGCAATTCACGCTGCCGGCGGGCGCGCGGTTCTGGTTCGCGTTCGTGAACCAAAACGGCGTGTGGCCGTGGCGCGAGAACGACGGGATCCTGATCCCGCTCGAGCAGCAATCGCGACCCGACCAACCCACGACCGTGGAGTTTTTCTACTCGAGCAAGATCGGGTCGCCGGGCGCGCGCAAACTCGACCTCGCGTTGCAGGGACCGCGCTTCGACCTGCCGCTCGAGGGCATCTCGTGGCAGGTGTACCTGAACGAGAAATGGCGCCTGACCGATTGGACGGGAACGCTGCAACTCGAGGAGAACACCGAGGTCGCGGCCCCGGCTTCGCTCGACGTCCAGGCGTACCTGCAGGGCGAGATCACCTTCAACCAGGCGAAGACGAAGGCCGCGGAGCAATTGCTGCAGCAGGGCAACTCGCTGCTCGAACGGGGCGACCCGGCGCAGGCGCGGCGCGCGTTCCAGAGCGCCTTCGGACTCAGCACGCACGACCAGGCGTTCAACGAGGACGCGCGCGTCCAGCTCCACAATCTCAAGCTCCAGCAGGCCGTCGTCGGCCTCAACGTCCGCCAGTCCGTCGCCGGCGGCGAGGCGGCGGCGCCGGGACAGGCGCAGAACCTCAGGAGCCGCAAGGACCTCAATTATACCCAGCAGGAGGCGAAGCAATTGTTCGACGGGAATTCCGCCGACGACAACGCGACGTTGGCCAAGCTCGCCGAGCGCATCGTGCAGCAGCAGGACGCGTCCGTGCCAAGCCCGGCGTCGATCCGCGCCGCGGTGCCGCGGCAAGGCCGGCTTCTGACGTTCCGTCGATCGGTGCAGGTGGACACTTCGACGGACATGAGCCTGCGGCTGAAAGCCGTCTCCGCGGGAACGACGTCGGGTGGGCAGCGCGCCGCGCTGTTGGCCGGGCTGGGAATCGCGTTGGGGGTGGCGATCCGCCTGCAACCGCGGCGGAAGGAGCAGGGAGCAGGGAGCGTGACGTGACGATCGCGGTGTGGCCGCCGCGGTGACGCGGTGGATCCGGCAAGCGTAGCGCGGGCGTCCCGCCTGCGTTTACGCCTGTGCAAGCTCAGCCCAGCCGAAGCATTGACCGAACCCAGCGCGGGCGGGGACGCCCTCTTTTGCGCAGGCGGGGACGCCAGCTCTACGGCTCGCCGAGGGGTAGGGCGGCCGTCCCCGGCCGCACAAAATAGCACCGTCTCGGTGCGACCCGTGGGCTTGGAGGGACAGGGACGCAGGCGGGGCTGTCCGCCGAAGTCCAGCGCGGGCGAGGACGCCCGCGGCTACCGCAGGCGAGACGCCCGCGCTACGTCTTGCTGGGACGGGCGGGGACGCCCTCTTTTGTGCAGCCGGGGACGGCCGCCCTACGACCCACGCAGGTGGGGACGCCCGCGCCACGCCGCCACCGCTACTTCGCCAACAGTTTCTTCACCGCGCCCGTCAACACGCCTTCCACCGACCCATCCACGAACGACGCGTCGGGCGACGTCTCGTAGCCGCCCTGCGAGTAAGCGATCTCGGTTCCTATATAAGCCGGCCCGTAGTCGCCGTACGCCGCCGTCGCCACGTGCAGGTCCGGCCGCATCGCCTGCGCGGCGAGTTGGTATTCCACGAACAATTCCCCGGGGAAATGCAGCACGCGCACGGTGCCTAGTCGCAGGCACGCGACCTCCGAAAGGTGTCCCGCGGCGTCGCGCTCGAGCCACGCCAGTTCGGACGCCTGGATGTTGAGTTGCGGACCCGGACGCGCGAACGCCGATTCGATGCGCGCCTTGTCCAGGTGCTTCGCCACGGGCAACCGCACGCGTTCGACGTCCCACGCGACCGAGTCCGCGGAGATCGCTTCCTTGCGCGTCGAGGTCCACGCGCGTTCGAAGGCGTCGGCGAGGCGTCCGGCGAGGACCG
>JANYDN010000299.1 GCA_025363585.1 Verrucomicrobiota bacterium | reverse complement strand
GTTCCGCCCCGTGTTCCTCGGGACCGGCCCCGACGGTGCGCTGTACGTCGCCGACATGTACCGCGCGACGATCGAGCATCCCGACTATCTGCCGGAGGAAATCCGGAAACGAACCGACTTCAAATCGGGCTCGGACCTCGGACGCATCTGGCGCGTGAAGGCGGAGCGCGCGCCGGCGCCGAGGCGGCCCCTCGAACGACGGCCGGGCGCGCCGGATCCGGGGGCGCGGACCACGTCGGGCCCGGGACCCGCGCCGGCGCCGGTGGTGGCTGGCATCGATTTCGCCGCGCTGTTGACGGACCTGAGCGCGACGAATTCGTGGCGGCGGGACACGGCGTTCCGGTTGATCCGGCAATCGGGCGACGCCGCGGCGATGGTCGGTCCGATGCGCACCGGCGCCGGCGCCGCGCGGACGGCACGGACGGCCTCGGTGTTTCTCCACGCGCTGGCGATGTTCGGCGGCCTCGACGACCCGAGCCTGAGATCGGCATTGAACTCGCCGCATCCGGAAGTCCGCGAGGCCGCGTTGCGCCTGGGCGCGCCGATGCTCGCGCGCTCGGTGGAGACGGCGACGATCGCGGCGAGCCGCGCGCGGGACGAGCAACCGCGGGTGCGGTTCCAGGCGGCGTTGTCGCTCGGAGCGCTCGTCGAGGTGGCGCCGAACCTCTCGATCCCGGCGTTGGCGCAGGTGGCGGCGCGCGACGGGCGCGACCGATGGTTCCGCACGGCGGTGCTGAGTTCGGTCCATGGACAGGAGCGCGCGTTCGTCGCGGCGTTGCTGTCTCAGGCACCGCAACCGGACGACCCGATCCTGCCGATGCTTTCGGACCTCGGCGGATTGCTCGGGCGCACGGTGCCGGAGGACGCGCACGCGGAGGTTTTCGCGGCGGTGTTCTCCGGTCCCGGGACGGACATGGGCCGCGCGCTCGCGCTCCTCGGGCCGTTCACCGACGGCGCGTCGCGCTCGACGAACATCGCGTTCGATCTCGTGGCGACGGCAGCCGGCGCGAACGCGGCGTCGAAGTGGCAGGTCCTGAAGGAAGCGACGCTGGGATCGTTCGATCAACCCGGCGCGGCCCAGTCGCAACGACTGGCGGCGGTCCGACTCTCGCGCCAGCTCGATCCGACCGAGACCGAGCCGCGCGTGCTCCGGCTGTTGCGGATCGAGACGGACCCGGTGCTGCTCGACGCGGCGATCCGTTGCCTGGCGGATCCGCGCCGACCCGAACGCGCGCGGTCGTTGCTCGAGGAAACCAATTGGAACCCGATGCCGATCCGCACACGGCAGATGGTGATCGCGGCATTGTCGGAGCGTTCGGAATTCCATCCGCTGATGCTCGAGGCACTGGAAAACCAAACCGTGCCGCTCGCGCTGGTGGGACCCGAGCAGAGGACGCAGCTCCGCCGCACGCGCGACGGGGGCATCCAGCAACGGTTCACGAAATTGTTGGGAAGCAGCGTGACGGGCGACCGTCGAAAGGCCTTCCAGGACGCGAAGACCGCGCTCGCGCTGAAGGGAGACGGGACGAATGGACGCGTGGTATTCCGCCGCGCTTGCACGTCGTGCCACCGACTCGACCAGGAAGGCGTGGCCGTGGGTCCCGACCTCTTCGAGATCCGCAATCAGTCGAAGGAAACGATCCTCCTTCACCTCGTGATTCCCGAGGCCGAGATCGCGCCGAACTTCGCGCAGTACGCCTGCGAGACGCGCGACGGTCGGACGGTGTCCGGTCTGCTCGTTTCCGACGGTGCGTCCGGCGTGGTGTTGAGGCAGGCGCAGGGATTGACCGCGACGATCCCGCGCGCGGACGTGGCGAGGCTGGAGATCACGCCGTTGTCGATGATGCCGCAGGAACTCGAGAAGACGATGTCGCTCCAGGAACTCGCGGACCTTCTGGCGCACCTCAAGGGCGAGCAATGAATCCGGCGTCGCGCGACGTAGGCCCGGCGCAAAGTCGTCGCGCCACCGGGAAGGCGGTGGCCCTCGGCGTCGGCATCGGCGTGGCGCTTTCGGCCGTCGAGGCCTTCGTCTGGATCCGAGCGGAGTCCGTGCGAATGGAGGAAATCCGCGCGCGACAAACCGAGGCGTTGCGCGGCGAGATCGAGCTCCGCTTGGTTCCCGCCGGCACGATTGTTCCCTATGCGGGAACGCCGGATGCCGACGTGCTCCGCCGTCACGGTTGGTTGCCCTGCGACGGGAGAGCGTATCGCACCAACGAATTCCGGGCCCTGTTCGCGGCCATCGGCAACGCGTGGGGAACGGGCGAGGTCGGCGGAGAATTCCGCGTTCCCGATCTTCGCGGGGTTTTTCTTCGCGGCGTCGACGGCGGCGCGGGGAAGGACCCGGACGGCGCCACGCGCACGGCCATCGCGCCCGGCGGCAACACCGGCGATTCCGTGGGGTCGTTTCAAGGCGACGCGGTCGGACGCCACACGCATCCGGTTTCGATCGGGATCACCGAGGATGCCGTGGGCGGACAGATCCGCGGAGGGCCTTACACCAAGGGCGGCAGCGTCACGGAGACCGCCGCACACGGTGGCAACGAGACGCGACCGAAGAACGCGGCCGTTCACTATCTGATCAAGATCTAGCCCACCCAAAGCCCCGGACTCTCAAAGGGTTTTTACGGGAGCAAACGGAGTGAGCAGAGGCCGGGTGGGATTTTACTAAAGGCAACGAAGGAAACGAAGTGGGCCGATGAACGCTCATGGACATCGGCCCGCCTTGTTCTTCGTTCCCTTTGTTCCCTTTGTTCCCTTATGTAAAAAAGAGAGCCACCCCATTCAGAGCGGCTCTCTCAGCCGGAACCATGCGATTAAAACCAAACTTGGTATCACGCCAAGACGCCAAGGATCCAAGCTTTTGGAACCGGTATAGAGGCCCACCGTTCGGTGCGGTGATGGGCACGATGGAATCGCGCCTTTTGGCCCGCGTTCTTGGCGTCTTGGCGCCTTGGCGTGAAAATCCTCCTGCATGGATCCGGATCAATCCTCTATCTCGCCTTCTGTTCAAAAATATCCCTCGCTCCGTCTCAACCCCACTTCTCCGTCTTCATCTGTTCCTTGGGCAAACCCAAGTCGTGCGTCACGAGGTGCTCCACCGCATTGACCATCTCGTTGGTGCCGCAGGCGTAGAACGTCGTGGCCGCGGGATCGTCGACGAAACTCTTCACCCATTCGGGCGTCACGCGTCCGCGACGGCCGGTCCAGGGATCCTCCGGCGCGAGGCGCGTGCACGTGACGTGGAACTTCACGCGGGGATTCTGCGCCTCGAGCGCGCGGAATTCCTCGTTGAAGATGATGTCGGTGGTGGTGCGCACCGTGTAGAGGATCGTGATCCGGGTATCCAGGTTGCGCGCCGTCGCCTCGCGCACGAACCCGCGGAACGGCGTGACGCCCGATCCGCCCGCGACGCAGATCAGGTGCCGGCCCGGCGGGTCGAACAC
Organism: Verrucomicrobiota bacterium; assembly: GCA_025363585.1. Lineage (GTDB taxonomy): Bacteria > Verrucomicrobiota > Verrucomicrobiia > Limisphaerales > UBA9464 > UBA6176. The sequence goes on along the minus strand of JANYDN010000299.1, from coordinate 6,089 downwards.
GGGGAGGAATTTCCCGGCGGGCGGGATCACGAACATCTTGTCGCCGGCCTCGAGCCAGTCGACGACGCTGGTGCCCATCTTGCCGTCGCGCTTGACGGTCACCTCGTAGTGGCCGCGGTCGAGGCCCGACGAACTGAGCGAATAGGCGCGCTTGTACTTGGTCTTGTGCGGCCAGTAGACGGTGATGAATTGCCCCGTCTTGAAGTCCGGCTCGTAGCCCGCGGGCCACTGGAAGCGGACGGTCTTGACGTCCGGAAGCTCCATTTTCACGGACTCGACCAACATCTCGGCGATGACTTTGGACATGGCTGGAATCGGGTGGCTCGAAGGATGGCTCGATCTGGTTTGTGCCCTTTGGTGCGGGCGCGGCCAGCATCGCGTTGCCGTCGGCGGCGTGTAAAGCCGTGAGTCGGGGCGCGACCGTGCGGTCGCGCGGGCATCCCCGCCTTCGGTAGCCGTGGACGTCCCGCTCGCGCCGGGGAAGTTTCAAGTTTTCAGTTTCAAGTTTGAAGGAACCGCGTTCCGCGAATGAGGGCGACACATACCGCGGCATCCGCCTTCGCGGAGCGTCCTCCGAAACAAACGCCCCGCCCCATTTCACCTCGCGGATACCTTCCGAAAAATGAACGCCCCCCGCCGTTGCGTGCCCGCAAACCCACTGTTAGGGTCGGATCAGCTTTTGGGCCACATGTCCGACGAAAACTTTCCGAGCGGAGACAAGCGCTCCCCAGAACCCCGCATGCCAGCGCGCACGTGGGTCGTGCTCATCGTGTTGACGGCGCTCGTGCCCGTCCTCCTCCTCTTCAGCCGCTCCCGGGTGACGCCGATCCGCGAGATCTCCCACACCCAGCTCATGCAGCTGACGCGGGACAAGATGATCGCGAAGGCGGAGATCAACTACTCCTCCGAATCGCTGTTCCTGCGCAGGGTCGATGGCACGTACCGCGAGGTCGACGGGGGCAAGACCAACCTGGTGCCGTTCACCATCACGACGCGTCTGACCGAGCCGACCGAGACTTTCCTCCTCGACTCGGGAGTCATCCGCGCGGTGTCCAGCGCCAGCATCCTGCCCTACCTGCTGAACTTCGCGCCGTTCGTCCTGATCGCGTTCCTTGCCTGGTTTTTCTTCATCCGCCAGATCAAGAACGCGGGACGCGGCGCCCTCAGCTTCGGGAAATCCAAGGCCCGCCTGCTTTCCAAGGACCGCAACAAGACCACGTTCAAGGACGTTGCCGGCATCGAGGAAGCCAAGGAGGAGGTCGCGGAGCTCGTCGAGTTCCTGAAGGATCCCAAGAAATTCCAGAAGCTCGGCGGCCGCATTCCCAAGGGCGTGCTCATGGTCGGGCCTCCGGGAACGGGCAAGACGCTTTTGGCCCGCGCCATCGCCGGCGAGGCCGACGCCGCGTTCTTCAGCATCAGCGGTTCGGACTTCGTCGAGATGTTCGTCGGCGTCGGCGCCAGCCGCGTCCGCGACATGTTCGAGCAGGCCCGCAAGAACACGCCCTGCCTCATCTTCATCGACGAGATCGACGCGGTCGGCCGCAGCCGCGGCCACGGGCTTGGCGGCGGCAACGACGAACGCGAGCAGACGCTCAACGCGCTCCTCGTGGAGATGGACGGCTTCGACACCACCGAGGGCATCATCATCATCGCGGCGACCAATCGCGCCGACGTCCTTGATCCCGCCCTTCTGCGTCCCGGCCGCTTCGACCGCCAGGTCATCGTGAACCTCCCCGACGTCCGCGGCCGCGAGGCGATCCTCAAGGTGCACGCCAAGAACGTGAAGCTGGACGGGGTCGCGGATCTCAGCGTGATCGCGCGCGGCACGTCGGGTTTCTCCGGTGCCGAACTGGCCAACCTCCTCAACGAGGCCGCGCTCCTCGCCGCGCGCACGGGCAAGAAATCGATCGGCATGGCCGAACTCGAGGAAGCCCGCGACAAGGTGCGCTGGGGACGCGAGCGGCGCACCCTGGCAATGACCGAGGAGGAGAAAAAGCATACCGCCTGGCACGAGGCCGGGCACGCCTTGGTCAACGTGCTCCTGAAGCACACCCACCCGCTGCACAAGGTCACCATCATCCCGCGGGGCGGCGCGCTGGGCCTGACAATGATGCTGCCGAAGCAGGATATCCTCAGCCAGACCCGCAAGGCGCTGCTCGACGATCTCGCGGTGGCCGTCGCCGGACGCATCGCCGAGGAAATGATTTCGGACGACATCTCCTCCGGTGCGTCGGGCGACATCCAGATGGCGACCCAGACCGCGAAGGCGATGATCATGCACTGGGGCATGAGCGAGCGGCTCGGGATGGTCCTGTACGGCGAGTCCCAGGAATACGTGTTCCTCGGGCGCGACATGATGCGTTCGAAAACCTATTCGGAACGCACCGCCCAGGAGATCGACGCGGAGGTCAAGCGCATCATCGACGAGGCGTACCAGCGCGCGAAGGCGATCATCGACGCCCACCGCGACAAACTCGAGATCATCGCCAAGGCGCTGCTGGAATTCGAGACGCTCGACGGCAACCAGGTGGAGGAGATCGTGCGAACCGGACGGTTGACGCCCCCGCCGGTGAATCCGAAGGAAGTCGATCCCCCGAGCGGCGCGCAGGCCGGCACGCCCTTGCCCGAGGTGATCAAGCCCGTGCCGCCGAAGTTGCCGGGTTTCGGCAACCCCGCGCCGAGTCCCGCGTGAAGCAAGTGTTCAGTAGTTAGTGGTCAGTGTTCAGTCATCGATGGCCGCGAGTTTCCCGCTCGCGGCCATCGTGCTTTTCGGCATCCGGTTTCCGCGCAACGCCCTCGTTACGGCACGGGATCCCCGATGAAGTCGCAGTGCAAAAACTGACCACTGGCCCCTACCCCCTTACCTGCCCCGTGCCCGTCCCGATCCATTTGTAGCTGCACAATTCGTCGAGCCCCATGGGCCCGCGCGCGCCGACCTTGTCGGTGCTGACACCGATCTCCGCGCCCATTCCGAATTCCCCGCCGTCGGTGAATCGCGTCGATGCGTTCCAGTAAACCGCCGCCGAATCGACCTCGCGAAGGAACCGGTCCGCCGTCGCGGCGTTCTCCGTCACGATCGCATCGGAATGGTTCGAGCCGTATCGCGCGATGTGTTCCACCGCGGCGGCGGCACCGTCGACGACGCGCACGTTGATCGTCTGCTCGAGATACTCGGTCGAGTAGTCCGCCTCGGTCGCCTCGCGCGTCACGGAGGACTGCTTGCCGATGCCGAGACGCAACAACGGCAGCGCTTCCGCGTCGCCATGGAACTCGACGTTCCTCGACGCGAGACGCGACGCGACGCACGGGAGGAAACGCCCGGCCACCGCGCGGTCCACGAGCAACGTCTCCGCCGCGTTGCACGCGGAAGGCCGCCGGCACTTCGCGTCGAAGACGATCTCCTCCGCCTTCGCGAGATCGGCATCGCGGTCCACGTACACGTGGCAAACGCCCTTGTAATGCTTGATCACCGGCACGCGCGAACAGGCCATCACGGCGCGGATCAATCCCTCGCCGCCGCGCGGCATGCACAGGTCGACGTACTCCGTGAGCGACAGCAATTCCGGGATCGCCTCGCGGTCCGTCGTGGACACGAGTTGCACGGCGTGCCCCGGGAACCGCTCTCCCAGCACCGCGCGGCCCGCGGCGACCATCGTGTCGGCGATGAGACGGTTCGAGTTCATCGCCTCCTTGCCGCCGCGCAGGATCGTCGCGTTGCCCGTCTTGAAACAAAGGCTCGCGGCCTCGGCCGTCACGTTGGGACGCGATTCGTAGATGATCACCACCACCCCGATCGGCACGGCGACCTTGCGGAGGCGAAGGCCATTCGGACGCGTGCGGTCATCGAGGGTGCGACCGACGGGGTCCGGGAGCGCGGCGACTTCGCGGAGTCCGTCCGCCATCGCGGCGATGCGCTTCGGATCGAGCGCGAGCCGGTCGAGCATCGCGGACGAAAGCCCGAGGGAACGACCGACCTCGAGATCGAGCGCATTGGCGGCGACCAACGCCGGTCCGCTGGCCTCGATGGCAGCGGCCATCGCTTCCAGCGCCCGGTTTTTCTCGGCGGAATCGAGAAGCGCCAATCCCCGCGATGCCGCCCGGGCCTGGCGTCCGATCCCGGTCATCTGTTCGTGCAAGGTCACGGGACGAGATTAGCGAAGTCACTTCGCGCGTGCACCGGGGAAAAGTGTCGCGCGGGAATTGGATACCAAAGACCCCGGAATCCCTGCGGCCAAAACCACGGTGCGTCTGACTGCCGAAGATAGGTATCGCCGACGAGCTCCGCCCGACCAACGAAAGCCGCTCACGCCGCAACAAAGTCCACCAACGACCAACGACCGGTGACTGAACACTGAACACTGAACACTGAACACTGAACACTGAACACTGAACACTGAACACTGAACACTGAACACTGAACACTGAACACTGCCTCCTTCCCCCTTCGCTTTCTCAACCTTGAGGAAGTTTCCTCATGGCACGCCGCCCGCTTTGCGTTCGACGGCGTCCGACCATCGGTCCGGCTAGTGGGCGTGGAGAACGTCTGAACTGCGCTACTCAACCAACCTCCGCGCTTACGGGGCCGGTGGACGGACGCCAGATTTTCACACAGGGGCGGCGGAGGTCATGGGGCCACCGCCGCCTTTGTCTCGTGCGAACGCAGCGCCGCCGCGAAAACCTCGTGGCTCCGCACGGCCTCGTCCGGGGTCACGCACCCAAAACGCTCGCCCAGCACTCCCGCGCGCTCCGCCGCGTACGCCGCCCACATCTGCAGGAAACAATCCGGGAAACCCGGCTCGAAGATCCCGCCCGTGATCGTCGGGAACTGCACTTGGAACCCGAGATCCACGCGGCTCCACGTCTGTTCTTTTCCCCGCTCGAATTGCCAGAGCGTCTTCGGTTCCGCCGTCGAGTAACGTGCCCCGCCGTCCGTGCCCAGCACCTCGATCCACCACGTGTTCGTCGCGCCCGGCGCGAGTCGTTTGGTCTCCAGCCGCATCGGCACTTCCCGCCCGTCCACCACGACCTCCGTGTGCAGCATCGCGTTGTCCCAGGTGTCGCACGGAGCCATCCCGCCCTTCCCGTCCGGACGTTCGGTGTGGACCTTCTGCAATTGGGCGTACACGCGCACCGGGTTCCACCCGAGCCGGAACGGGACGTGGACGACGTGCATTCCCAAGTCGCCCATCACGCCGATCTCGCCGCAGGTCTTCACCTGTCGTTTCCAGTTCACCGCCTTGGTCGGGTCGAGATCGCTGGCGTGCCAGAAACACGAGCGGATCTCGAGCAACTTGCCGAAGCGACCCGAACGCGCCGCCTGCACCACGCGCTGCACGCCCGGAAGGAACGGGAACTCGGAACTGCACCGCACGAAGCGACCCGACGCCTTCGCCGCGTCGCGGATGCGCCGCGCCGCGCCGAGGTCGATGCCGAACGGCTTCTCCGCAAGGAGGTCCTTGCCCGCCGCGAGCACGTCGAGATAGAGCGTCTCGTGCAGGTTGTGCGGGACCGCCACGTAGACCACGTCCACGTCGGGATGAGACAGCAATTCGCGGTGGTCCTTCGTCAGCAACTTCACGCCGGGAACCTGCCGGAACCAGTCGAGCAACTTGTCCTGGAGATCGCAGACGGCGACCAACTCCACCTTCACGGGGAAGTTTTCCAGGACGAACCAGCGTCCGAACGCGCTGGCCGCCTCGCGGCCCATCAGGCCGCCACCGATGATTCCGACTCGCAGGACATTGCCCATAGGATGGGAAATCCTCCCCCGCGCAAAGGTCGCGACGCAAGCCTCGGCACCGCGGCGCGGGTGTCGTGGCTGCGGCAGTCGCGGTCGTGTCGTAGCGCGGGCGTCCCCGCCTGCGGTAGTCGCGGGCGTCTCGCCTGCGCAATCACGGGCGTCCCCGCCCGTACCCCGCTACCCGCGGCGGGACGCACCGAGGACGGTGCTCTTTGCGCAGCCGGGGACGGCCGCTCTACGTAGTCGCGGGCGTCCCGCCTGCGCAATCACGGGCGTCCCCGCCCGCGCCACGATACCCGCGGCGTGGCGCACCGGGGACGGTGTTTTCCGCGCGGCCGGCCTGCGCGCC